>JBGPHD010000076.1:0-13842 GCA_041484135.1 Gemmatimonadota bacterium
CGCTCGCTCAAATGGTGCTGGCCCAGCCGAGTGCCTAACGCGACGAGGTTGTTCTGGACGATGAAGATGGCGGGGACCCTCTGCACCGCCGCGAAGTTGAAGCCCTCGTGGGCGGCGGCGGCCTTGGTCGAGCCGTCGCCGATCCAGGTGAGCGCGACACGCTTCACGCCGCCCATCTTCGCGGCGAGCGCGATGCCGGCGATGACGGGCACCATGTCGCCGACGTGGGAGATGGGCGGGAGGACCCTCGCGCTCAGCGCGCCGTGGTGCCCGTCGCGGCCGTGGGACGGGGCATCCGCGGTGCCGAGGTAGCTCCGGAAGCTGTCGGCGACCTTCATCCCCATCTCGGCGCAGGCGCCCGCGTTGCGGATCATGGGGGCGACGATGTCGTGCGCGCGGTCGAGCGCGTGGACGGGCCCGACCGTCGAAGCCTCTTCCCCCGTGCCCAGCCACGCCTTGGAGATGACACCGGTGCGGACCCAACGCTTGAGCGCGATGTCATGGAGCCGGGTGCGCAGCAGTCCGGCGTAGAGACCGAGCAGCGCGTTCTGGTCCAGCGCGTCCACGACCTTGCGGCGCTCGGGGTCCTTCCGCGCGGTGACGCCGAACTCGGCGACCAGCGCCGCGTCCGGCTTCCAGGCGACGTACTCGGGTGGATCGTAGGCTGGATATCGCTTCATGCAACCCGTCGGTACTCGCGACTGAAGTCGCGGCTCGGCGTCTGCCGCTGAAGCGGCTTCAGCCGCAGCGGCCGAGGCGCGGCTTCAGCCGCGATCCTCACGGTGCGCGGAAGACCTCGCCGCCCTTCATCACGAAGACCGGGCGCTGGAGCACCGTGATATCGGCGAGCGGGTCCCCGCTGACGGCGACCAGGTCGGCGAACTTGCCGGCCTCGACGGAGCCGATGTCGTGCTCCATGCCGAGGAGGGTGGCGGCGTTCATGGTGCCGGCCTGGATGGCGGCCATGGGGGTCATGCCGCCCATGGTGACGAGCAGCTCGAACTCGCGGCCGTTCCTTCCGTGGGGATAGACGCCGGCGTCGGTGCCTAACGCGATTTGGACGCCGCCCGCCACGGCGATGCGGATGGCGTGCTGCATCCCCTCGAAGGCGCGGTGGCCCTTGGCGTAGGTCCACGCGGGGAGCCGCGCCTCGGCGCCCGGCCCGCCGACCGCCTCGCCCGCGAGCAGCGTGGGGACGAGCCAGGTGCGGTGCTCCACCATGAGGCGGACGCCCTCGTCGTCGAGGAGGGAGCCGTGCTCGATGCTGGTGACGCCGGCGCGCACGGCGGCCTTGATGCCTTCGGTGCCGTGGGCGTGCGCGGCGACCCGCCGGCCCAGGAGGTGCGCCGTCTCGACGGCGACGCGCATCTCGTCCTCGGAGAACTGCTGGGCGCCGATCTCGTCGCCCACCGAGAGGACGCCGCCGGTGGCGCAGATCTTGATGACGTCGGCGCCGTACTTCACCTGTTCGCGCACCGCCTCCCGGACCTGGTCCGCTCCGTTGGCGATGCCCTGGAGCGGCCCCGGCTCGGCGCCGAAGATTCCGGGCACGTGGCCGTTGTCGTCGCAGTGGCCGCCGGGGATACTGAGCGCGTTCCCCGACACGAGCATGCGCGGTCCGGGGACGCGGCCCGCGTTGATGGCGTTGCGCAGCGCCACGTCGGCGAAGCCGGACGCGCCGACGTTCCGCACGGTGGTGAAGCCGGCCCAGAGGGTGGCGCGGGCCGCAGCGGCGCCGAAGAGGGCGTCGTCGGCGGGAGAATCCGTGAGATACCCGTGGACCCAGTCGCCCTCGCCGATGGGGCGGCCGGCGAGATGCACGTGGGAGTCGATGAAGCCGGGGAGCACCGTCGAGCGGGAGAGGTCGATGACGCGGGCGCCCTGGGGCACCGCGACGTTAGGCCCGACGGCCTCGATGCGGTCGCCGCGGATCACGATGACGACGTTGCGCACGGGCGCCCCGCCGTTGCCGTCGATCAGGGTGCCGGCGCGGATGGCGATGACGGCCGGCGCCGCGGGGGCGGCGGCCGGCTGCTGCGCGCGGGTGCTGCCCGCCGCGATGACGAGAACGGCGGCCAGCGCCGCCGTCCCCCTGCCCGATCCCACGAGTCTCGCCTTGCTCACCCCACTCCCCTTTCTCACCTGATCACCTAATCGCCCATTGCCCATTGCCCATTGCCTATTGCCTATCGCCTGTCTCTCATCCGTCCCTCAGAACAGCTTCCCCTTGATCTTACTGATGAGGCCGCCGGCGCCGCCGCCGGCCGTCTTCTCGAGCGCCTCGCCCAGCTCCTTGGCGGTCTGGTACCGGTCGTTCGGCTCGGCTTCGATGGCCTTCATCAGGGCCTTCTCGAACTCCGGGGAGAACACGAGGTCGGCGCGCGCCTTGCGGAGCGGCATGGGCTGGCCGCGGAGCCGCGCGATCATCATGTCCTGCGCGCTCTTCCCCTCGAACGGGAGCCGGCCGGTGAACATCTCGTACGCCACCAGGCCTAACGCATAGATGTCGGACCGTCCGTCGAGCGGCTTGCCGCGGATCTGCTCGGGGCTCATGAATTCCGGCGTGCCGAGGATGATGCCGGTGGCCGTCAGCTTGGCCATCCCCGGCTCGGCGCGGCGCTCCTTGGCGAGGCCGAAGTCGGTGACCACCGCCTTGAGCTTCCCGTCGGCGTCGGGGACGATGAAGATGTTCTCGGGCTTGAGGTCGCGGTGCACGATCTGCTGCTGGTGCGCGAAGTCGAGCGCGTCGCACACCTGCTTCATCAGCGGCACGCCGGCGTCCACCGGGATGGGGCCGTCGCGCACCTCTTTGTCGGAGAGGAGCTCGCCCTTGAGAAGCGGCATGACGAGGTAGATCAGCCCCTCGCCGGTCTCGCCGAGGCGCATGATGCGGCAGATGTTGGGATGGTCGAGGCGCATGGCGAGCCCCGCCTCACGCCTGAGCCGCTCGGCGGCCGTCTTGTCCTGCGCGAGCTTGGGGGTCATGATCTTGACCGCGACGACCTCGCCGGTCGAGATGTCCTTGGCCTCGTACACGAACGACATCCCGCCTTCGCCCAGCTTCCGCAGCACCTGGTAGCGCTGGTCCAGCGTCTGGTTGCGCAGCGTCTTGGCCGGATCGGCGCCCACCACGGGCGCCTTGACCGCCTGGCGGATCTGGGTGGAGCCCGCGGTGGACGGCGCGTGCACCTCGGCGATGTCCACGAGGGGCGAGCCGTCCTTGGGGCAGAACTTGGCTTCGCCGGTGTAGATGGAGCGGCACTTGGGGCAGCGCTTCTGGCTCACATGCGCACCACGTTGCGGCCGTCGGCCTTGGCGCGATAGAGCGCCGAGTCCGCGACGGCCAGGAAGGTTTCGGGCGAGGTGGCCTTCTGGTCCGGGAACGACGCCACGCCGATGGAGACGGTGACGCGGAGGGGCTGCGCGCCCTCGCCGAAGGGGTACTGCTGGATCCGCTGGCGCATGCGCTCGGCGAAGATCATGGCGCCGTGCACGGCGGTCTCCGGCAGGACGATCACGAACTCCTCGCCGCCGTAGCGGGCCACCGCGTCCACCGACCGCACCTCGCGGCGCAGCAGGTCGCCGAGCTGCCGCAACACCGTGTCGCCCACCAGGTGGCCCATGGTGTCGTTGATCCACTTGAAGTGGTCGAGGTCCACCATGAGGATGGTGAGCACGAGGCTGTAGCGCCGGGCGCGGTCCACCTCGCGCTCCAGGACGTCGATCAGGGCGCGGCGGTTGAGGCAGCCGGTGAGGGCATCCGTCGCTGCGAGCTGCTCGAGTCGTTCCTTGTCCTCGACCACGTTGGCGAAGTCGTGCGCCTTCTCGAGCGCGGCCACCGCGGCGGTGATGACCGAGTCGGCGAACTCCGCGTTCTCCATGGTGAGAGGCGGCTCGCCCTGGACGGAGCGGAGGTAGAGGACGCCGCTCTGCTCCTCGCGCATGCGGAAGGGGAGCGCGACGGTGGAACGGGTCTCGACGCTGACGCCGTCGCGGAGCCAGGCGGCGCGCGCGTCCTCGAAGAGCGGGTCGTTGTTGACGTCGGTGACGATGACGGCGTGTCCGGTCTCGAGGGCCTTGAGGATCTCGGGATAGCGCGACAGCTCCACCCGGAGGTTCCTCAGCATGGGGTTCTCGAAGGCGGCCACCACGGTGCCGTAGATGTCCCCCGGCTTGGCGAGGACGATCGAGCACTTCGAGATACCTAACGCCCGCGCGACGCGGCGCGAGAGGATGTGGTAGATCTCGTCGGGCTTGAGGGAGTCGGTGACCTCGTGGAGGATGTCCACGATGGAGCTGCTCTGCTTGAGGTCCGCCTTGACGGCGCTGATCTCGGCCTTGACCGAGCGCAGCTCGCGGCCGCGCTTCAGGTGCGATTCCACCCGCGCCAGCAGCTCCTTCATGCGGAACGGCTTGGCCACGAAGTCCGACGCGCCGATCTCCAGCGACTTCACCGTGCCGTCCTCGGGCGGCATGGAGGAGACCATGAGCACCGGGAGGTCCTTCCACCTGGGCTCGGCACGGATCAGCGTGAGGAGCTGGAGGCCGTCCACCCCCGGCATCATGATGTCGAGGAGCACGAGGTCGGGCCGCTCGTCCGCCATCCGCTCGAGCAGGTTCACGCCGCCCGGCACCGCCGCCACCTGGTAGCCGTGCTCGCGCAGGATCCAGGTGAGGGTGTTGACGAGCGCGAGGTCGTCGTCGGCGACCAGCACCTTCGCGCCCGCCACCGGGGTCAGGCTCGGCGTCGGACTCGCGGTCACGAGGGCGGGGTCTCCAGCAGGCCGCGCAGGCCCTCCCATTCCACGTTGCCCCCCGAGAGGACCGCGACCACGGGGCCCTTGAGCGTGCCGCGCGCCTGCTCCCTCAGCCAGGCGAGGGTGGCGGCGCCCGAGGGCTCGAGCACCAGCTTCATCCGGTCGAGCGCGAAGCGTACCGCGTCCCGCATCGCCGCGTCCGACACCGTCTCGGCGCGATCCACGAACCGCGAGAGGTGGGCCCAGTTGAGCGCGCCCACCGAGAGGGTGATGAGCCCGTCGGCGATCGAGTCGGTGCGCTCCAGCGTGACGCGCTCACCCGCGGCCTTGGACCGCGCGAGCTTGCCCGCGCCCGCGGGCTCCACCGTGATCACGGCCGCGCCGGGCCGCAGCGCCTTCACCGCCGTCGCCACGCCGGCCGAGAGCCCGCCGCCGCCGGTGGGGACCACGACCGTGCCGACGTCGGGACAGTCTTCCACGATCTCGAGCCCGACGGTGCCCTGCCCCGCGATGATCGACGGATGATCGAAGGGCGGCACCACCGCGAGCCGCTCCTTCTCCGCGATCTCCATCGCGCGCTGATGGCGGTCTTTCGAAGTCCGCCCCGCCAGGACGACCTCGCCGCCGAGCCGCTCGACGCCGGCGCGCTTGGCCGCGGTCACCGTCTCCGGCATCACGATCACCGCGCGCAGACCGAACCGCTTGGCCGCGTACGCCACCGCCTGGCCGTGATTGCCCGAGGAGTACGTGATGACACCGGTCGCGCCCGCGTCCTTGAGCTCGCGGACCAGCGTGTAGGCCCCGCGGAGCTTGAAGGCCCCGACCCGCTGGAGGCTCTCGGGCTTCACGAAGACCGCGACGCCCAGCCGCTCGGCGAGCTCGTCCACCGGCAGGAGCGGCGTGCGCACCGCGACGCCGCGAAGCCCCGCGGCGGCGGCGCGGATGGCATCGAGAGAAACCAGTTCCGGTGGGGCGGATACGGTCACGCGGGCTCAGACCCCCCAAGAAGCGCCAAACTACGCCGCGAAACGGGTCGCGGCAAGGTCACGACGCCGGTACCGGCGACTCCCGTCCATGGATCAACTGCGCCATGAACGCGCTCGCCGCGGGCGCCAGGCGTGCGTCTGGATGAACGGCCACCGCAAGATAGCGGGTGAGGTCGAGCCCGGCGACGCGCCGCACCCGGACCCGCCGGCTCTGGGCCAGGTCCGCCACCGCCAGCTCCGATACGACCGATGGGCCCAGACCGGCCATCACCGCCTGGAGGATCGCCTCGGTGCTGCCCAGCTCGAAGAGCACGTTGAGCGACCGGCCGCGCGCCGCCAGCGCGCGGGTGAGCACTTCGCGGGTGCTCGATCCCTCTTCACGCACGATGAGCGGCTGCGCCGCGAGCGCCTCCGCGTCGGGCCGCGCCCCACGCCCGAGCGGGTGGTCCGGGGGCGTTACCAGGACCAGCTCGTCGCGGTGGAACGGCGTCACCAGGAGACCCAGCTGCTCACCGGTCTCGCCGATAACGCCGAAGTCGATCGCACCGCGGAGCACCCACTCCTCCACCTCGCGCGTGTCCCCGATGCGCAGCTCCAGCGCGATCCCGGGGTGTCGCGCACGGAACTCACCGAGGAGGCGCGGAAGGAGGTAGGTCCCGGGTGTGGTGCTCGCCCCGATCGCCAGGCGCCCGCGCTTGAGGCCCGTCATCTCGCGCACGACGGCTTCCGACTCCTCGACCAGCCGGAGCACGCGGTGAGCATAGTCCACGATCGTGCGGGCCGCGTTCGTCAGCACGATCCGGCGGCCCGCCCGCATCGTGAGCGGAATGCCGAAGTGACGCTCCAACACCCGCAGGTTCTGGGAGAGGGCGGGCTGCGTCATGCGTCTCGCCCGGGCGGCCGCCGTGACGGAGCCGTGCTCGGCGAGGGCCGCCAGAAGCTCCAGTCGCTTGAGGGTCAGCGCGGTGGAACGCGGTCGTGCACTCATAAGTGGCTCATATGATGCCATAATGTATGCGTATTTGACCTTATGGTAATGGCGACTAGTATCTGCGCATTCGCCGACATACGAGCCGAACCGCGGCGGGTCATGGACGACCCGTCCGCGATCGATCGAAAGGGAACGCGCCATGACGAGCGCACCGATACTCACCGAGGAGGCGCTCGAGCGCGCGGTCCTCCAGATGTACAATGACGTGGCGGGGACGCCCGAGCAGGCGTACCACTTCTGGAGCGGCCGGCCGGCGGCGGAGCTGTTCGGTTATCAGGACGCGTGGCTCGATGCCGCGCCCCGGGAGGCGGTGGACTCGTTCGCGGGCGTGGGCAACCCGCACCGCCACGCCGCGATCGCGAAGGACGAGACCGTGGTGGACCTTGGCTCGGGGGCCGGGCTCGACCTGTTCATCGCCGCGCAGCGTGTCGGGCCGGGGGGCCGCGCCATCGGCGTGGACATGAACGAGCTGATGCTCGAGAAGGCGCGCGGTCTTTCGGCGCGCGATGGCCTCGCGCATGTCGAATTCCGGAAGGGGCGGATCGAGGCGGTGCCGGTCCTCGACGCGAGCGCCGACGCCGTGATCTCGAACGGCGTCATCAACCTCTCCTTCCGCAAGAAGCAGGTGATGATGGAGGCGTTCCGGGTGCTGCGGCCGGGCGGCCGCGCCTCCCTCACCGACGTGGTCAGCGACGCCATCATCCCCGAGTCCATCCGCAACGACCCGAAGCTCTGGGCGTCCTGAATCGGTGGCGCGCTGCCGGCGAGCGAATTCGTCCGGCTGCTCGAAGCCGTGGGCTTCGTGGATGTGGAGCGGCACCCGACCGAACGGTTCAGCTTCCGGAAGGCGTCCACCCAGAAGGAAGCGGCGAAGTATGGCGTGACGAGCGCCACCTTCACCGCCCGCAAGCCGGACCGGTGATGGCCCGCGGCGTCGACGCCGCGCCGGTCGCCGCGCCATCGCCCGCGGGCCCCCAGCTCGGACTCCGCGCCAACTGGCGGCAGTTCTCACTCCTCGTCCTCCTCAACGCCTTCGTCGGCGCGATGGTCGGCCAGGAGCGGGCGATCCTGCCGCTGCTCGCCGGGCGCGACTACGGGATCGCCTCCCGGAGCGTGCTGCTCTCGTTCATCGCGACCTTCGGCCTCGTCAAGGCGGTGACCAACCTCGCGGCCGGCCACTTCGCCGACCGGTTCGGCCGGCGTCGCCTGCTGGTGCTGGGCTGGCTCATCGGCCTTCCCGTCCCGCTGATGCTCATCTTCGCGCCGAGCTGGAAGTGGGTGGTGCTCGCCAACGTGCTGCTGGGGATGAACCAGGGACTCTGCTGGTCGCTGACGGTCATCATGAAGATCGACCTGGTGGGGCCCGCGCGACGCGGGCTCGCGATGGGGCTCAACGAGTTCGCCGGCTATCTCGCCGTCTCACTCTCGGCGCTCCTCACGGGGTACCTGGCCTCGCGGGGCGATTGGCACACGGCGCCTTTCTACCCGGGGATCGTCTACGCGGTGCTCGGCGTGCTGCTGTCGGTGCTGTTCGTGCGCGAGACCAGGGATCATGCCGCACTGGAGGGGCGCGGCGGCGGAGCCGCCGACCGGCCGCCTAACGGCGCGCCCGGCCGGCGCCCAGTCGCGCCGTCGCTCGCCCAGGTGCTCCTCATCACCAGCTGGAAGGACCGCACGCTCTTCGGCGTCAGCCAGGCGGGAATGGTCAACAACCTCAACGACGGCGTGATGTGGGGGCTGGTGCCGGTGCTGCTCGCCGGCGCGCTCCCGGTGCGCCAGATCGCGCTGATCGCCGCGATCTATCCGGGGGTGTGGGGCGCGGCGCAGCTGGCCACCGGTCCACTGAGCGATCGATGGGGACGCAAGTGGCTCATCGCTTCGGGGATGTGGGTGCAGGCGGCCGCGATCCTGCTGCTGGTGGTCGCGAGCGGGTTCCCGGGGTGGGCCGCGGCCGCGACGCTGCTCGGCCTCGGCACCGCGATGGTCTACCCCACCCTGCTCGCCGCGGTCTCCGACGTGGCCCATCCCGACTGGCGCGCGTCCGCGGTCGGCGTCTATCGCCTCTGGAGGGATGGTGGGTACGTGGTCGGCGCCGTTGGTGCCGGCCTCCTCGCCGACGCTCTCGACATCAAGGCCGCGATCCTGGGTGTGGCCTTCCTCACCTTCGCGTCGGGCCTCGTGGCCGCCGCGGCGATGCGCGAGACCTTGCCCGCCGCACGGGCCGCGGCGTAATTCGACCACACCCCCGAACCGGAGCTTCGATGCGGCCGCGCACCATCCTCGCCACCATCGCGTTGACGGCCCGGGTGGCCGCCGCGCAGAGCGCGCCGCCGGCCCTCTACGACAACCTCGGCACTCTCACCCACCGCATCAGCACGGCGGTGCCGGCCACCCAGCGGTACTTCGACCAAGGACTCCGGCTCAAGTACGCGTTCGGGAACGCCGAGGCGATCCGCGCGTTCCGCGAGGGCGCGCGGCGCGACCCCGCCTGCGCCATGTGCTGGTGGGGCGTCGCCCTCACCTTCGGCCCCTATATCAATGAAGAGATGGACTCGACGGCGGGGGTGCAGGCCTACGCGGCGATCCAGAAGGCGGAGTCGCTGGCGACCGGCGCGACCGAGACCGAGCGGGCCTGGATCGCCGCGCTGGCCCGGCGCTACGCTGCCGTGCCCACCAGGGAGGATCGCGCCGGCCTCGACTCGGCGTACGCGGACGCGATGCGCGACCTCATGCGCCGCTACCCCGCCGACCTCGACGCCGCGACCTTCTTCGCCGAGGCGATGATGGACCTCCGGCCCTGGCACCAGTGGACGCCGGATGGGCAGCCCGAGCCCGGGACCCTCGAAGTGGTGGCGACGCTGGAGGACGTGATCCGCCGGGACCCGAACCACCCCGGCGCGTGCCACTACTACATCCACGCGGTGGAGGCCTCGCGCGAGGCGCAGCGCGCCATCCCCTGCGCCGACCGGCTGGGCGGCCTGATGCCCGGCGCGAGCCACCTGGTGCACATGCCGGGCCACATCTATCTCAGAGTCGGGCGTTATGCGGACGCGGTGCGGGTGAACCAGCACGCGGTGCACGTGGACCACGACTTCGTCGAGGGGCGCCGCCCGCCGGGCATCTACCCGCCGCACAACCTGCACTTCCTCTGGGCGGCGGCGAGCATGGACGGCCAGAGCCGGGTGGCGATCCAGGCGGCCCGCGACCTGGCCGCGACCGCCCCGTCGTACGTGCCCGCGGCGGTGCCGATCACGCTGGCGCGCTTCGGTCAGTGGGACGCGGTGCTCGCCGAGAGCCTTCCCGCGGGCGCGGGGCCATATCCCCGCGCCGTGTGGCAGTACGCGCGCGGGCTGGCGTCGCTGCGCCTGGACCGGAACGACGCCGCGCGGAGCGCGCTCGACGGTCTCCGTACTGCCCTCGCCGCCACGCCGGACTCCGCGCGGACGGGCGGGCATCCCACGAAGGACCTGCTGCGCATCGCGGTGGGCATGCTGGGGGGCGAGATCGCGGCGCGCGAGCGACGGACCGACGAGGCGGTGGCGATGCTCGAGGACGCGGTCCGCGCCGACGACGGCCTGGACTATGACGAGCCGCGCCCCTGGTACATGCCGCCGCGCCAGGCGCTGGGCGCGATCCTGCTCGAGGCGGGACGCGCCGCGGAGGCGGAAGCCGTCTATCGCGAGGACCTGGTGCGGAACCCGGAGAACGGATGGTCGTTCCTCGGGTTGGCGCGGAGTCTCGACGCGCGATCCAGGCAAGCGGAGGCGCGCGAGGCCGAAGGGTGGTTCCGGCGCGCCTGGGCGCGCGCCGACGTGCGGCTCACGTCCTCGCGCTTCTGACCGGCGTCACAGCACCTAACGACGCGGGCCACCTCATCGGTGGCCCGTTTCGCATCCGGAGCTGGCGACGTCGCTACCGGTGCCGCACGATCGCCGGCCCGTTGGTGGTGACGACGCGGACCGTGGGCCCGCCGCGGCCGAGGGTGGTGGTGATCCGCCGCCCGCCGATGCGGCCCTGCAGCGTGATGGGGAAGTTCACGCTCATCGGCCCGTTGACGGTGCCGGTCTCCAGCGTGGCGTTGTAGTCCTCGGGGATGGTCAGCACCACGGGGCCGTTCTGGGTCGAGGCGTCGAGCCCCACGCCCGCCCAGCTGGTGCCCTCGAGCGTCACCGCGAGGGGGCCGTTCTGCGCGTGGGCCCGCACGTCGCCGGCCACCCGCTCCAGGCTCACGGGACCGTTCACCGCCGTCAGGCGCATCGTGCCGCTCACGTCCTCGACCGCCACCGGACCGTTCTCGGTGTCGAGCGAGAGGTCGGTCCGGTTAGGCACGTAGATCTCGTAGCTCACCCACCACGACTCGCCGCGGCGGTTCGCCGGCCCCTCCGCCCGGATGGTGCCGTGCTCGGACTGGATGCGGACCTGGCCCGCCAGCGCGCGCGCATCCTCCGCGTTGTAGGCCTGCGCGTGGAGCTTGGCGACGACATGCACGCTGTCCCGGTCCCACCCGCTCACCAGCACGCCCCCGTTGGGGCCCGCGTCCACGGTGAGGGACTGGCCGGCGGACGCCCGCCAGCCGGAGGTGCGCTCTTCGCAGTACTGCTCGCGCCGGCGGTCGCCGTTCTCGCGGCAGCGGGCGATCCAGTCGTCGTCGTCATGATGCCGGCGGCCGCGCTGGGCCAGGAGGTCGGATGCGGGCAGGATAAGGCCAACGGCAAGCAGGGCAACGACATAGGCATGGCGGCGGTTCATCTGATCCCCCGGGGATAGGCTACGGTGCGCGTCTCTGGCTACTTAGACAGTCCGGGGCGCCCCAGCGTTGGCAAGGTAGCCGCTAGCCCTCCGCCCCGGCCTCGAGCGGTTCTTCTGCACCTTCTTCCTCACCCCCTTCGTCTTCCTTCACCACTCGCGCCACATCCTGCACCTCGTCGCCTTCGTCGAGGTTGATGATCTTCACGCCCTGCGTGTTCCGGCCGATGACCCGGATGTCGTTCACCGGGAGCCGGATGATGACGCCGTGCCGGCTGATGACCATCAGCTCGTCGTCGGGGATCACTTCCTTGAGCGCGACGACGTTGCCGGTCTTGTCGGTGCGCCTGAGGGTGATGATGCCCTTGCCGCCGCGGTACTGGACCCGGTAGTCCGCCAGCTCCGACCGCTTGCCGAGGCCGTGCTCGGCCACGACGAGCAGGGTGGCCTCGCGGCGGATGATGACCATGCCGATCACCGCGTCGCCGGTGTCGAGCTCGATGCCCTTGACGCCGGTGGTGGCGCGGCCCATCTCGCGCGCGTCCTTCTCGTGGAAGCGGATGGACATGCCGTGGCGGGTGGCGAGCACGATGTCGTTGGTGCCGTCGGTCACCTGCACGTCGATCAGCTCGTCGCCGTCCTCGATGTTGATGGCGTTGATCCCCGTCGCGCGGACGTTGCCGTAGGCGGAGAGCACGGTCTTCTTCACCGTCCCGCCGCGGGTGGCGAACATCAGGTACCGGTCATCGGGGAAGGCGCGAATGTTGACCAGCGCGGCGATCCGCTCCTCGGGCCCGATGGCGATGCAGTTGACGATGGGTTTGCCCTTCGCCGCGCGCCCCGCCTGCGGGATGTCGTACACCTTGAGCCAGTAGACCTGGCCGTTCTGGGTGAAGAACATCACGTAGTCGTGGGTGGACGCGATGAAGAGGTGCTCGACCCAGTCGTCTTCCTTGGTGCCCATCCCGTTCAGGCCGCGGCCGCCGCGGCGCTGGCGCCGGTAAGTGGAGACGGCGATGCGCTTGATGTAACCGGAGTGGGACACAGTGACGACCATGTCCTCCTCGGCCACCAGGTCCTCGACGGAGAAGTCGCCCTCGTCGGCCACGATCTCGGTCCGGCGCTCGTCGCCGAAGTCCGCGGCGATCTTCTCGATCTCCTGCTTCAGGATGCCCAGCCGCCGGGGCTTCGAGGCCAGGATGCTCTTCATCTCCTTGATGAAGGCGCGGACCTCCTTGAGCTCCGCCTCGAGCTTGTCGATCTCCAGCCCGGTGAGCTTGGCGAGCCGCATGTCGAGGATGGCCTTGCTCTGCTTCTCGCTGAGCTTGAAGCGGGCGCGCAGCTTCGTGTCCGCCTCGTCAGAGTCCTTGGCGCCGCGGATGATCTTGATGACCGCGTCGATGTTGTCGACGCAGATCTTGAGGCCCTCGAGGATGTGCTCGCGCGCCTCGGCCTGGTCCAGGTCGTACTGGGTGCGGCGGGTGATGACGGTGTGGCGATGCGCGATGAAGTGCTCAACCAGCTCCTTCAGGTTCATCACCTTGGGCTGGCCGCCCGCCAGCGCCAGCATGATGGCGCCGAAGGTGGTCTGCATCTGGGTGTGCTTGAACAGGTTGTTCAGCACCACGAGCGGCACGGCGTCCCGCTTGAGCTCGATCACGACCCGCATGCCGTCGCGGTCGCTCTCGTCCCGGAGGTCGCTGATCCCCTCGAGCTTCTTCTCGCGCGCCAGCTGGGCGATCAACTCCACCAGCCGCGCCTTGTTCACCATGTAGGGGATCTCGGTCACCACGATCTGCGAGCGGCCGGTGGATTCCTTCTCCTCCACCTGGGCGCGCGCCCGCACGATGACCTTCCCGCGGCCCGTCTCGTACATGTCGGCGATCCCCTGCCGGCCGTAGATGATGCCGCCGGTGGGGAAGTCGGGGCCGGTGACGAACTTCGCGAGGTCGCCCGCGGAAGCCTCGGGGTTGTCCACCAGGTGGACCACCGCCTTGGCGACCTCGCGCATGTTGTGGGGCGGGATGTTGGTGGCCATGCCGACCGCGATGCCCGCCGAGCCGTTGACGAGGAGGTTGGGCACCAGCGACGGCAGGACCGTCGGCTCCTTGAGCCGGTCGTCGAAGTTGGGGACGAAGTCGACCGTGTTCTTCTCGATGTCGGCCAGCATCGCCATCGCGAGGCGCGTGAGCTTCGCCTCGGTGTAGCGGTAGGCCGCCGCCGAGTCGCCGTCGACCGAGCCGAAGTTCCCCTGCCCGTCCACCAGCGGATAGCGCAGCGAGAACTCCTGCACCATGCGCACCATCGCGTCGTAGACCGCCGAGTCGCCGTGCGGGTGGTACTTGCCCAGCACGTCGCCGAC
>JBGPHD010000077.1:0-13615 GCA_041484135.1 Gemmatimonadota bacterium
AGCTGATCGGGGAATTGCCCGACGTCCTCTACCTCGTCGCGGTGGGGAGCGAGGACTACTGGTACGACGACCGGGTCCTCCCGTACCGGGACCTGGTCGCGACGGGTGCGCACCTCCCGGCGCCGGTGGCGCCGCGGGACCCCGACGCGACCCTCGCCATCCTCTACACCTCCGGCACCATGGGGAAGCCCAAGGGGGTGTGCCTCACCCACCGCAACGTGGTGGAGACGGCGGAGCGCACGGCGCAGGGGTTGGGCGCGACGGCGGAGGACGTGGCCCTGGTGGTGGTGCCGTGCTTCACGATCTTCGGCGCCAGCATGGTGGTGGGTGCCGTGACGGCGGGGGCCGCGCTGGTGCTGCAGGAGCATTTCGGCCCGGCGCGCACGGTGGAGCTGCTCGCCCGCGAGGGCGTGACCCTGCTGCACGGCGTGCCGACGATGTTCCAGCTCCTGGTACGGGAGCGGGGCTTCTCGAAGGAGCGGCTCCCGGCGCTCCGGACGGGGATCATCGCCGGGAGCCCCGTCGCGCCGGACCTGGTGCAGCGGGTGCGCCTGACCTGCGACGTGGAGATCGCGTACGGACTCACGGAGACGGGCCCGACCGTCTCGATGACGCGGGGCGAGGACTCGCCGGCCCATCGCGTCGAGACGGTCGGCCGCCCGTTGCCGGGGGTGGAAGTGCGGATCGTGGATGTCACGACCGGCGACCTGCACGGCGCGGAGGCCATCGGCGAGCTGGCGGTGAAGGGGCCGAACGTGATGCCCGGCTACTACCGCATGCCGTCGGAGACCCGACGCGCGTTCACGCCGGAGGGGTACTTCCTGACCGGCGATCTGGCGATGCTCGACGAGGACGGCTACGTGCGCATCGTCGGGCGCCGGAAGGAGATGATCATCCGCAGCGGGTACAACGTGTACCCGCGCGAGGTGGAGGATGTGCTGCGCGCGCATCCGGCCGTCGAGGAGATCTGCGTGGTGGGCGTGCCCCACGAGATCCTCGGCGAGATGATCTGCGCGTGCATTGTGCCCACGGAAGGTGCCATCGTGCGGGGCGAGGAGTTCGTGGAGTTCGCCCGCGAGCAGATGGCCGACTACAAGGTGCCGGACCTGGTGCGCTTCTTCGACGCCCTCCCGATGACGGCGAGCGGGAAGGTCAAGCGACGGGAGCTCTCCCAGGTCGTGGCGCTGGAACTCACAGCGACTTGAAGGAGTCATGACAACACCGACGACCCGACCGGCATCGAAGCAGCCGCCGGTCCACGCGCCCAATGCGGCGCTCCTGATCGATTTCGACAACGTGACCATGGGGATCCGCTCGGATCTCCAGGTCGAGCTGCGGCGCCTCATGAACTCGGAGATGATCCGGGGGAAGGTGGCCGTGCAGCGGGCGTACGCCGACTGGCGGCGCTACCCGCAGTACATCGTCCCCCTCTCCGAGGCGTCGATCGACCTGATCTTCGCCCCGGCCTTCGGCTCGAACAAGAAGAACGCGACCGACATCCGCCTGGCCATCGACGCGCTGGAGCTGATCTTCACCCGGCCCGAGATCGGCACCTTCATCCTGCTCTCCGGCGATTCGGATTTCAGCTCGCTGGTGATCAAGCTCAAGGAGTACGGGAAGTACGTCATCGGCGTCGGGATCCGGGAGTCCTCGTCGGACCTCCTGATCCAGAACTGCGACGAGTACTTCTCCTACAACGAGCTGGCGGGGCTCACCCGGGTGGGAGACGAGACCACCGAGCACCGCGACCCGTGGGAGCTGGTGGTGGACGCGCTGCTGGAGATGAAGAAGCGCGGCGATGTGATGCGCTCCGACCGGCTCAAGCAGGTGATGCAGGAGATCGACCCCTCGTTCGACGAGAAGAACGTGGGGATGAACCGGTTCTCGAAGTTCGTGGACGAGGCCAAGCGCAAAGGCCTCATCACGGCGACCAAGCTCGAGAACGGGCAGTTCGAGATCGACCTCGGCGCCTCGGCGCCGGGCGGCGACAAGGCGCTCCCGGCGATCCCGGGCGGCGCCGACGAGCGTCGCGAGCGCGAGCGGGCCGAGCGCGGGGCGGAGGAACGGGGCGGGGCGGGCCGGCGCGGCCGCCGTGGCGGCCGCGGGCGCGGAGGCAGGGACGGTGAACGGCACGCGGAGGTGTCCCCGCCCGCGAACCAGCTGCCGCTCGCCGAAGCGTTCGAGCTGCTGAAGCGCGTGCTGCGCGAGATGGGCGCCTTCACGCCGACCGGCGTCGGTGAGGACGAGGTGCGCGCGCGCATGACCGAGATCCACGGCAAGGACGACGACCCCCTCAACCACCGGCCGCGGTTCGGGCGGTTCCTGCGCCAGGCGCAGGACGCGTCCATCATCGACCTGACGAAGAACGAGAAGGGGTTCGAGATGTCGCTGCGCGCCGAGGCCCAGGCGCCGGCGGTAGAAGCCCCGGCCGCGGAAGCCGCCCCGGCCGAAGAGCCCGCGCGGGGCCGCGGTCGCGGTCGCGGACGTGGACGCGGCGCTTCCGCCGCTCCTGCTCCGGCGCCCGAGGCCGAAGCTGCGCCTCCCGCGGCGCCCGCACCCGTGGCCGCCCCGGCCGCGACGGTGGCCGCGGGCCCCAAGCGCGGCGTTCTCTACCGCCGCGGCTCGAAGGGCCCGTCGACGACGGCGCAGATCCCGCTGGTCGGCGTGGTGGAGATGGAGGAGACGAAGGCGACCGCGGAGCCCAAGGCCAAGCGGGCGAAGCCCGCGCCCCGGCGCGGCGTCGGGCCGCGCGGCGGCCGGAAGAAGAAGGGCGCCCCGTCGGACGAGTGAGTCCGGAGCCGCTCCCGCAGGCCTTCTACGCGCGCGACACCCGCACCGTCGCGCGCGACCTGCTGGGGCGGCTCGTCGTTTCCACCATCGGCGGTGCCCGCTGCGTCGCCCGCATCGTCGAGACCGAGGCCTACCTCGGCCCGCATGACCCGGCGAGCCACGCCGCCGGCTGGCGAAGGACCCCCGGCAACGACGTGATGTACGGCGAGCCGGGCGCGCTCTACGTCTACTTCACCTACGGCATGCACTGGTGCGCGAACGTCGTGACCGGACGGGAGGGGTTCCCGGCCGCGGTGCTGTTGCGCGCGGTGGAGCCCCTGGAAGGCCTGGCCGTGATGCGCAGGCGCCGGGGCGGAAGGCGGGGCGGGAGTGGGGGCGAGGAAAGTGCCGGCGGGCAACTGAGCGACCGGCTGCTCTGCTCGGGGCCGGCGCGCCTCACCCAGGCCCTGGGCATCGCGCGACCGCATAACGGGCACGACCTCTCCCGCCCGCCGGTCTGGATCGCCGAGGGAACACCGGTGCCACGCCGGCGGCAGGTCGCGGGACCGCGGGTGGGGATCCGCGTGGCGGTGGACTGGAAGCTGCGGTACACGGAGAAGGACTGCCCCTGGGTGAGCGGGGCGCGCGCGAAGCGGGGTTAGGCGGCGGCCGGCTGCCCATCAGGGGCGGGCGGCGATCCGACTTCCGCCGCGTGGCCGCCCAGCCAGTACCCGGCCACCAGGTCGTAGAGGGCATGCATCACCATCATGATCACCAGCGTGCCGGTGACGCGCACCACGGCGTGCTGCGCGAGCGCGATCACGATGATCACCGCCCCCGTCTTCCATCCCTGCACCAGATGCGCGAGCCCGAACACCACCGAACAGGCCAGCGCGGCCGGCCACCAGCCGCCCGTCACCCTGAAGGCGATGGCGAAGAGCGTGCCGCGGTACGCGATCTCCTCCCAGAAGCCGGCGGAGAGGCAGAGCAGCACCCAGAGCCGGCGCTCGCTCGGCGTCACGGGGACGATGGCCACCATGCGGCGTTGGTGGGCGAGGTCGCGGATCCGCCAGCGCAGCGGCAGCGTCCCCAGGATGACGCCGAGGAACGCCGCGGAGCAGAGGACGCCCGTGACGGAGAGCCGGAACGACGGGAAGAGCGTGATGTGCTGCTCGCGCGCCGCGAGCAGGGCGAGCGCGCCGAGGATGAACTGGGTGACGATGGATCCGGTGAAGATGCGGTGCCGGGACGGCATGGGGCGCGTCGCGCGTACGATCTGCCGGCGGCTGGCGAACGAAAGGAAGGGGACGAGCCACACGGTCACCCCGACGAACCCCGTCGTCGCCGGCCCCCAGTGCATCATCCGTCATTCCTCCCCGAAAAGCGGAACGGCCGGCAGGCTGCCGGCCGTTCCGGTCCAGGCGCGCGCATGCGCGCGGCGCGCTAGCGCCTCGACGTCACGTCGTCCTCGCGCGAGCCCAGGAACGCGTAGCGGACCCCGAACTCGAAGCTGTGCGAGCTGCCCGCCAGCAGGAAGGCGCGGCCTTGCGGACTGCCCTGATAGTGGCCGTAGAGTGCCAGTTTGCGCCCCATGCGCATCTGCACGCCGGCCATCACGAGGGCGAACCCGCCGGATGCGGCGTCCGCGAGCGCGCGCTCGGCGCTCGTCTGCGCCGCGCCGGTCAGGCCCACCGTCCGAGCGCCGGTCAGCGTCTCGATGACGAATCCGGCCCCTGCGTACGGCTGGATCGCCGCGTTGGTGGGGAAGACGACCACGCCGATCTGGATCCGGCGCATCCCACTGAAGTTCACCGTCACGGCGCTGGCCGAGCCGGTGAGCGCGAACGAGTCCTGTTCGGCGGTCGACGACTGCGAGTACCCGGCGTACAGCGCAGTGCGCCGCCCGGTGATCAGCCACTCGCCGCCGTACTGCGGCACGAACACACGGCCGTCGGTGGGGAGCGAGTAACCGAGCATACCGCCCTTCGCGCCCCAGAACCACTTGTGCTGCCAGTCCTGGATCTGAGCGGAGAGCGGCGTCGCAGCGGCGAGGGCGACGAGCGCCGCACCGAGCGCGAAGCGATGACGAGCCATCAGTGACCTCCTGGTCGGAGCGCCCCGCCTAACGTGCCGGGGCCGGGGCGAGCGCCGCCCCGTAGAGAATCGCGTTCGTCAGCAGCCTGAAGGTCTCGTGCGTCTGGCCGCGGTGCTGGGGACGGAACCCGAACAGGATCACCCGCCCACGCCCCACCGGAGCCTCCACCAATGCCGCACGTCCCGACAGCACTTCGACACCGTCCACGTATCCCGACATCAGCGGGCTGCGGTCCCTCGCATAAGTGAGGATAGCACGCGAGCCGGTGCCCGCTTCCAAGATGCTGCTGGAAATGAAGTAAACCGCTTCCGTGCTTCCCAGCCCCGAGGCGATCGGGTGCCCTTGGTCAACGATGGTCTCGAAAATAGAACCCGGGGCAAAAAAGCGCGAGACACCTGCCGAATCGGCAGTCGAAGGACCTTGAGCGCCCCCCTCCTCCGGAGCGCGGGAAGTGCGGATGACCCGGGCGGGGGCTCCGAGCCTGGAGATGGCGTAGCGGCAGGCCTGATCGAGGGCGATGACCGTCCCACCCTGCTGGAGGAAATCGCGCAGCGCGCGCTCGCCGGGGGCGCCAAGGCCGCCGGTGTACTGGGGTGGCGCGGTGCCGGCGCGGCGCCCGTTCGCGATCGCGTTCTCGTCCTCCGACGGGAGGATCACGACGTCGAACCGCTGCGCCAGGTCTCCCGCGCGGGCCATCGAGTCGGTCAGCGTGGTGTACGGCACGCCGAGATGCTCGAGGACCCAGCGGGTCCAGCCTTCGTCCATGCTCCCGTTCCAGGACCGGTACAAGGCGAGGCGCGGCGTCCGTCGCAGGGTGCCGGAAGCAGGCAGGTCCGCGCGGGCGGTCGCGGCACCATCGAAGCCCAGCTCGCGCGCGGCGGCGTCCATCGCGGCGCGCGCGCCCCGCACCACCAGCGTGCCCGCGGGCCAGTCGCGGCCGGCGGCGGCGAACGGTGCGGGCGCGAGCTGTACCGAGCCCCGGGCCGCGAGCGCGCGCCACGCCGCCGCGATGTGGCCGTTGTCGCGGTTGTCGAGGAGCACGATGTCGCCGCGGCCGGCGATGGCGCCGGGCGCGACGGTCACCGTGTCCACCCGCTCGAGGTCCGCGGTGAGGGGCGCCTCAAGCGCGACCGCGGGCACCCCCATCTCGAGAGGCAAGGTCCAGCCGGCCACGTCGTACGGGGGCTGCGGCGGCCCGCCGGGATAGACGCGGCGGTCGGGATAGCGCTGCGGCTCGAGCAGGTCCTTGGCGTGGGCGCGGAACGGCTGGTCCATCCGCACCACGAGTGACCCGGCCGGATAGGTGTGGCCGGCGGCGGCGAAGGGGGCGCGGGCGCGGTGCACCTCGATGCCGGCGGCGATCAAGATGTTCGCGAGGAGCGCCCGGCGGCCTCGGTCTCCCTCAGCGGGGAGGACCCAGGCGTAGGGGGCGGAGCTGCGTCCCGCCTCGACGGCGCGGCGTCCCGCCGCCACGAACCGGGCGATGAAGTCGGCGCGCTGCGCTGCCGCCTGACGGACAAGCGCCTGCGACGCGATCAGCTCGTAGTCCACGATGTCGCGCAGGCGCCAGCAGCCGCCGGCCCAAGGGGCGGGGTAGTCGATCCCCATCGAAGGCTGTCGGAGCTGGGCCGCCGGAAGGCAGAGCGGGGTGGCGATCCGCGCGCTCGCGGCCTCGGTCAGGATGCCGACCATGTTGTGGCGCGTCGGTGTCGATCGGGCGCCGCCATGCCACCAGAGGTCGTAGGTCTGGCGGTGCGCGAGGCCGGTCTTCCCGGCGTCGAGGAGGGCGGCCGCCATCGTCGTCCCGACCAGGCCCATCGCCTCGACGATGGCGGGGTCGAGGTTCGGGTTCACCGGGTCCTGGAAGGGCGGGAGGAACATCCGCGAGGCGTTGCTCCCCTGTTGGTGCACGTCGTAGAAGACCTCGGGGAACCACTGCCGGTAGAGGACGCGGGTGAGCATCCGCGTCTCCGGCTGGGTGATCATGAACCAGTCGCGGTTGTCGTCGTGGCCCACGTACGGGTGATAGAGCCACGGCGGGTTGGTCCCGTCCCACGCGGTCCACCGGCTGGCGCGGTACCAGTCGCCGACGATGTCGATGCCGTCGGGGTTGGCGGAGGGGACGAGGAGCACGACGACGTCCCGGAGGTAGCTGCCTAACGCTGAGTCGGTCGCGAGGCGCCAGGCCAGCTCCATGGACATCTGGGAGGCGCCGATCTCGGTGGAGTGGATGGAGCAGTTGATGAGGATGACGGCGGGCTGCGACCGGAGCAGGCGCGCCTCGTCGGCCGGGGCGAGCCCGCGCGGGTCCGCCAGGCGCCGCTGGCCCTCCATCAGCTCGGCGCGGCGGGCGAGGTTCGCAGGGTCGGAGATGGTGACGAGCAGGTACGGGCGTCCCTGCGTGGTGGGGCCGAGGGTGTCCACGCGGACCTTCGGCGACGCGGCGGCGAGCCGGCTGAAGTACTCCCCGATCTGCCTCCACGACGCCAGCATCGAATCCTGGCCCACGCGGAACCCGAGGACCGACTCGGGCGTCGGGATCTGTGCGCTGAGGCCCGCTGGTGCAGCGGTCAGTAGGAGCATGGCGACGAGGCAGACTGACGACCGCAGACTGACGACCGCTGCGCGTCTGTGCGTCTGCCTACTACTGAAGCCTCCGGCCCGATGACTGAGTACTCTCATATGACACCCAGCTTGGCGCCCACCTTCTTGAAGGCAGCGAGCGCACGCTCCAGATGCTCTCGGCTGTGCGCCGCGCTCACCTGGCATCGGACTCTCGCATGCCCCTGCGGCACCACCGGATACCCGAACCCCGTCACGAACACCCCTTCGTCCAGCAGCATCTCGCTCATCTTGATGGCGCGTGCTGTCTCCCCCAGGATCACCGGGATGATCGGCGTCTCGCCGGACAGCGGCTTGAACCCGGCCTCGGTGAGAGCCGCGCGGAACCAGCGGGCGTTCTCGTGCAGCTTCGTGACGCGCTCCGGGTGCGCCTCCAGGTACTTGACCGACGCGAGCGCGCTGGCCGCCACGGTGGGCGGGAGCGCGTTGGAGAAGAGCTGGGGCCGGGACCGCTGGGTGAGGTAGTCGCACAGCGCCCCGGAGGAGGCCGTGAACCCGCCCGCCGCGCCACCTAACGCCTTGCCGAGGGTGCTGGTGACGATGTCGATCTGGCCGAAGACGCCCGCGTGCTCCGGCGTGCCGCGGCCGGTCTTTCCCAGGACGCCGGTGGCGTGGGAGTCGTCCACGGCCACGGTGGCGTCGTACTGGCGGGCCAGCTGGAGGATGTCGGCCAGCTTCGCGATGTCGCCTTCCATGGAGAAGATGCCGTCGGTGAAGACGATCTTCGTGCGTGCCCCCTTCGCGGCCTCGAGCTTCTCCTTGAGGTCGGCCATGTCGGAGTGCTTGTACACGGCCGACTGGGACTTCACGATCCCCTTGGCGAGGCGCACCGCGTCGATGATGGACGCGTGGTTGAGCTGGTCGGAGATGACCCAGTCGTTCTCGCCGAGAATCGTCGGGAGGAGCCCTTCGTTGGCGTTCCAGCAGCTCACGTACGAGAGCGACGCCTCGGTGCCCACGAGCTTCGCGAGCGCCGCCTCCAGCTCGCGATGGATGGTGAAGGTCCCGCAGATGAACCGGACGGAGCCGGTGCCGGCGCCGAACTTGTCGAGCGCGGCCTTCCCCGCGGCCACCACCTCGGGCACGTCGCACAAGCCGAGGTAGTTGTTGGAGGAGAGGATCAGGACGTCGCCGCGGCCTTCCATCTTCGTGACGGCGCTCTGCGGGGCGTCGAGGTGGTTCAGGCGCTTGTACACGCCCTGCTGCTTGAAATCGTCGAGCTCTCCCTGGAGCCGGGCCGTCAGGGTGCTGGTCATGTCAGGATCCGATCGAGATGATGACCTTGCCGGCGTCGCCGCTCCGGATGGCGGCGAGCGCGTCGTCGATCTGCTCGAGGGGGAAGCGGTGGGTGATGACGGGGCGGGGGTCGAAGATGCCGGAGCGGAGGAAGCGCTGCATCTGGTTCCAGGTCTCGTACATCTTCCGCCCGATCACGCCGTAGATGGTGATGCCCTTGAAGATGATCTCGGTCGCGAAGTCGACCGCCACCTCGCCGTGCGGGATGCCGAGGAGCTGCACCCGGCCACCGTTCCGCACCAGCTTGAACGCGTCGTGGAGCGCGCTCACGGCGCCCGACATCTCGCAGACCACGTCGGCGCCGTTCCCCTCCGACAGCTCCATCACCGCGGCCTCGACCTCCGCGCCCGGCTGGAGCGCGCGGGTGGCGCCCATCGCCTTGGCGAGGGCGAGGCGCTTGGGGTTCACGTCCACCGCGATCACGGCCTTGGCGCCGGCCGAGCGCGCGATGCCGACGGCGAAGCAGCCGATCGGCCCGCAGCCCAGGACCAAGCACACGCTCCCCGGGATCTCGGCCGTGAGGACGGTGTGGAACGCGTTGCCCATCGGGTCCATGATGGCGCCGATCTCGGTCGGGATCCCGTCGAGGCGCATCACGTTCGTCGCGGGCATCGCGATGAACTCGGTGAACGCGCCGGCGCGGTCCACGCCGATGATCGAGGTGCGCTTGCAGATGTGCCCGTTGCCGGTGCGGCACTGGAGGCAGTGCCCGCAGACGATGTGGCCCTCGGCGGTGACGAGCTGGCCCGTTTCGAACTCGCCGCGGACCGCGCTCCCCACCTCGGCCACTTCGCCGGCGAACTCGTGCCCGAGCACGAGCGGCGGCTTGATGCGCCCCTGCGCCCAGGCGTCCCAATCGGCGATGTGGAGATCGGTGCCGCAGACGCCGGCGTGATGGACCTTGATGAGGACGTCGGCGGGACCGCACGTGGGCTTCGGCACGTCGCGCACCACGAGCCCCGGCCCCGGCGCCGCCTTGACGATCGCTTTCATCTACTCCTCGTGCGTCCTTGGGATCAGGCGATGCTGCGGAAGTAGCCGCCGTCCACCGAGATCACGGCGCCGGTAATATAGGACGCGCGCTCGGAAGCGAGGAAGGCGACGGCCGCGGCCAGCTCGTGCGGCTCGCCCATCCGCCTGAGCGGCACGGTGGCGATCTGCGAGGCCATCACCTCTTCCGGCGTCTTCCCCTGCCGTTTGGCGCGGTCCGCGGCGAGGTCCTTCACCCGGTCCGTCCCGAAATAGCCTGGGCAGACGCAGGTGACGAGGATGCCGTCCGCGCCCACTTCGTCCGACAGGCTCTTGGCGAAGCCGTGGACCGCGGCGCGCGCGGTCGAGGAGAGGATGAGGTTGGCCACGGGCTGCCGCGCCGCGATGGACGTCAGGCAGATGATGCGGCCCCACTTCGCGCGCTTCATGACGGGGACGGCGGCGCGGACCATGCGGATGGTGGAGAGCAGGTTGAGGTCCAGGGCCTGCTGCCACGCTTCGAGCGGTGCCTCGGCGAAGGTCGTGGCCGGCGGGCCGCCGGCGTTGCACACCAGGATGTCCAGCCGTCCGAACTTCGCCGCCGCGTCCGCGACCAGCCTCTCCGCCGCCGCGCCGTCGGCGACGTCCGCGGGGAAGGGGACGGCCTCGCCCTTCGTCGCGGCGCGGATCTCCGCGGCCGCCTTCTCGCAGCGCGCGGCATCCCGTCCGTTCACGGCGACCCGCGCGCCTTCTTCGGCCAGCGTGGTCGCGATGGCTCTGCCGAGGCCGGCGGAGGAGCCGCAGACGAGCGCGGCGCGGCCTTTGAGTCCGAGGTCCATCGTTAGGTGGGAGTCTAGTC
Source organism: Gemmatimonadota bacterium (assembly GCA_041484135.1). GTDB lineage: Bacteria > Gemmatimonadota > Gemmatimonadetes > Gemmatimonadales > JACORV01 > JACORV01. Next base: position 10,611 of record JBGPHD010000077.1, read on the forward strand.
CGGCGGGTGCGCCGGCTCGATGCGCACGGCGCAGACCTTCAGCGCCGCCATCTTGGCGTGCGGCTCGAGCACGGGACTCGTGAGCAGGTTCGCCGCCGCCTCGCGGAAATGGAACGGCACGAAGACCTGCCGCCGCGCCACCCGGTCCGACAATCGTGCCGAGATCAGCATCGAGTTCCGGCGGCTGGTGATGCGCAGCAGGTCGCCGTCCTTCGCGCCCATCGCCGCGGCGTCCTCGGGGTTGATCTCAACGGTGGCGAGCGGTTCGCGCGCGTCGAGGCTCGCGGAGCGCCGGCTCATCGTGCCGGTGTGCCAGTGATAGAGCTGCCGCCCGGTGTTCATCACGAACGGATAGTCGGCGTCGGGCAACTCCGCCGGCGGCGCGTACTCCACCGCGTGGAAGGTCGCCCGGCCGTCGGCGGTGGGGAAATGGTCGTCGAAGAGGAACGCCGTGCCCGGGTGCTCGCGGTCCGGCACCGGGTACTGGAGCCCGCCGTTGCCGTCGAGCCGCTGGTGGCTGATGCCCGTCCACGCCGGCGCGAGCCGCGCGATCTCGTCCATCACCTCGGCGGTGGACGCGAAGGAGGTCGGGAGGCCGAGCCGGTTCGAGAGGTCGACCAGGATCTCCCAGTCGGCGCGGGCCAGGCCCGGCGGCTCGATGGCCTTGTGGGAGAGCTGCACCCGGCGCTCGGTGTTGGCGAAGGTCCCGGTCTTCTCGGCGAAGGATGCACCCGGCAGGATGACGTCGGCGTAGCGCGCCGTCTCGGTGAGGAAGAGGTCCTGCACGGCGAGGAACTCCACGCCGCGGAACCAGGCCTCGGCGTGCGCGATGTCGGGGTCCGAGATGATGGGGTTCTCGCCCATGATGAAGAGCCCCCGCACCGGCGAGCCCTCGCGCGACATCTCGGTCACCTTGAGCCCCGGCTTGAGCGACAGCCGCTCCGGCTCGACGCCCCAGGCGGCGGCGAACTTGGCGCGGATCGCGGGGTCGCCGACCGGCTGGTAATCCGGGTAGACGAACGGGATGGCGCCCATGTCGGAGGCGCCCTGCACGTTGTTCTGTCCGCGCACCGGCAGCATCGCCGCGCCCCACCGGCCGATCATCCCGCAGCCCAGGATGAGATTGAGCAGCGACGTCACCATGTCGTGCCCGGTCATGTGCTGGGTGAGCCCCATCGCCCAGAGGGTGCTGGTGTTGGGGCCCTTCGCGTACAGCTCGGCGGCGCGGCGGATCCGGTCCGCGGGGACGCCGGTGATCGCTTCGGCCCGCTCCAGCGTGTACGCCTTCACCGCCTCGCGGACCTTGTCGAAGTCCTTGGTCCGCTTCGCGATGAAGCCCTCGTCCGCGAGCCCGAGGTCCAGGATGTGAGCCAGCATCGCGTTGAAGAGCGCGACGTCGGTCCCCGGCTGCATCTGGAGGTGGACGTCGGCGCGCACGGCCAGCTCGGTGCGGCGCGGATCGGCGACGATGAGGGTCGCCCCGCGGGCGTGCGCCCGCTTGATGGCCGCGCCGAAGACCGGATGCGTCTCCGAGGTGTTGGCGCCGGCTATGAAGATGACGTCGCACGCCTCTTCGATCTCCCGCATCGAGCCCGAGGCCGCCGCCGTGCTGAGCGCCGCCCCCATCGCCGAGACGCTGGTCGAGTGGCAGAGGCGCGTGCAGTGGTCCACGTTGTTGGTGCCGAAGGCGCCGCGGAACATGCGCTGGAGGAGATAGTTGTCCTCGTTGGTGCACTTGGCGCTCTGGAAGACCGCCATCGCGTCGGGGCCGTGGGCGCCGTGGATGCGCTTCAGCTCCTGCGAGACCAGCTCGAGCGCCTCGTCCCAGGTCGCCTTCCGGAACGGGTCGTACCAGTCGGCCGGCGTGGTGGCGCGGTCGCGGATGTCCTGCGTCAGGCGCTCCACGAGTGGCAGGTCGCGGCGCTTCTTGCCCTGGGCGCGCTGCGGGCCCGGCGGCTTGTCCTTCGCGCCTTCCTCGGTGATGCTCTGCCAGGGGCCGCCGCGGCGTGCCTTGCCGGTGGGGCCGTCGTACACCCAGCGCCCGCCGTTCTTCACCCAACCCTTCCGGATGAGCGGTGCGGTGAGCCGGTCGCGGTGCTGGGTGAAGTCCAGTCCGAACCGTCCCTTCACGCAGGTGGAGCCCATGTTCGGCGTGTCATCTTCGATCCACGGGCTCGACACCTTCACGACCTCGTTGTCCTTGATGTGCAGGTCGAGCTGGCACCCCACGCCGCAGTACGGGCAGACCGAGCGCACCACCTTCTCAGGGGATTCCACCGCCGGCTGCCGCATGCGCTCGACGGGAAGGACGCCGTGGATCGCACCCGTCGGGCAGACCCGCACGCACTCCCCGCACCAGGTGCAGGCCGCGTGGTCCGGGTTCCCGTCTCCGCCCACCACGATCTCGGTGTGGCTGCCGCGCTGTGCCACGTCCAGCACCCCGACCACCTGGATGTCCGCGCAGGCCCGCACGCAGCGGGTGCAGAGGATGCAGGTGCTCATGTCGTGCTGGATGATCGGGTCGCCGGGGCGCTCGTCCCCGGCCCGGAGCGGGAGCTCGTGCCGCTCAACGCCCCTCACCGGAACGTCGTATCGTCTTACGAGCTTCTCGAACTCATTGAGATGGTGTCCGTTGCCGCGGCTCTCTTCGATCCGCGCGGCCAGCTCGTCGGTGGGGTAGCGCTCGAGCAGCAGGTTGAGAACGCCGCGCCGGTTGCTCACGGCAGCCGGTGATTCGGTCTCGACCACCATGCCGTTCTCGGCCTTGGTGGCGCAGGCGGCCATGAGTTTGGGTGCCCCGGTCACACTCACCAGGCAGATGCGGCACGAGCCGACGGTGGGGAGCTTGGGATACCAGCACAAGGTGGGGACATCCACGGCGAGCGCGCGCGCGGCGTCGAGGATGGTCGCCCCTTCAGCGACGGTGACTTGGCGTCCGTCTACGGTCAGCGTAGGCATCGTTGACCAAGCTATGCAGGGCGCGTGCCGAGCGCAAAACGGCGCCC
>JBGPHD010000078.1:0-13222 GCA_041484135.1 Gemmatimonadota bacterium
CCAGGGGTGCGTGGCGGCGGGCGGCGCGAAGAACACCTACGGCACCGGCGCGTTCCTGCTGCTCAACACCGGCGCCGAGCGCGTGCACAGCGCCAACGGCCTGCTCACCACCATCGGGTGCGATGCCGTGGGGAAGCCGGCGTACGTCCTCGAGGGCTCGGTGTTCATCGCGGGCGCCGCGATCCAGTGGCTGCGCGACGGCCTCGGCATCATCGCCAGCGCGAAGGAGACGGAAGCGCTGGCGAAAAGCGTCCCGGACACCGGGGGCGTGGTCTTCGTGCCGGCCTTCGTCGGCCTAGGTGCGCCGCATTGGGAACCGGCGGCGCGCGGGACGATCGTCGGCCTCACGCGCGGCACCACGAAGGCGCACCTCGTTCGGGCGGCGCTCGAGGCGATGGCCTTCGCGACCAAGGAGCTGCTCGAGGCCATGACCGCGGACGCGCATCTCGCGCTCTCGGACCTCCGGGTGGACGGTGGCGCGGCAGCGAACGACTGGCTGATGCAATTCCAGTCCGACGTGCTCGGCGTGCCGATCCGGCGGCCTGACGTGGTTGAGACGACGGCGCTGGGGGCGGCGGGGCTCGCCGGATTGGCGACGGGGGTGTGGGCCACGGCGGCCGAGTTCGTGGCCGCGCGCCGTTACGCCGAGTTCAAACCGGGCGTCATGCCGGAGGCACGGTGGGGTGAGTGGCAGAGGGCGGTGCGCGCCACGCTGCTCTGGGCGCGCGATCGCGGCTGATGAGGCAGGGGCAGTGCTGGCGACGCGATCCGGGGACGACTCAGCGGCGCTGGTACAGGGCGGGCACAGGGGCGGGGCGCGTGCCGAGCCGTCCGTCGCCGATGGCCCCGGAGTAGTTGTCTCCCCAACAGTAGACCACGTCCGCGGTCGTCATGCCGCAGGTATGCCAGAAGCCGACGGCCAGACTGCGGAACTGCAGCCCCCCCGAGACCAGTACCGGCACCGGGTCGCAGGGGAAGCCATTGCGACATGCGCTGCTGCGACCCTCCACGCCGTTGCCGAGCACGCCGCCCGGATTGGGCCCCCAGCAGTATGCGGATCCGTCGGTGGCGATCCCACAGGTGTGAAACTCCCTCGTATACACGGCGGAAAAGCGTACGCTGGTCGAGACCGGTATCGGCGCCTCGTGCGGACCGAGGCTGCCGGCGGTCGCGCTGTCGCCGAGCTGCCCCATGTAGTTGGTGCCCCAGCAGTAGGCGGTGCCGTCGAGCGCTGCTCCGCAGGTGTAGCCCCCACCGGCGGAGATCTGCCGGAAGCGGATGGCACCCGCTGCGGGGATCGGGACCGTGCTGCACCAGCTGTCGTTAGGCTGTCCACCGGGCCAGCCGGCGCAGCGGGTCCGTGGCACGCCGAGCTGCCCGCTCCAGTTGGATCCCCAGCACCAGGCTTGGCCGTCGGGAGTCAGAGCACAGACGTGCCCACTCCCGACGCTGATCTGCGCGAACGTGTGGTCGCCCGCGACCGCGACGGGCGTGAGCGAGCAGGGGTCGCCATAGACGCTGCAGGTCGCTGACCCATAGCTGCCGCTGCCCAGCGCGCCATCCGCGCCGCTGCCCCAGCAGTACGCCCGGCCACTCGTCGTCAGGCCGCAGCTCTGTACAGCTCCGACTCTCATCGCGGCGAAGCTGAGCCCGCCGGTGACCGCGACCGGCGCCCGTACGGTGTCGCCAGAGGTTCCCGTCCCGATCTGGCCGGCATTGTTCGCCCCCCAGCACCAGGCGGTCTGGCCGCGGAGTCCGCACGCGTGCGCTTCGGATACGGCGATGGACGTGAAGGTCCCGAACGGCAGCAGCTCCGGGACCATCGTGAGGTCGCCCGGAGCGTTCAGGGTGGGACCCTCGCGGAACCCCCAGCACGCGATCTCGCTGCTGACGAGGCGCGCGCAGGTCTGGTTGGAGGATGCGGCGATCTCCGCCGCATGCAGTGTCCAGACGCGGAGCGCCGCCGACAGGGAGTCGGTGCCGGTCCGCGCGGAGACCGTGGCGACACCATCGGTGACGCCCCGCGCGACGCCGGTCGAGTCCACCGTGACGAAGGCGTCGTCGGAGCTCCGCCAGACGGGTCGCTGCGCCTTCGCCGAGTCGACGAGCGGGTTGCCGCGCGCGTCCACGGACCTCACCGCCAGCGGGGTGGGATCATCGGGCCCGATGGCCAGAGTATCGAGGCTGACGCTCCCCCGGTCCCGGAGGACGATCCGCGTGCCCACGGAGACCTGGCGCACCACGACCGTGAAGTAGAACTGGACGTCGCCGTACCACGTGCTGACGGTGACCGATCCGTTGCCGATGGCCTCGACGCGGAGGCCGCGCTCGGTGCCTCCGCCGAAGTCGACGACCGCCTGCGGGCCCTGGTAGCCCCAGCTGCGGATACCGGTATACGAGACCTGACCGTTCGTCGTGATCCGCACCCGAACCCACGCGGTGTCACCCAGTGACGCGAAGCGGATCGTGTCCGGCACCACCTCGACCGTGACAGCCACGGAGTCGGCGCGCGCGGTGAAGTTCGCCGCGGTCGTCGTGTCGAGTCGCGCCGTGGCGTGATAGGTGCTGTTCGACGCGGCCATGATCCAGCGGGCGCTCGCCACACCATTGGCGGCGGTGCGCGCGGTGTCGGTCTCGAATCGCGAACCTCCGTCCGCCTGCCAATGCACCAGCACGCCGGCGCGGGGGCGCCCGCCGGCGTCCATCGCGCGGACGACGAGTGGCTGGGGCAGCGCACCGCGAGGGATGGTGAGCTGATCGTTGCCACCGAGGATCTGCAGGTGGCCCGAAGCGGCCGGGTTCGGCCCGGGTGTGGGCGTCCCGGAACTGTCACGCGCAGGAGGGGACGGCCAGGGCGAGGTCGGCTGGTCGCCGCAGCTGATGGCGGCCACCACCATGCTGCCGTTGACACACAAGCGGAACAAGGCTCGTTTCACGACATGCCGTCCTGTACGGATCGGCGCCGAGGACCAACGGGCTTCACCGTTAGGGAATCCTAGGCCGATTCACGATCCGCATCAAGGTCGAGGCGGAGTCGCGTTACTCGTGGGGTGCTGGCCCCCGGTTGGGCGTCCCGGGCGGGGCGGCGAGCGGTCCGCGCCACGCTGCACTGGGCTCGGGACGGGGTTTGAGGCATATTGTCTCGACCGGGGTATCTTCATGGCGGGAATGGTGCGGTATCGCTCTTGCAGACTCTCACGGTCGGATATCTTCCACCGGGTGATCACAACATGAAGGCACAGACCAAGTTCGTCATCGGCGGCGGGTTGATCCTGGTCACCGTCGGCTATCTCATGGCCTCGGGTATCAAGGAGACCGGCGTCTACTACCTGACGCCCTCTGAGCTGGCCGCCAAGATCAGCGCCGATCATTCCTTCTATAACGTCGGCATGAAGATGGGCGCCCGGGTGGTGAAGGGGTCCATCCAGCGGGACGTCGCTTCCCAGACGATCACGTTCCGCGTCACCGACGGCGTGCACACCTATCCGGTCATCTACCGCGGCCTCGCGCCGGACACCTTCACGGACGAGGTGGACGTGGTGGTGGAGGGCCGGCTCCAGGCGGACGGCACCTTCCGCGCGACGACGTTGCTCGCCAAGTGCGGGTCGCGCTACGAGACGGTCCCGGGGCAGAGCGGCACCCGCGCGTGAGGATGACCTCGCGCCGGATGCCTGACGCATGACCGATCTCGGCAACATCGCACTCTGGATCGCCTTCCTCATCGGCTGCTGGGGGAGCGTGATCGCGTTCGCGGGCGGCAAGAGCGGTCGTCCCGAGCTGGTGCGCTCCGCCGAGCGCGCGGTCTACGTGATGTGGGGCCTGCTCTTCGTCGCCTCCGTCGGCCTGATGCGCGCGCTGCTCACCCACGACTTCAACGTCGAGTACGTGGCGGCGTACACCAGCCGCAACCTCCCGGTCTACTACACGTGGTCGGCGTTCTACGCGGGACAGAAGGGCTCGCTGCTCCTCTGGGCGATCGTGGTCGCCACCTTCGGCTCGGTGGCGCTCATCGTGAACCACGGCAAGTACCGCGAGCTGATGCCGTACGTGGCGGGCGTGGTCCTGGTCGTGGCGACCTTCTTCGTGGCGGTCATGCTCTTCGCGTCGAACCCGTTCGAGCGGCTCGGCTTCACGCCGCCCGACGGCCGCGGGCTGAACCCGCAGCTTCAGAACCCGGGCATGACGATCCACCCGCCCATGCTCTATCTGGGCTACACCAGCATCACCATCCCCTTCGCGTTCGCCATGGCGGCGCTCCTCTCGGGCCGGCTCGACACCGGCTGGCTGCACGCCATCCGCCGCTGGACGCTGCTCTCCTGGCTCTTCCTCTCCACCGGCATCGTGCTCGGCATGTGGTGGGCGTACGTCGAGCTGGGCTGGGGCGGCTACTGGGCCTGGGATCCGGTCGAGAACGCGTCGCTCCTGCCGTGGCTCACGATGACGGCGTTCCTCCACTCGGTGATGATCCAGGAGAAGCGCGGGATGCTGAAGCGGTGGAACATGGGCCTGATCGTGGGCTCCTTCCTCCTCTCGATCCTCGGCACCTTCCTGACGCGCAGCGGCGTGATCTCGAGCGTGCACAGCTTCACCCAGTCGAGCGTGGGCTACTACTTCCTCGGGTTCCTCGTCGCGGCGGCGGTGATCGGCTTCAGCCTCCTCTACTACCGCTGGCCGGAGCTCGAGGCCGAATCGAAGCTCGAGTCCATGGTGAGCCGCGAGGCGGCGTTCCTCTTCAACAACCTGATCTTCATCGTCATCGCCTTCTCGGTGCTCTGGGGGACCCTCTTCCCGATCCTCTCGGAGTGGGTGAAGGGGACCAAGGTCACCGTGGGGCCGCCGTTCTTCAACCAGGTCAACATACCGTTAGGCCTGCTGCTCCTCCTGCTCACGGGGATCGGGCCGCTCATCGCCTGGCGGCACGCGTCCACCGCCAACCTCAAGCGGCAGTTCCTCTGGCCGACGGCGGCGCTGCTGCTCACCGGCGTGGCGCTCGCCGCGATGCGCATGTCCGACGGCTGGGCGATCGCGGGCTTCGCGCTCGGCGCGTTCGTGGTCATCACCGTGGCACAGGAGTTCGTCCGCGGGACGATGGCGCGCCACCGGCTCCATGGCGAGGCCATTCCTATCGCCTTCGGGCGGCTCATCGGCCGCAACCGGCGGCGCTACGGCGGCTACGTGGTGCACCTCGGCATGGTGATGCTGTTCGCGGGCTTCGCGGGGCTTGCCTTCAAGAGCGACACCGAGGCGACCCTGAAGCCGGGGGAGAGCGTCACGGTCCGCTCCCCGTACGGGCACGTCTACAAGTTCACGCACCAGGGCGTCTCCCAGTACGAGCAGCTCAACCGCTTCGTCTCCGCCGCGAGCATGGACGTCTGGCGTGACGACCAGTACCTCGGCGTGATGAAGAGCGAGAAGCGCCAGCACATGGACTCCATGGGCCGGCCGACCTTCGAGCCCTCCACCGAAGTGGCGATCCGGAGCGACATCCGCGAGGACCTGTACCTCGTCTACGCCGGCTCGGTGCAGGGCACCGAGGAGGCCGTCTACCGCATCACGCTGAACCCGCTGGTCTGGTGGGTGTGGTACGGCGGCATGGTGCTGGTCCTGGGGGGGATCATCACGATGTGGCCGGGTGGCGGCGGGCCGACCGCCGCGAGCCGCCGTCGCGCCGAACCGGCGGGGTATGTCGCGCAGGTCGCGTAGCCTCGTTCGGTTAGGCGGCGCCGTCCTTCTGCTGGCGGCCGCCTCGGCACGCGCGGACGCGCAGACCCCTCGGCGGGCGCCGTCGCCGCCGGCGTCCCAGACCCCGCGGCTCACTCCGCCCGTTTCGACCGACAGCGTCGGCCGGCTCTACGCTCCCGAGATGGTCCAGCGTCAGGTGCCGGTCACGGCCGCGGACAACGCGGGGCTGGTCAAGGCCATCGAAGGGAAGATCCGCTGCACCTGCGGCTGCAATCTCGACGTGTTCACCTGCCGCACCACCGACTTCAACTGCGCCACCTCCCCGGCGATGCACCGCCAGGTGATGGCGAGGCTCGACTCGGCCATGCGCGGCGGCAACACCGACTCGGCCGCGACGGCGCAGCAGATCGTGGCCGCCTTCGAGGCCCAGTACGGACAGGCCGTCCTCATGGCGCCGCCCCGCCGCGGCTTCAACTGGGCGGCGTACCTCATGCCCTTCGTCGGGCTCGGCGCGGGGCTCGCGGTGGTGAGCCTGGTGATGCGGCGCTGGATCCGCGCGCGACCCAGGACGCCGCTCGACGGCGAGGGCGTGACGCCGGAGCCGCCGGTCCCTGATGCGGAGCTCGAGCGCTTGAAGCACGAGCTCGAGCGGTTCGAGGCCTGACATGGTGCTCGCCCTCGGTCTCCTCGTCGCCCTGGTGGCGGTCTTCCTGGTCCTGGAGCCGGTGTTCCGGCCGACGGGGTTCAGGGTGCCCACCTCGGCGGACGACGAAGAGGTGGACCCGGCGCTCGCCCGCCGCGACCTGGCCCTCGCCGCGCTCAAGGAGATCGACTTCGACCAGGCCACCGGCAAGCTCTCCGACGACGACTACGAGCGGCTGCGCGGGAAGTACACCACCGAGGCGCTCGAGGCCCTGCGCGCGGCGGAGCCGGCCGCGCCGCCGGCTCCGGCCCTGGGCGAGGGCGGGAACGGGAACGGTGCCGCGCCCACCGATGACGCGGTGGAAGCCATGATCACGTCCGCCCGCAAGTCGTCCAAGGCGAAGGGTCGCAAGTTCTGCATCGAATGCGGCAGCGTGATGGAGGGGAGCGGCCGGTTCTGCGTCGAGTGCGGCGCGGCCGCGGTGCCCTAGTCCCGGCCCTGGCGCTATCGCGCCGCGGGCTCAACATTCCCCGCTCGTTGCGCGTATCTGTGTGTTCCGTTCTGCAATCGTCCCTGACTGCCGAGAGAAGACCAATGACGAGACGTCCGTTCCGGATCGCCCTCGCGCTCTGTGCCGGCGCCATGAGCGTCGCCGCCGCCCAGAACCCGCGTACGCCGCCCCCCAATCCCACGCCGCAGAATCCACCCGCAGGCGCCCCCGGCGCACCGCAGGGCCAGGGCCCCGGCCAGGGTGGGGGACGGCCTCCGCAGCAGGAGGGGCCGAAGCCGTATCGGGAGGTGATCACGGCGCAGGCCAGCACCGACTCGGGCGTGTTCATCATCCACCGCATCGGCGAGAAGCTCTTCTACGAGATCCCGCGGAACATGTTCGGCCGGGAGTTCCTGATGGTGGCCGATGCGCGGGGAACGATCCGCGGCGTCGGCTACGCCGGCGAGGAGGTCCAGGACCGCGAGGTGCGCTGGGAGCGGCTCGGCAACCGCGTGCTGCTTCGCGCGGTGGGCTACGACATGATGGCGGACAGCAACCTGCCGGTGAGCCGCGCGGTACGGCTCTCGAACGTGGCGCCCATCATCCTGAGCTTCGACGTGGCGGCCTACAGCCCGGACGACAGCAACGTCGTCATCGAGGCCACCAAGCTCTTCACGACCGACGTCCCCGAGCTCAACCTGCGCCAGGACCGCGGCGTCCGTGTCCGCCGCTTCGACCCCGCGCGGTCGGTGATCGACCGGGCGCGCAGCTTCCCCCGCAACATCGAAGTGAGCGCGCTCCAGACCTTCGAGGTGGACTCGGTGCCGGGCGCCGCCGGTGGGCGCGCCGACCGGTCGCTCAACAGTCTCACGATGCTCATGAACTACTCGATGGTGCTGCTCCCCGACCAGCCGATGATGCCGCGCCTGTGTGACGACCGCATCGGCTTCTTCTCGGTCACGTTCGAGGACTTCGGGCGGACCGACCCGCGGTTCCGCGAGCGCTGCTACATCGCCCGCTGGCGGCTCGAGCCGCGGGACCCGAATGCGGCGGTCTCCGAGCCCATCAAGCCGATCGTGTTCTACATCGATCCCGCGACGCCCGAGCGCTGGGTGCCGTGGCTCATCCGCGGCGTGCAGGCCTGGCAGCCGGTGTTCGAGGCCGCGGGCTTCCGTAACGCGATCATCGCGCGCCGCGCACCAACGCCGCAGGAAGACCCCGAGTTCGACCTCGACGACGCGCGCTACACCACCATCCGGTGGCTGCCGTCCACCGTGGAGAACGCCTACGGGCCGCACGTCTCGGATCCCCGGACCGGCGAGATCCTGCAGACCAACATCGGCTTCTATCACAACATCACGGCGCTGCTCCAGGCGTGGTACTGGACCCAGGCCGGCGCGGCGGACCCGGGCGCCCAGCGGCTCCCGTACACCGACTCGATGCTCGGCCCGATGGTGTCTTACGTCGCCACGCACGAGGTCGGCCACACCCTCGGCCTGCCGCACGCCATGCTCTCGTCCGCGACGGTGCCGGTGGACTCGCTGCGCAGCCGGAGCTTCACCTGCCGCTACCACACCAGCCCGTCCATCATGGATTACGCGCGCAACAACTACGTAGCGCAGCCCGGCGACAACGCGTGCCTGATCCCGGACATCGGCATCTGGGACTACTACACGATCAACTGGGGCTACCGGCGCGTGCCGGGCGCCACCAATCCCGAGGCCGAGCGGATGTTCCTCGACTCGCTCGCCCGACTGCAGGACAACAACCCGATGCTCCGGTACGGCCGCCAGGGCGACCCGACCGATCCGCGTGTGGTGACGGAAGCGCTGGGCGATGACCCGGTGCGCGCGACCGGCTACGGGCTGCAGAACATCAAGCGGCTGGTCCCGCTGCTGATCTCGGCTACGACGACGGACCGGCTGGACGACTACGACCTGCTGAACGATCTGTACGGTGAATTGCTCGGACAGTGGAACCGGGAGATGGGGCACGTGGCGGCCGTGGTGGGCGGCGTGTGGCGGCACGACGTGCACGTGAATCAGCCCGGGCTCATCTACCAGGCGGTCCCGCGCGCGCAGCAACAGGCGGCGGTCCGTTTCCTCCTGGACAACGCCTTCACCACGCCGACGTACTTCCTCGATCCGGACATCCTGCGGCGCATCGAGCCGTCGGGAAGCGTGGACCGGATCCGGCAGCGGCAGTCCGCGCTGCTCGCCACCATCCTCCAGGACGCGCGGCTCAACCGCCTAGTCGAGCAGTCGGCGTTCGCCACGGCGTCGCAGCCGTCCTACACGGTCGCCGACCTCATCGGCGAGGTCCGGCGCGGGCTCTTCTCCGAGCTTTCCGCCGCCCGTCCCGCCGTGGATCCGTACCGGCGCAATCTCCAGAACGCGTTCATCGACCAGATGGACCGGCTGATCAACACCCCCCTGGCGACGCCGCTTCCGCCGGGCTTCACGCCGTTCCCCGGCTTCACGCCGCCCCCGCCGCGCCCCGCCGACGCCCGCGCTCTCGCGCGCGCCGAGCTGCGCGACCTCGATACGTCACTGCGTGGCGTCATCCTCCGCACCACGGACCGGACGACGAAGGCGCACTTCGAGGACCTGCGGGCGAGGATCGACCGGGTATTCACCCCGGTGCGGTGATCGGGATCGACTTGCAGTGGGAGCGGGGGCGGCGCAGGCCGCCCCCGCTCTTTCTTGTTCACACCCTACACCCTACACCCCACACCCTTTCTTCTCAGTACCCCGCCCAGTTGTCGATCCAGGCGTTAGGATAGGTCGAGAGCCCGCCGAACCGGGTGAGCGCGCTCGCCAGGTTGCAGGAGTTGTAGCGGAACGTCTTGTTCCCGGCGATATCGCTCACCACCGGCGACTGGCCCAGCTTGACGTTGAGGCCCGTGACGAGGGCGCCGCTGATGGTGGTGCCGGCGTTGCTCGAGGAGAACGCGTTCCCCACCAGGATGAGGCCGTTCCAGGTCCGGTTGCCGTTCATCGTGAGCGAGCCCGTCACGATGAGCACCCCGCGCCCCGTGCCGGCCGGCAGCGTGTAATCCCCGACGACCTTGATGACGGGCCAGTAGGTCGCGACCGCGAACGACGGCCACGCCCCCGGCGGGATCGTGATGTCCGGTGTGATGGTGGTCCCGGCGACGATCCCGCTCCAGTCGATGTTCACCGAGTCCTTGGCCGTGGCCGCGGCCCCGAGGCTCCGGATGTTGGGCGTGCCGGCCGGCACCGAAGCCCCGGTGTTCTGGGTGTAGCCGGGCGGCGTCGCGACCGCGACGCCGCCCACGTTGCCTGACGTGCCGCACTGATCGACGCCGCTGAGCGTGCCCGCGGCGCCGGTCTTCGCGATCCCCGTGAGACTCGTGAACGCCGACAGCGTCCGCATCCCGCCAATCTGCCAGACCACGTACTGGGCGACCGTGCGTTCCGCCAGTGGCGTGCCGGTCAGCGACGCATCGGTAGCGACGCCGCGCGACCGCAGCACGTACACCCCCGCCAGGTTGCCGGTGACGGGCCGGATCCGCTGGAGGACGACGTCCGCGTAGCCTCCCGTCACCGAGATACGCGTGGATTCGTAGGCCGCCGCCGGCGAAGCGTTGAATCCGAGGGCGACGCGGTTGACGAGGAACTGCTCCAGCCCGCTCTCAGCGACGGTGAAGGCGTCCACCAGCGATCGCTGGTTGGTGATCTCCCGCCGCTCGCTGGAGAGGACCATCAGCGCCGCGAAGAGCCCCACGCCGAGGAGCGCGATGGCCAGCAGTGCCATCACCATCGCCGAGCCGCGCTCCCCCCGTCGCGCCATCAGTTCACCCGGTTGCGAAAGAAGACGGCGGTGCGGACCTGCACGCGCTTGGGACTCGTGCTCCCCTCCGGGGCGCGCTCGCTCGCCGCGTTGAGCACGAGGTCGATGCCGCGCGTGTTGCCGAGCGGGCTCGGGACGGCATTCTGCGAGGTGTCGCGGTTCAGGACGAAGAACTTGAACCGGGAGGTCGCATCGAACGGCGCGGCGATCTCCTCCGCGGCGCCGGTCGCCGCCACCGTGCGCCAGAGGCCGAGCCGGCCGGGCAGGAGCGTCGAGGCGGCGAAGGCGTAGCGGAGACGTTGGAAGAGGAAGACCGGCACGCCGGCCGCCGCCGCCGCGGGGAGCGCCGGCGAGAGCGTGATCACGCGGCCGCCGGTCAGCGTCGTGATGCTCGCGTTGGTGCAGTTGGTCGCGACGCCGGTGCCGAGCGTGACCCCGCCCTCGACGTAGGTGTAGTTGCCCACGCTGTCCCGCCAGGCGTAGCCCGAGAAGCCGGCCTGCGCGTACGTGAGCGAGTCCGCCGGCAGCAGGCTCAGCGTCGTCGTGGCGCCCGCTGTCAGGCAGACGATGCCGAACGCGTAGGGGACCCGTACCAGGAGGGTGGCCGAGTCGGCGGACACCATCCCGCCGGTGGCCTCGACCATGCGGAGCTCCGATTGGAGCAGGTTCTCCGCGCTGCGCGACACCATCCGCGCGCCCCGGAGCGCCGTCTGCTGGGCATAGAAGCGGGTGTGGAACAGGATCAAGCGGGTGAGCGCCGCGCCGACGATCGCCAGCACCAGCAGGGCGATCACCAGCTCGGTCACGGTGTAGCCCGCTAGGTGCTGAAGGGGTTCGCCGCCGAGGGCTTGGTCCGGTCGATCACCGCGGTGTCCGCGTGGAAGGCGGCGTTGGTCGGCGTGATGATCATCACGACATGCCGCTGGCTCGCCGAGGTGTTCGTGACGGTGATGCATCGTACGTGAGAATATGGCGCGGCCGGGAGCGTTTGGCACCCCGCCCGCGACGGCAGGGAGTCGAACGGGAGGACCGACAGGCGGTTCAGCTGCTGCGCGATGATCGCGTTCCGCGCGTCGTCCGCCGAGAGGGCGACGACCTTGCGCGCGTAGCTGTACGTCGGGCGGGCTAGGGAGGCCAGCGTGACGGCGAGGAGCGTGAGCGAGACCACGACCTCGACCAGCGAGAAGCCGCGGTCGGTACGGGACGTTGTCGGCGCGTTCATGGGATCCGGATCAGTCCGGCGCGGGTCATGGTGACCTGCCGGGTGTAGGCGCCGCTGCCCAGCGTGACCGTCAGCGGGCCCGACGTCATGCCGCTCGGGAAGACGTCCAGGGTGGCGGGCTGGAAGCGGGCCCGGCTCAGCGTGAACTCCGACTGCAAGCCGAGCGAGCGCCGCTGGTAGACGGTGCCGTCCAGCCGGTTGGTGATCGTGTATTGGATCGCCGTGCTGTCGAACGTCACCCGGAGGGGGCGGCGCTGGCGGCCGGCGAGCGAGAGGGCCAGCTCGAGGTCGGCGGCGACGACGTTCGCCGACCGGTTGATCCGCTCGTGCCCGAGGGTGCGGGAGAGCGGGCGGATGGCCATGCTCATCCCCACGGCGGCGAGTGCCATAGCGATCGTCAGCTCGGCAAGCGAGAAGCCACGCGTGCCGGCAGACTCAAGGTGAACGAGGGGGGCGTTCATGCCCTCTCACAGGGCAGGCAACGTGCCAGGGGGTTTGAAAATCTAAGTCGTTGTCGCGTAATGAGTTGATAAAACGATGGGGTAGCTGGAGGTGACGCTTACCAAGGCACCGTCGCGTCTTTCGACAGCTAGAACTCGAATTCCTCCATCCGCCGGAGCCCGACCCGGAGCGGCACCACCGTGCATGCGACGCACACCGCCGCCGCGAGGAGGAACGCGCCCGCCATCACGGGGAGCCCCGTGATCGGCTCGTGGTTCTGCGCCGCCTGCAGGTACCGGTAGACCGGCACCGACTCGATCACGATGACGACCGTCAGGAGCGCGATGGTGGCCATCATGAAGATCAGGCCGCCGAAGCTGGTCGGGATCTGCGCGGCGTTCTCCGTCTCGAACTGCGGGTAGAGGGCGCCGAAAGCGAGGGCCATCGCGCCGATGGCGAGGGTGAGGAGCAGGATCGTCCCCACGCCGACCGCCATCATGAACCCGCTCGCTTTGAGCAGCACGTTGGTGAGGATGGTGATCGCGAGCGCCAGGATGAGCAGCGGCGCCGTCCCCACCCAGTACTTGGCCCACAGCATGGCCCTGAGCTCGAGCGGGCTCGAGCGGAGCAGCCACATCTGCCGGCCCTCGAGGGAAATGCCGGGGAAGATGAACCGCGCCGCGACCGCGGCGAGGACGAAGCCCGCGAGACCCAAGTTGAGGAACGAGATGATCGTCACCAGCGCGAACGGAATCCGCTCGCCCGAATGGATCGGCAGCGACTTGATGTTGAAGATGTAGATCATCAACAGCACGGCGAGCAGGATCAGCTGGCTCCACTGGGTATTGTCGCGGAAGAAGAGCCGCATGTCCTTGAACAGAAACTCGCGCTTCTGCGGCGGCAGCCAGTTCAGGAGCGTGGAGGCGGGACC
>JBGPHD010000079.1:0-13140 GCA_041484135.1 Gemmatimonadota bacterium
ACCGGGCGATGAGGAACCGTTGATACCGGAGCATGTCGAGGAGCGGCACCGCGACGAGCGCGGCCCGGAAGAGGTCGGGCCGCTGCGTCACCATCGCGCCGGTGAGGAGCCCGCCGTTCGATCCGCCACTAATGGCGAGGTGCGCCGAGCTGGTGTACTGGTTCAGGATCAGCCACTCGCCCGCCGCGATGAAATCGTCGAACACGTTCTGCTTGCGGTCGAGCATGCCGGCCAGATGCCAGCGCTCGCCGTACTCGCCGCCGCCGCGGAGGTTCGGGATGGCGATCACGCCGCCGTTCTCGAGCCACAGCAGGTTGGAGCGGCTGAAGGCCGGGGTCTCGCTGATCTGGAAGCCGCCGTAGCCGGTGAGGACGGTCGGGTTCAGGCTGTTGAGGACGAGGCCCCGGCGGCTGATGATGAACATCGAGACGTAGGTGCCGTCCCGGGACGGGTACCACACCTGCTTCACCTCGTAGCGCTCCGGGTCCACCGCAGCCTCGACGCGCTGCCAGAGGGCCGGGCTCGCCGGCCCGCTCCCGGTGAGGTCCACGCGGTACACCGAGGGCGGGACCGTGAACGACTGGAAGCCGAGGAACAGCTCGCGCCCGTTCCACTCGCCGCCGGTACCGGTCACGGTGCCTAACGTCGGCAGGGCGATCTCGCTGACCAGGGTGCCGTCCAGCGCATGGATCTCCAGGCGGTCCGACGCGTTCCTGAGGTACTGGAGCACCAGCTTCCCCGCCACGACGCCGCCGCCCTCCAGCACCGCGTCCGACCGCTCGGCGATCAGGTTGCGCCACGCGTCGCGGCCGGGGTTGGTGGGATCCGCGACGTACAACGTCCAGTTGGGCGCGTCCTGGTTGGTGGTGATGTACAGGTGGTCGTTCTCGAGGTCGGTGTTGAAGTTCGCGTCGACGTTCTCGACCACCGTCACGAGCGGTCCGTTCGACCGCAGGTCCTTGAGGTAGAGGTCGTTGGCGTAGAAGGTCCGGCCCGCCGTGATGAGCAGCCAGCGGCCGTCGGGCGAGAGCTGCACGCCATACGTCTCCTCCCGGAAGCGCTGCCGGCCGAAGATCGAGTCGTCGCGCGTGGGGTCGCTCCCCAAACGATGGAACCGCACCCGCTGGTTGTAGTGCTCCTCGCCCGCCGCGACCGCACCCGGATGCGGGAAGCGCGTGTAGTAGAAGCCGGTGTTGTCGGGGAGCCAGGCCACGCTGGAGAACCGGCAATCGGGGATGGTGTCGGGCAGGTCGCGACCGGTGGCCACGTCGCGCACGTGGAGCGTGGCGCGCTCGTTCCCGCTCTGCGAGATGCCGTAGGCGAGGTACCGCCCTCCCTCCGAGGGATACCACCAGTCCATGGCCGTGGTGCCTTCGGCGTTCAGCGCGTTGACGTCCACCAGCACGCGGTCGGTCCCCGTGAGCCCCTCGCGCACGTACAGGATGGGCTGGTTCTGCGTCCCCTCCCGCTTGGTGTAGAAGTACCGGTCCCCCTTGGGCTGCGGCGTGCCGACGGTGCCGATCGAGAGCAGCTGCGTCAGGCGCGCGTGGAGCGCGTCGCGTCCCGGCACCGCGCCCAGGACCCTCGCGGTGAGGGCGTTCTGCTGGTCGGTCCACTGGCGCGTGGCGGCGGAAGTGTCGTTCTCGAGCCACCGGTAGGGGTCGGGCACCACGGTCCCGAAGAAGGTGTCCGCCACCGTGCCGCGCGGGCTGGCCGGATAGACGAGTCGGCGCGGCGCCGGGCGCTGGGCGCCGGCGACCGTTGCCGAAAGGGCGAATGCCGCGACGAAGAGGAGGACCGAACGCCGAACCCGCATGCCTGGCTCCTGGTGGAGGATCAGGCGCACAATCTGCGGCCGGCCGAGCCGGGGAGGAAGGGGCGACGGATGCCTGCGCCTACGGCGCAATCGCCTCCACGGTCAGTCGCTGGCCCTGCGCCGTAGTCACCGCAAGGCGCGTGAAACCGGTCGTGGCATCATTCGGCCAGCAACCTTCGGCGAGGAACGCGTTCCTGCCGCCGCGCGCCGGGAACACCTGGAAGCACAGGTTCCCGAAACGGTCCCGATGCGTCCAGAGGCGTACAGAGTCAGATACACCCGGTATCGCGAACGGCGGCGACTGCGGCACTACGGCGACCGACGGCGACAGGGCCCCCAGTGTGAAACGGAACCGCATGGGCGGCTGCGAGTAGCCGACCGTGATGCTCAGCGCTCCGAATCCACTGCGGGCGACCCGGACCCCATGCGCGCGCGCCTCCTTCAGCCACGGGGAGACGCCGCTGTTCTGGCGCCCGCCAGAGGTGTCTGGGAGCTGCCACCGGACAGACGCCGCCGGCTCTGGGGCGTACGGGCCCTCCAAGCGGATCATGCTGACCGGCTCGTCTCCTTGACCCCTCAAGCCGAACGGATAGAGAACGGCGCCCTGCCCTCGCACGAGACGGACCACACGCCCGGTGCGCACCTCCTGGATCAGCTCCGCGGCAGGTCGGGGCTTATCAAGCACGCTGCGAGTGTACATCTGAACGTTGAGAACCGTCGTGTCGCCGTAGGTATTCGCGCTGACCGTCCCGGCGAATGACCTCTCGCCGAGGGAGCCTCGGAGGGTGAAGAATGTCCCCAGAGGTCCCTCAACCCACCCCTCGGCCTCGTTCATGCGCACGCCGTCGAGCTCGCTCCAGTTCGTGATGTGGAACCGCTGCACGGGGCCGGGCACATACGGGGACGACGCAGGCATAGGGAGCAGATTCGGGCTGGACGGGGCGCCGGCTCGCCGGGCAATGGCCCCCAATCCGACCGTCGCGCGGCCCGCATAGGCGCCCGCGGCCGCTACCACGAGCAGGGCCAGCCCGCTGATGAGTCTTCGTCGCTTGCCCTGGCGCACCGAGTGCCCGATCGCCCGTACCCGCACTTCGGCCAGCGCCGAGGCCAGCTCCGCCTCGCTCGGCGCCGCCACCATCCGATCCCAATCGCTACCAGGCATCGATCGACTCCGCGTTCGTTCCGTTGAGACGGGCCTTCAAGGCGAGCTTGGCCCGGTGCAGATCCTGCTTGACACTGCCGAGGGAGCGCCCCACGGTGCGCGCGATCTCCTCGTACGACAGTTCCGCGTAGATCCGGAGCGCGACCACCTCACGCTGCCGCGCCGGGAGAGCGCCCACGGCACCGCGGAGCCGCTCGACGCGCCGCTCGTCGTCGGGGACAACGTCCCACGTCGCCAGCTCGTCTTGTGCGGCGCGCGACAGGGGCAGGAGCCGCTTCACCTGCCGGATCCGGCTGATCGCGAGGTTGCGACCCACCCTGAACACCCAGCGCTCCGCGTCCGCGGCGACGAGCTGGTCGCGCGCCAAGAGCCGCGCGAACGTCTCCTGCGCCACGTCCTCCGCCGCCTCCCGGTCGCCGAGCATGAGTTGCGCGGCCCGCACGAGACGCGGGTACGCGGCGCGGAACACCGATTGGAAGGTCTCTTCGGTCCAGATCACGTGGCCTGCCCCATGAACGCGGAGGCTCGACGGAAGTTACGCGGCCCCCGACGCGCGATCCGGCTCAACAGGGGCGAAGGAGACGATCAGGCGGTCGCGTCGCCAGGATCAGGAGGCTCGGAAGACCGGACCAGTTGCCTCGGGCTTCACGGCGAGCGACATTGCATTCATCGTGCGCCTATCGGCCCGTCTTGCCCTGTGCGCCGCGGCCCTGCTGCCGCTGCCCGTCCTCCAGTCGTGCGTGGACTCGGCGGCGCCGGGCACGGTCGCCACCCTCCAGATCTCCGCAGGCGACAACCAGGCGATCGTGCCCGGGGACACCGTCGTGCTCCCGCTCGATGTGTTCGCCGCCGATGCCGGCGGGCGTCCCGCGAAGCAGGCGACCATCACCTGGACCGTCACGATCGGCAATTCCGTCGTCAGTCCCGTCACGTCCGTCACCGGCGTGGATGGCCACGCGCAGGCCCTGCTGCGCGCGGGCTCCGCGATCGGTGAGCATCGCGTGACCGCGAGCGCGCCGGGCGGCGTTTCCGTCGAGTTCCGGGTGCAGGTGCAGGCGCCCTGCGCGTACCTGCCATCATACACCATCGGGGCGACGGCGACCGGCTCGTTCAAACCGACGGACTGCCAACTCTCGGACGGGACACCCATCGACTTCTTCGCCCTCGACGTCGCCGCCACCTCGACGATCGAGCTGTCGATGACCTCGACGGCGCTGGATCCCTTCCTGTTCGTCTTCGACACGACCCTCACCGCCGTCGCGGCGGACGACGACAGTGGTGACAGCCTCAATGCCAGGGTCCGGGTCCTGCTGGGACCGGGGCGGTACTTCGTGGGCGCGAACGCCTTCGATCTGGGATCGGTGGGGCGCTACGAGGTGACGTCGCAGCTGCTGGCGGAAGAGGTGACGCCGTGCGACGTGCGCTGGGTGGTCCCCAGCATGTCGTCGAGCCAGACGTTGACGGGCGACCTCTGCTTCGATCCCACCAATCAGCAGGTGGTGGCCGACCATTGGTTCTTCGTGGTCCGGCCCAATCGACCGGTCACGGTCACCATGAACGCCGCGTCGTTCACGTCGCGGCTGCGCTTGTACGACCAGAACTTCGCGCTGGTCGGCGAGGTGTCCAGCACGGGGCCGGGGCAGGCCGTCTCCATCGTCGTGTCCGTGGGGACCGACGCCCTGCCCTTCGTGATCCAGTTCGGCTCGACGACCGGCGCGACGGGCGCGTACTCCATGTCGCTGACGACGCCCTAGCGCCGCTCATCCCGGGATGGCCCGGAACAGCTCCAGCCCCCGCTCGAACCGCCGCCCGATCTCCGCCACCACCGGCCGCAGCTCCCGCGCCGCGAGCGTCGGGTCCGCGGCGATCGTCTCCCGCGCCAGCCGGTGCGCCGTCGCCAACAGGTCGCCGTCCTTGCCGAAGTCGGCGTAGCGCACCGCCACAGCCCCCGCCTGACGCGAACCCACCAGCTCGCCGTGTCCGCGCTCCGCCAGGTCCAGCTCCGCGATCTTGAAGCCGTCCAGCGTCGCCGCGAACCGCTGCAGCCGCTCCCGGCTCCCGCCTCCCGGCAACAGGATGCAGTGGCTCTCCGCCGCCCCGCGACCTATGCGCCCGCGCAGCTGGTGCAGCTGCGCCAGCCCGAACCGCTCCGGATGCTCGATCACCATGATGGTCGCGTTGGGGATGTCGATCCCGACTTCGATCACCGTGGTCGCCACGAGGATGCGCACCTCGTTGGCCCGGAAGCGCCGCATCACCCGGTCCCGGTCGTCGGCCGCCAGGCGCCCGTGCACCAGCCCGACGTCGAACTCCGGGAACACCTCCTTCGCCAGCAGCTCCGCCATCGTCGAGGCGGCCTTGACGTCGAGCTTCTCGGTCTCGTCGATCACGGGATAGACGACGTACGCCTGCCGGCCCGCCGCCACCTCGGCGCGCATGAAGGCGTAGACGGCCGCGCGGGACCGCGCCTCGCGGATCGCCGTGCGCACCTTCCCCCGCCCCGGCGGCAGCTCGTCGAGGGCCGACACGTCGAGGTCCCCGAACATCGCGAGCGCCAGGGTGCGCGGGATGGGCGTCGCCGAGAGGAGCAACACGTCGGGCCCCTGCTCGGCGTTCTTCTGCGCGAGGAGCGCGCGCTGCGCCACCCCGAACCGGTGCTGCTCGTCGATCACCGCCAGGCCAAGCCGGTGAAAGGCGACGTCTTCCTGGATGAGGGCGTGCGTCCCCACCACCAGAGGCGCCTCGCCGCTGGCCAAGCGATCCCGGATGGTCGACTTCTCGCCGGCAGGGAGCCGCCCGAGCAACAGCTCGGGGACGATGCCTAACGGCGCGAGCAGCCGCTGCAACGTGGCCGCGTGCTGTTCGGCGAGGATCTCGGTGGGGGCCATCATCGCCGCCTGATAACCGTTCTCGACGGCGAGGAGCATCGCGAAAAGTGCGACCACCGTCTTCCCCGAGCCCACGTCGCCCTGGAGCAGACGGTGCATCCGGACCGCGGAGGTCTGGTCGGCGACGATCTCCTTGATGCAGCGCTTCTGTGCGCGGGTGAGCTCGAAGGGCAGGTGCTCGCGAAGCTTCGTCGTCAGGTCCTTCTTCACCTCGAAGCGGATCCCCGCCCGCGACCGCTTCGCGAGCCATCGCGCCCGCGCAAGAACGAGCTGGAGGAGGACCAGCTCCTCGAAAGCGAGGCGCCGCCGGCCTTCCTCCGTCTCCTCGATGCGCGCCGGCCGGTGCACCATCCGCAACGCCTCGGGGAGGGCCACCACACCCGCGGCGTGCCGCCATGCCGCCGGGAGGCCCTCCTCGACCAGCGGCAGGAGCGCGCCGAGATGCTGCTCCAGCAGCCCGCGCATCTGCCTGACGGTGAGACCCTCGGTGACGGAGTACACCGGGAGCACGATCCCGCGCGCCGGCGCCTCCTCGTCCTCACCCCCGAGGACGATCCACTCCCTGGGCTGCAGCTGCTTGCCGTGGAAGTGCTTCATCGGCCCGGTGGCGAGGAGGAGCATGCCCTTGGTGATGCTGCGCTCGAGGAAGGGCCGGCCCGGCCAGCCGCACTCGAGGAGGCCGCTCTCGTCCTGCAAGACGCACTGGAAGACCCGGAGGCCGCGGCGCGTGGGGATCACGGCGGTCGAGATGACACGGCCGACCACCGTCACCTCTTCTCCCGGTGCGGCACCACGTGCCCGCGCCATCGCCGTCACGGTCGTGGCGTCGAGATACCGGAACGGCGCGTGGAGGAGGAGGTCCTGCGCGGTGCGGATGCCGATCGCGGCCAGCAGATCCGCGCGGCGCTGCCCGACGCCCTTGAGGAACTGGACGGGCGAATCGAGGCGGAGGTTAGGCACCGGCGTCTCGTGCCCGTTCCGCTCGACGCAGACTAGTCTTCGAGCAGCCGCTTCGCATACCGGACCGGATCGAACACCTCGAGGTCGTCCGCCGTCTCGCCCACGCCGAGGAAGCGCACCGGCAGCGCCAGCTCCCGGCGCAACGCGACCACCGTCCCGCCCCGTGCCGAGCCGTCCAGCTTGGTGATGATGAGGCCGGTGAGCGGGAGCGCCGCCGCGAACACCTTCCCCTGTGCCACCGCGTTCTGCCCGGTGGAGCCGTCGAGCACGAGCAGCGTCTCGTGCGGCGCACCTGCGGCGCGCTTCCCCACCACCCGCGCCACCTTCTGCACTTCCTTCATCAGGTCGTCCTGGGTGTGCAGCCGGCCCGCCGTGTCCACGAGCACCGTGTCGAGCCCGCGCGAGGTCGCCGCCTCCACCGCGTCGTAGGCGACCGCGGCCGGATCGCCGCCGGCCGCGCCCTTGACGCACGGCACGTCGAGCCGGGCCGCCCACTCCTCCAGCTGCCGCACGGCGCCGGCGCGGTAGGTATCCGCCGCCGCCAGCAGCACCCGCCGTCCCTCCTTCGTCAGACGCCTCGTGAGCTTGGCCGCCGCGGTCGTCTTGCCCGAGCCGTTCACGCCCACGAGGAGGATCACCGTCGGGCCGCTCTCCGCCCGCGCCATCGCGCCCGGGTCCCGGCCGTCCCCGACATCGAGCATCAGGACCAGCTTCTCCTCGAGCGCGTGGCGCACGTCGTCCGCCGTCTTGAGCGTACCGCGCCGCACCCGGTCGGTCACGTCGGCGACCAGCTCTGTCGTGGCCGTGACGCCGAGGTCCGCCTCGATGAGGGCGCGCTCGAACGCGTCCAACTCCGCGCGGCCCAGGCCGCGGACGAGCACGGCGACGTCGGTGACGGCGAGCCGCTTGATCCGCGCCCAGAGGCCCATCAGGACGCTCGCGGCGGGAGGGGCGCACCCACGCAAGGCATGACCGCCGTCATCGCAGCCCCGCCCTCCTCCGCGCGATCCACTCGGCGACCAGGGCGGCGAGCGCCGCCCAGTAGAGCCACGCGACGTGGCGGAGCGGCTCCAGCTCGCCCGCGGCCTCCACGGCGAGCCCCGGCTGCGCGACCACGACCGCCGCGCGCGGCAGGTACTCGGCGGCCCCGCGAGCGAGGGAATCGCGCGCCTGGACCAGCGATGACTGTTCGCCGCCCCGCTCCTCGAGGAGCCAATCGGTGAGGGACGCCACCAGCGCGCGGTAGCCTTCCGCGGCCACCCCGCCCTTGCTCGCCCAGCGCCAGAGACCCGCGGCGCTCATCACCACCACCCGCTTCCCGCCCGAGGCGAGCCCACCCACCACCGGGAACTCGCGTCCCCGGCGGTCGAGCCGGGCCGTGAGCCCCGTCCATCCCCCCTGCTCCGTCCGCGCGTCCAGCACCGCCTCGAGAGGCGGCAGGCTCTCCACGGGAACCCCGCCTAACGCGGCGCCCACCGGCGAGGCCGAGTCCGGCGGCATCGCGTACCAGTCCCCCGGCGCCGCGTCCCGCCGCGTGGGCCAGCGCCACACGCTTCCCCGGGCCGCGCGCGCCACCGCCTCGATCCCGGCGTCGGTGCCGTGGGCGACCAGCAGGTTGGCGCGGGTCGCGGCGTTCCGCACCGCCGCGTCGCTCACGGGCGCCAGCGAGCGCCCGTCGCGCCACGACCCGTTCGCGCCTCCCAACCGCACGAAGACCTGGACCGGCACGCCGCTCGTCGCCGCCAGGGTCGTGGCGAGCCAGCGCGAGTCCCAGTCGGGACTGTCGGTCACCAGCGCGATCGTCCCCGCCTCGGTCACCGCGGCCAGGCTCTCGCGACGGTCGTCGCGCGGCTCGGCGTCCGCCGCGAGCCCGCTCACCCGCGCCGCATAACGCCTGACCTCCCGCTCGCCGGCGGGCGCGGCCGGCACGAAGGTCAGGGTGCGCCGGAAGCTCCCGCCCGCCCCGCCCCCCACGGAGAAGCGCGCGCGCGCCACGATCCGGTCCTTCTCGAGCACCTCGACGGTCACGCTGTCGCCGGGCCGGGTGGCGGTGGCGACCACGTCCACCATCACCGTGGCGCTGTCGCCGGCGCGGAGCGCCGCCGGCAGGTCGAACCCGGCGATGCCGGCATCGGGCAGCAGCGGCTTGGGGAGGACCACGATCCGCGCCGAGCGCAGCAGATCCGACGGCACCGCGGCGCCGTCGTCCAGCGCGCCGTCCGTCACGACCGCGACCCTTCCGCCACGCGCCACCGCCTCCCGCAGCGCCGGCAGGAGCCGGCTCTCGGTGGCCGTGGGCCGGAGACTGTCGGTCCACACCCGCGGCGTCCCGCCGAAGAGCACGATCCGCCCGCCACGCCCCGCGATCGCGCGGGCGCTCTCCTCCGCCGCGCGCCAGCGCGCGTCGCCGCTCGCGTCGGTCATGGAGAGCGACCCGTCGAGGAGCACGGTCGTTCCCGCCCCCGCCCCGGCGCGCCGGCATCCCGGGTTCACCAGCAGCGCCGCCACCGCTCCCCACGCCGCCGCACGGAGCAGCGCCAGCCAGACGCCGCTCGGCCCCGTCTTCTCGACCACCAGATAGAGGAAGAGGGCCGCGGCTGCCGCGGCGAGACCTACGAGGGCGACGAACACGCCAGGGCGTCCTGGAGGGTGAAGCGTCCCTCGAAGAGCGCGCGACCCACCACGGCTCCCTCCAGGCCCGCGTCCCGGATGCGTTCGAGGTCGGCGAGAGAGTTGATCCCGCCGGAGACCAGGACCTTCATCCCCGCTGCCCGCGCCAGGGCGTCAGCCCCTGCGACGTTGGCACCGAGCAGCGAGCCCTCGCGCGAGAGATCGGTGTGGACCGCGAGCACGAGGCCGGCCGAGCGCGCGCGCTCCATCAGCGCCCTTGGGGACACCCTCCCCGCCTCCGGCCAGTCCCGCGCCCAGAGCACGCCGTCCCGGACATCCACCGCGATAGCCAGGAAGTCCTCCGCGAAGAGGTCCGCGGTCTCCGCGAGGCTCTCGACGCTCTCCGCCGCCCGCATGCCGAGCACGACCCGTTGTACCCCGAGGTCGCGCATCCGGAGCGCGTCATCCGCCGTGGAGAGGCCGCCGCCCAGCTGCACCGGGATCGGCAGCCGTTTCACGATGGCCGAGACCAGCACCGACTGCTCGCCGAGGCCGAACGCGCGGTCCAGGTCCACCACGTGGGCCCAGCGCGCGCCCGCCGCGAGATACCCGTCCGCGACGGCGAGAGGATCGTCGTGGTACCGCGTCTGGCGGGTGGCATCGCTGCGCGACATGCGCACGACGCGGCCGGCCCGGATATCAATGGCGGGGTAGAGTTCCACGGGACGTTCGGATCGGGGGCCGCCGCGGAGTGGCGGCGGTCAGGTCGACGCGTGCGACGCGAGGGTCCGGGGCTCCAGCAGGTCCAGCAGACGGGCCTTCTCCTGCTCGAACGTGGCCTGGCGCGCCGCCGGCACCGGGGCGCCCGTGCCGGTGTTGAACTGGCGCCGGGGATTCACCGCCCGGCCGTTGATGCGCAACTCGTAGTGGAGGTGCGGGCTGGTGGCCAGGCCGCTCGCGCCCACGTAGCCGATCGTCTGGCCCTGCGTGACGTGCGTGCCCACCTCGATCCCGTCGCCGAAGCGCGAGAGGTGCGCGTAGCGGCTGCTGGTCCGGGCGTTATGCCTGATCTCCACCAGGTTGCCGTAGCCGCCCATCCGCGCGGCGTAGGTCACGGTGCCGTTCCCGACGCTCCGCACCGGCGCGCCATAGGCCGCGCCGAAGTCGATGCCGAGATGCGGACGGTAGTAGTGCAGGATGGGGTGGAAACGGTGCATGCTGAAGCCCGACCCGATGCGCTTGAACTCCAGCGGTGCGCGGAGCAGCTCGCGCTTCATCGAGTGGCCCGTCTCGTCGAAGAACTCCGGGCGGTCGCCGTCGTCGAAGCGGAAGGCGTAGAGATGGCGGTTCGACGCGTCGATGCGCGCGGCCATCACGCGGCCATACCGCACCTCCCCTTCGCTCGAGACGAGCCGCTCCGCCACCACGTGGAACCGGTCCCCCTCCTGGATGTCGCGGGAGAAGTCCACGACCCAGTCGTAGACCTCCGACAGCCCCCACACCAGCGCCAGCCGCTGCTCGTGCGGCAGGATGTCGTCGGCGACCGTGTGATCCACCGCCTCGGTCAGCGAGGAGTGGATCGTCCCCTCCACGGTGACCGCCTCGATGCGCCACGGGATGCGCTCGACCGTCGCCTCCCAGCCGCCGCCCGCCGCCGCCCGCGTCATCCACACCCGCGACTCGGCCGAGACGCGCACCGCCACGGCATGCGGGGTGTCCTCGCCGTGCCGCTGGCGGAACTGGAACACCAGCCCGCTGCGCAGTTTCCCGGGATCGAAGTGCTCGACGCCGCGGGCCAGGGCCGCCCAGTTCACGTCGGTCACGCCCCGCCGCGCGAAGAGCTCGGACACCGTCTCGCGCGCCCGCAGCGTGTCGCTGATCAGGCGGACCGGCGCCGAGGCCACGATCAGCGGCGGCGCGGTCTTGAGCCCGCCGAGGTACCCGGCGCGCCGCGCGCCCGCCGCGCCGACGCCGAGGAGCAGCGCCGCCAGCGGGATGAGGACCGCGCGTTCGTTCCGGTTGAGCAGGTTCAATCCATCTGCCTTCTGATGAAGGTGGGGATCTCCATGTCCGAGAGCGGTTCGGCCGACTGCACTGGCGGCTGCACCGGCGAGCCCGGCGCCGCACCCGACGGACGCCGCACCGGTGCCGCGCCCGCGCCACCCGCCGCGGCCTGCTGCTGCGCCGTGCCCGAGACCCGGGCAACGCCCGGCTGCCGCTGCGGGAACTGGATCACCCCCGGCGCCCGCACCGGTCCCGCCGCCTGCTGTTCCTTCCGGTCGAAGCCCGTCGCGATCACCGTCACCCGGATCTCGCCCTCCATCGAGGGCTCGATGACGGAGCCGAAGATGACCTCGGCCTCGTCGCCCACCGAGTCGTGGATGATCTCGCTGACCTGGGTGACCTCGCCCAGCGAAAGATCGTTCCCCCCGGTGATATTGACCAGCACCCCGGTCGCGCCGTTGACCGAGATGTTGTCCAGGAGCGGGCTGGAGATGGCCTGCTGCGCCGCTTCCATCGCCCGGCTCTCGCCCTTGCCCACCCCGGTCCCCATCAGCGCCGAGCCGCCGTTCTGCATCACGGTGCGGACGTCCGCGAAGTCCACGTTGATGAGGCCGGTCCGGCTGATGAGCTCCGAGATGCCCCGCGTGGCGTTGAGCAGCACCTCGTCCGCCTTCTTCAGCGACTCGACGAAGCTCATCCCCTTGCCCGCCACCGCGAGCAGCCGCTCGTTAGGCACCACGATCATCGTGTCCACGTGCTTGCGCATCTCGGCGATGCCCTCCTCAGCGCGTTCGGCTCGCTTGGTGCCTTCGAAGCCGAACGGCTTGGTCACAACGCCGATCGTCAGCGCTCCGACCTCGCGCGCCACCTCCGCCACGATCGGCGCGGCGCCGGTGCCGGTGCCGCCCCCCATCCCGGCTGTGACGAAGACCATCTCAGCCCCACGTACTGCGTCGCGCAGCTCGTCGCGGCTCTCCTCGGCGGCGCGTTCGCCGCGCACGGGGTCGCCGCCAACGCCGAGGCCCTTGGTCAGCTTGTCGCCGATGCGGATCTGTATGTCTGCCTGGATATGCATCAGCGCCTGGCCGTCGGTGTTGACGGCCACCAGCTCGACACCGGGTATCTGCGCCTGCGCCATGCGGTTGATGGCGTTGCAGCCGCCACCGCCCACGCCGACGACCTTGATCGGCGGCAGCCCTGCGAAGTCTCTGTGGTTCTTCATTGCGGTCCTCCTGGCGGGGATGTGTAGGAGACAGCTTGATGCGCGGTCTGTGAACTCGAGCAGTCTGGCAATCTGGCAGTCTCGCAATTAGCGCCGGCAGCCATTCGCCAACCCTTTGCCCGATTGCTTGATTGCCCGATTGCCATGATCCTCACTCCGGTAGCAGCACGCGGACGAAGTTGCTGATCCGCTTCAACAGCCCGTCCAACGACGACGGCCCCCTGGCCGAAGTCCTGGCCGGCGAAAGGTCTTGCTCGCCCACGGCCCACTGCAACAGGCCGACGCCGGTGGCGAAGGCCGGGTCATGCAGCTCGTCGACCAGGCCGAAGATGTGTCTAGGCAGGCCGATGCGCGCCGGCAGGTGCGTCACCTGCTCGGCCAGCAGGTCGAGGCCTGGCAGGCGCGCGGTGCCGCCGGTGAGCACCAGGCCCGCGGAGACCAGTTCCGTCTCGGTGGCGCGCTGCACCTCCGTAACGAT
>JBGPHD010000080.1:0-13091 GCA_041484135.1 Gemmatimonadota bacterium
CGCGCCCGTCATCGTGCGCCAGAGCCGTGCCGACCCGCCGCCCGAGAGGTCGAGGACATTCTGCCGCCCGGCGATGTCGGCGAAGCCGAGGAACGGGTGGGGCTGCGGGTTGAGCTGGCTGAAGGTGTGGACCTTACCGCCCAAGGTATCGTCGCCGCTGGCGAAGTCGACGCTGCCGTAGATCCTGAGGCGGCCCGGCGCGTGCGCGAAGGTGTAGCCCAGCACGGCCGTGCCCATGAGCGCGCTGATGCTGCTGTCGCCCACGGAGCCGAGCTGCACCGCGGCCTCCACTTCGCAATCGAGCGCGCCGGCCCCGCGGATCGGTCCCCACACCCGCCCACCTAACGTCTGCCGGTTCTCTCGGCCGCTCGTGCCGTTCCAGGTGGCCGCCCCGCGGCGCTGGCCCAGCCAGTACAGGTCCACGCCGAGGTTCCTCGACGCCGGACGCTTGGTCGCGTACAGACCGTAGAGCGCCACCGACGAGTCGCGCCGGTCGATGCCGTAGTAGTTGACCAGGATGGGACGGGACCAGAAGGCCGTGACATTGCTCGAGGTCGTGCTGTAGATCGCGGAGACGCCGTCGAAGTTGCGCTTGGTGTTCGCCCAGTCGAGCGAGCTCACCAGCCGCTCCCGGCCGAAAGCCAGCTCCATGCGGCCGCCCCGGAGGGCCAACGCCCCGTGCGAGACATGCGTCAGGCGCAGCTCGGCGTAGGCCTGCTCGAAGTCGAGCTCGTCATGGAAGGGCCGCAGCGCGTTGGCTGGGCAGTTGCCGCTCGGACACCCCAGGGTCCGGTTCGAGAGCAGCGAGCTCTTGGCCTGGGCAAAGACCCGGAAGTGGCCGCCCAGGTGCAGGTCCGCGGAGGCCTGGATGCGGGTGAGGAGGAAGGCGTCGTCCGGGTCCACCGCGGGGTTGGTGGTGCCGGGGGCGCCGAAGTTGAAGCTGCTCCAGGTCTCAGCCCGCTCGCGGATCTGGCCGCCGAAGCCGACCCAGACGGAGCTGCCCGACCCGAGGTCCACATGCCGCATACGCGCATAACGGTCCGGCGCGGCGGGGGCCGCGGGCGCCTGGGCGCCCAGGTGGGAGGTGGCCAGGAACATGATGGCGGCGACCTGGCCAAGGATGCGTCGGACTGCGCGGACAACGCGGTTGGTTTCCATACGGGACCTCGATCATGGTGGTGATCGTGAGCGCGCAGCAGGATGGCAGGCTCGCGGCGCGCGGCTAGGTCATGGAGCCGGGACCGTTGCCGCCGCGGGAGGTCGAGAGGCGTCGCGGCGAGGTCGCGAAGCTGATCACGGTTCTCGTTGGGCTAGCGCGTACAGTGCGGCGAGGGCGACGCCCATGCCATAGCCAAGGACGAAGGCGTACACGAAGCCGACCAGGCTGCCAAGGAAGGTCACCCGATAGCCCGGGAAGAAGCTGCTGAGCAGCGCCAGATGCTGGCCGACGTTCTGGCCGCCCTTGATGACGAGCCAGTTGGTGGCGACGAAGAGGCCGACGCCGAAGAGGAGGCCGAGCGAGATCCCGAGGAACCGGGAGTTCAGCCGGCGGATCGTCGAGGTGAGATCGGGTTCGTGCGGACTCATGGTCGTGGCGCTCTCGTCGGTCAGATGTGGTCGATGAAGTCGCGGCTCGCCGAGAGCTCTTCGCGCGTGCGCGCGATGAAGAGCCAGACGGCGATCACCAGGTTGCGGCAGAAGGCGAAGAACCACCCGAACACGAACCCGACCAGGCAGCCCCACAGGAGGCCGATGAAGGCGCCAGGCCAGGTCACGGTGTACCCGAAGAAGTACTCGCCGAGCAACGAGAGGGGAAACCCGGGGCCCCCGCGCAGGAGCATCACCACGGTAGCCAGAAAGACGACCATACCGACCAGGCCCCCGAACGCCACACCCATGGCCCGCTTGTGGATGGGCGCGAAGACCAGCAGCAGTTTCTCCGGCACCTCGTCAGCGGGTGGTTCTGGTGGCGTGGTCATGACGGCACCTCCCCTCGGACTTCCAGTAGATGCGCGATCCAGGCGAGCGCGGCCCGCGCGACGGGCAGGCGCCGCAGTCCCTCGTACGTCGCCGCCGCCGCGCGGGCCGCCGGGCCGAGTGGCTTGCGCTCGGATGGCAGCAGGGTCGCCGCGCGCACGCCGACCTTGGTGAAGCCCGCCCCGGCAACGTGGCCCCGCACTTCTCGCGGCGATAGCGGCCGGTGATGAAGATAGCGGTGCCCGCTCCAGCGCCGCACATATCCGTCCGCCCAACGCCGTGGTACGAAGCCCACCCCCCAGACCCCGACGTGTGGCTCGGGAAGGAGCGTATACCGATTGGTGGTGCGCAGCAGCAGCGTGCCTCCCCGCGCCAGCACGCGCCGCCCTTCGGCCACCGCCGCGGCGGGGTCGGTGCAGTGCTCGAGCGTGCCGAGCGAGAGCACCCGCGCGAAGCTCCCGGGCGGGAAGGGCAGCGCCTCGGCACACGCGGAGACCAACGCGCGTCCCGGGCCGGAGACCCCGGGCCGCTTCCGCGCGACCACGAGCCAGCGCAGCGCGATGTCCACGCCCACCACCGGGATCGTGGGCGGGACGCTCGCCATGAGATCCGCCGTGCCGCAGCCCAGATCGAGCCAGGGGCCTTCCGGTGCGCGCCGTTCTTCGCGGTCCCGCTCCTCCAGCCACTCGTGGGAGCGTTCCGCCGCGCCCAGGACGTGCCGGATGAAGCGCTCCGCCTGCGGGCTCGGGGTGGTCGGGGTCATGGCCCAGTAGGCGCGCGTGGCGTCTTCGAACCCCATGCCCGTCGTGGCGACCTCGAGGCGACGCGCCTTCTCGCGGTCATCCTCGAGCCCGATCCAGGGATCCGGCGCCACCCGGAAGTCCGGGATCCCGGCGACGATGGGGTAGCTGGCCGGGCACCGCGCGCAACGGTACCCGCCGGGCGACTCGTCCACGGCGCCGTGGCAGCGCGGACAGACGAAGGCGACCCGCGGCGGGCTCGCGACGATCACGAGGACCCTCCCCGCCGGTCGTCGGCGCTCCAGACGCTCGAGGTGGGGCGAACCGGGGGCGGTGGCCACGTCTTGATGCCCATCTGCGCGTGGGCGGCGACCTCGGCCGGGGGGATCGGCTCCCCGAACAGCGCGTGGACGAGCCACCCGGTCACGACCGAAAAGACGTTGCTCACGTAGTACAGGAGATGCAGCGGCAGCGCGGCAATGGCGAACCCGATGCCCCGCGCCCGGCGCAGGAAACGATAGAATCCGTAGTTCACGATCATCACCGACAGCACGGCGGCGACGGGGAACGCCAGGAGCCACGGCTGCCGCCACAGCGCCGCCGCGAGGGTTGCCGGCATCGCGAGTCCGACCATCGCCGTGCAGAACTTCTCGACCGTCCGCACGTTGAGCGCGCCCCCGCCCTCGCTCGGCCCTTCCTGGACCAGCAGCCACATCCACGGCACACCGCGGTGCTTGAAGTCGGTCTCCACGGTGTTGCGGAACGTCCAGCGCTTGAGGTGAGTGCCCTGGATGTCGGGATCGAGCACGATCGGGTGTCCCGCGCGCCGCAGCCTGCGGCCGAGCTCGATGTCCTCGACCTGGGGACGCGCGTAGTGCCACTCGTCGAACATCCCGACCTCGGCGAAGGCCGCGCGGCGGATGGCGCCCAGGCCGGCCCAGAAGGTCTCCGCGGGGCCGCGATTGCGCTGGTGCACATAGTGGTGCAGCAGATTGCGGTACTGGGAGACCAGGCCCGGCCCGGGGGGATCAGCGTCGTACGAGCCGAACGCGGCGTCGGTGTGGCGGTCGGCCGCGAAGAGCCGCGCGATGCGGCGGAGCGCGTCGGGGTGCACGACCACGTCCGCGTCCACGAACACGATCACCTCGCCCCGGCACGCCTCGAAGCCGCGGTTCCGCGCGAAGGCGGGGCCGTGCGGCTTGCCGGCGAGACGCACGACCGTGTCGGCGTAGGGCGCGGCCACCACGGCCGTCTCGTCGGTGCTGGCGTCATCCACCACGATCAGCTCCCAGGTCTCCCGGGGGAGGTCGCTCGCCACGAGAGCGCCTAACGTCCGCGGGAGGAGCCGCGCCGCCTGGTGCGCCGGCATGATCACCGAGAGGTACCGCACGTCGCCGGTCACGGCCTGGCCCCCAGCGCGGTGAGCGTGCGGCGCACCTGCCGCCCGCGGGCGCGGAGCCAGAGGTGTCGCCGGAAGGCCGGGGTGCCCCATCGCTCGAGCATCCCGGGCTCACGCCAGTAGTACGCGTCCAGCCGAGGCAGCGCGTGCGGCGCGTCCCGCGGTTCCAGGGCCCGCAGCTCGGTGGTGCAGGCGACCCGGTAGGTCGCGGCCACCGCGGTCGTGACGCGCGCGTCGGTAAGGCCGTACGGATACGCGAACGCGCCCGGCCGGCGCCCGGTCTCAGCCTCGATACGGGTCGCGCAGCCGGCGAGTTCGTCCTCGAGCGCCGCGGCGTCCACGGCGCGCAGGTCGGGATGGGTGCGGCTGTGCCCGCCCACCGAGACCCCTTCTTCCGTCAGGCGGCCCAGCGCGTCCCAGTCGAGGAGTGGCAGCGTCGGGATCCCCGGCTCCTCGCGGCCCCCCCAGGCATTGGTCGCGCCGGCCCGGTCGCTCACCGCGAAGACCGTCACCGGCAGCCCGTGCTCGCGCAGGGGCGGCCAGGCCAGGGTTGCGAAGTTGGCGAACGCGTCGTCGAAGGTGACCGCCACGGCGTCCACGTCCGACGGGAGCTGCACCAGCTCCTCCAGGCCCACCACCCGCACCGCGCCGCCCGCGAGCCAGCGGGCGTGCTCGCGCCAGCGCTCCGGTGCCACGGAGATCACCGACCCCGACGGGTCGATGGAGTGATAGGTGAGGATCGCCTTCACGCCGCGGCCCCCGCCCGGAGCGCCTCGGCCACGCGGCCGGCGCCCTTCCGCTCCGCCGCGCGCCGCACGACGTCCAGGTACCGCGGCACCACCGCGTCCTCCGTCCAGTGCTCCATGAACCCCGCATAGGCGTTCCGGGCCAGCCGCTCGCGGTGCGCCGGATCGGAGGCAATGCGGCGCAGCGCGGCCAGCAGCTCCGCGCGGTCCGCGTAGAGCTCGCCGCCCCCGCACGGTTCGACGATCTCCGGGAACGGCCCGATGCGCCGCGCGATCACCGGCGTCCCCTGCCGGAACGCCTCGATGATCACGTGGCCGAAGGTCTCGAACCCCACCGACGGCACCAGCAGCGCGAGCGCGTGCCGGTAGTAGGCCGAGAGCTGCTCCGGCGGCACGTGGCCGAGGAACCGCACCGATGCAAGGCCGGCCGCCTGGGCGCGCAGCGCCTCCGCCTCCTCGCCGGTGCCCGCAACGAGCAGGTCGGTGGCGGGCTGGTCCGCGAACGCTGGGATCACGTCGTGCAGGCCCTTGAGCCGTTCGAGCCTGCCGACGAAGAGGAAGTACGGGCGCGCGTGCGGCCGCGCGGGGAGGTCTGTTCCGTCCGCCGCCGGGAGGAAGCCCGGCACCACCTCGAGGTCCCGCTGGAACCCGAATTCGCGGTGCTTGGCGCGGCTGAACTCGCTGAAGGCGATGAAGGCGTCCACGTGCTCGAGCTCGCGCTCGAGGAGCCCGGTGTAACGCCAGAGCTGCGGCGGACGCCGGTCGTGGAGCACGCAGCGGAGGCACTGCCGCTCGGGGCACGCCTCGCGGCCGAGGCGCCAGAGCACGTGGGTCGGGCACACCAGCCAGTGCTCGTGCGCCATGTACAGCTTGACCGCGTGGCCGTACCGCAGCACGCCGGGGCCGCCCACCAGCGAGACGTTATGGAAGTTGATGACGTCGAAGGCGCCGCCGTCGAGCAGCGCGCGGAGACGCCGCCCGTTGGCGACCGGCCGGCCCGTCTGCTGCGTGAGGAGCGGGGACAGCGCGCCAAGTCCGCTCCGGAGGCGCACCACCTCCACGCCGTCCTCGTCCGCACCGTCGGCGCGCGGAGGGCCGGGGTTCAGGGCTTCGAAGGCGTCCACGTCGTGGACCACCGTGACCTGGTGGCCGCGCCGGACGAGGGCGCGCGCCAGCCGCTGCACGCCGATCCCGTCGCCGCCGAAGTTGTGCGGCGGGTAGAAGGTCGTGACCATGCAGAAGCGGAGGCCGCTCACGCCGCCGCCTCGCGGATGGCGTCAAGGGCGGCGTGCGCAGTGCGCTCCCAGGTGAGCGCGGCGGCCCGTTCGCGGGCCCGCGCGCCCATGGCCACGCGCGCCGGCTCGTCGGCGAGGAGGGTGCGCAGCGCCGCCGTGAGCGCGGCCTCGTCGCCGGGCGGCACGAAGAGGCCGCCTCCCTCGAGCAGTTCGGGGAGCGGGCTCGCCGTCGTCGCCACTACCGGCGCGCCGCAGGCCGCCGCCTCGACCGCCGGCAGACCGAACCCTTCGCACGCCGAGGGCAGCAGCAGCGCGAGCGCGCCCGAGTGCAGGTGCCGCAGCTCCTCGTCGCTCACGAAGCCCGTCCAGTGCACCAGCGCCTCGGTGCCCGCCGCGGCGATGGCCGCGCGGATGCGCGGCTGGTCGCCGTGGAACACGTCGCCACCGGTCGCGCCGACGAGGAGGAGGTGCGGCGCCGCGGCGCCGCAGCCGGCCGCGACCGCCGCGTGCGCGCGGACGATCACGTCCACGTGCTTGTGGGGGCTGAACCCGCCCACGTAGGTGAACCACCGCGCCCCCGCCGGCAGCCCGACCCGCGCGGCGGCCGCGAGGACCTCCTCCCGTCGCGCGCTCGGCCGGTAGGTCGGGGCGGGCGCTTCCACGGCGACCCTGATCCGCCCCGCCGGGACCTTGAGCACCTCCTGGATCTCGCGCGAGGCGAAGTCCGACACCGTCAGCACCAGGCGCGCCTGCGCCAGCGCGAGGGAGACCTTGGCGCGCCAGAAGAGCCGGGCCCGCCGTGAGGGCAGCGTGAGCTCGGGGTACCGGTCGGCGATGGCGTCGTGGATGCAGACCAGGGCCTTGAGCCCGGGCGGCAGCGGGAAGTAGGTGTACACCGACGGCGAGAAGAACACGTCGAGCGGCTCGCGCCACACCGCGCGCGTCAGGCGGAGCATGTCGAGGGGCGAGCGGCTGCCGTCCGCGGCGGCCGCCTCGGTCGGCGCGGCCGACTGGGCGACGAGGACCCGCCGCACGTTCGGCCCCTGGAGATCGAACCGTTCGGCGGCGAGGGGATCGAGGAAGCACACGAACTCGTCGTCGGGCGCGCGCGCCACCAGCGTCCGCAGCAGCTCGCGGGTGTAGCGCCCGTAGCCGCGGCCGTTGGCCCAGCAGCTCGCGTCGATGCCGATACGCATCCTCAGCCCGCCGCCGCGGCCGCCCCGGCGGCTTTCGGCGCTTCGAGGCGCTGCTCTTCGTGGTACTCGTAATCGGTGTTCACGGTCCAGACGTCGTGCGCCGCCCCCTGCATGTTCCAGACGGTCATCATCGACGTCAGCATCGAGTGGTCCTGGTTGTTGTACTTGTGCATCCCGTTCCGCCCGACCAGGTGCAGGTTCGGGATCGGGTCGAGGAAGGTCCGCACCGTGTCCAGGTGCGCGCGGTACTCGCCGTCGTAGATGGGGTAGGCCTTCTGCATCCGGACCACCGTCCCGTCCACCACCTTGGTCGGGTCGATCAGCCCGAGCATCGCCATCTCCTTCGTGCCGAGCGCGATGAGGTCGGCGTCGGGCATGGTCCAGAGCCCGTCCCCCTCGAAGCAGAAGTACTCGAGGCCCAGGCACGTGGCGCCGGCGCGCGGCACCATGGCGCGGCTCCAGTTGTTGAAGTTCTGGACCCGCCCGACCTTCACGCCCTCCGAGTGGATGTAGATCCAGTTGTCCGGGAAGAGATGGTCCTGGTCGATCACCAGCGCCACCGTGATAAAGTCCCGGTACCGGAGCCCCTCGCCCGAATCCCGGATGGTCGCGGGCGGCGGCGGCTCGACGGCCCGCACCAGCGAACGGATGTCCGTCGTCGAGATGAAGTGCTCGCCCTCGAAGCGCCGCTCGCCGTCGGGTGACTTCGCCCGCAGCGCCACCACCCGCCCGTCCCGCACCTCCACCGCCGTCACGAAGTGCTTGAGCAGCACCTCGCCGCCCAGCGCGCGGATCTTGTCGGTGCACATCTCCCACATCTGCCCCGGCCCGAGCCTGGGGTACTGGAACTCGTTGATCAGCGTCTTGATCGTCGCCGACCGCTTCTGCAGGGCCGTCGCCGAGAGGATCGCCCGCGCCAGTGAGAGTCCCTGGATTCGCTGCGCCGCCCACTCGGCGCGGATCTCGGTGCACGGGATGCCCCACACCTTCTCGGTGTACGTCTTGAAGAAGATCCGGTAGAGCCGCTGGCCGAAGCGGTTCGACACCCACTGCTCGAAGTTCTCCTCGACCGGATTGGGCCAGATCCGGGCCTTGAGGTAGCTGAGCACGATCAGCACGGCGTTGATGATGCCGAGGCCGCGCAGCGCGTTGGCCGCCTTGAGCGGGTAGTCGAAGAACTTGCCGTTGTAGTAGATCCGGGAGAGGCGCGGCACCGAGATGAACTCCTTGCCCAGGATCTCGTGCCACAGCTCCTCGACCGGCGTGATCTTGGTGAAGAACCGGTGCCCGCCGATGTCGAACCGGTACCCCTTGTACTGGGCGGTCCGCGCGATCCCGCCGACGATGTCGTCCCCCTCGAGGACCGTCACCTTCACGCCCTGCTTGGCCAGGAGGTACGCCGCCGTCAGCCCGCCGGGGCCCGCGCCGATGATGACGACGCGATCGCCGGGCTTGAGCGGGCTCACCTGCCGCGGAGCGGCGCTGGCCTCGGTCATCTCAACACACCTTCCCGAGCGCGTCGCCCGCGCCGAACCACGAGCCAACCGCTTCCCCTGCGGCCCAGGCGACGACGAAGGCCGCGAGGAGCGGCAGCGACCGGATCAGCTCGCGCTGGTAGCGGCCGGCGCGACGGACGTTGGAGACGATGCGGGCGAGCAGGAGGGGTGGCAGGGCGCAGGCCGCCGCGCCGTAGAACAGGCGCTTCCCGAGGGGTGCGCCGGCCACGCGGCTGCCCGCGTAGGACCGCGAGTAGAGGTAGCGCTGGGTCACGTACTCGGCGACGGTGTAGTGCTTCTTGTGTCCCACCGAGATGTCCGGGCGGCTCATCAGGGGCACTCCCGCGTCCCGCATCGCGTCGTGGAGCAGGTTCTCCCAGCCCCCCAGCGCGATGACGCCCTTGAACCGCTCGAGGAGACGCCGCCGGTAGGTCACGTTGTTCCCGGTCACCCACGGCGCCGGACCCGCGGGCGGCGGCACCAGGCAGTGGCTGTACTCGCACAGGAACGCCGCCACGTCCACCAGACGTTCGCGCGCCGCGTTCTCGACCGCGCCGCCCACAACTTGTGCCCCCTCTCGGTGCGCCGCGAGCATCCGCGCCGCCCAGTCCGGCGGCACGATGACATGATCCTCGATCACACCTACCACGTCCGCGCGGGCCGCGGCGAAGGCCATGGCCCGGAGCGCCGGAATCGTGGTGCCCGGCGGCGCTTCGAGCAGCCTGACGCCCGCTCTGGCCCGCAGCGCGCCGCGCACCGGCTCGCCCACGCGGTCGGCCACGAGGACTTCCAGCGTGACGCCGTCGGACTGCGCGGCGAGAGCGTCGAGGCACCCCTCGAGATCGCCCCAGCCGTTCACCGACGGCACCACGACCGCGAGGTCCGGCGCGGCGGCATCAGTCACCGTGCCCGCCCATCGGCGCCGGACCGAGCAGATAGCCCACTGCTTCTCCCAATGACCAGGCGGTCAGGAAGGCGAACGTGTACGGCAGCGCGCGGCGGAACGCCGGGCGGTGCTGCGGGCTGATGACCCGCGAGACCCGCAGCGTGAGGAGG
The DNA here is from genome assembly GCA_041484135.1 of Gemmatimonadota bacterium. Classification (GTDB taxonomy): domain Bacteria; phylum Gemmatimonadota; class Gemmatimonadetes; order Gemmatimonadales; family JACORV01; genus JACORV01. The sequence continues at coordinate 9,846 of JBGPHD010000080.1, forward strand.
AAGGGGAGAAGGACGGCGCCCGGCACGAAGAGCCACCGCTTGAGCCCGCCCTCGTCCACGAGCCGCCGGCGCGCGTAGTCGCGGCCGTGCTCGTAGCGGTCGCGGCAGAAGTCGCCGAAGCGGTAGTTCTTGTTCTGGTAGACCGCCGCCGTGCGGAGGAAGTGCAGCGTGCTCCCCTGCGCGCGCAGGCGCGCGTGCGCCACGTTCTCCCATTCGCCTTCCTTCGCCCACCCGATGACCTCGCCCACCACCCGGCGGCTGTACGCTACGTTCGCGCCGGTGAGCTGCGGCTCCGCCGTGTGGGACGCGGCCTCCTCCGCGAAGAACCCGTACTCGGCGAAGTAGGCCGCCCAGTCGATCGCGCGGTCGCGCTGGGCGTTGTCCATGGCACCGCCCACCACGTCGGCGCCCTTGTGCTGGGCCGAGATCAGCTGCGCGACCCAGTCCTCCCCCACCACGCAGTGGTCCTCGGTCAGCGCCACGATGTCGCCGTCCGCGGCCGCCATCCCCGCCGAGCGCAGGTACGGGATCGTGCTGCCGTCCGGCGCGGGCACGAACAGCACCTTGGGGTAGGCCGCCTCCAATTCGCGGAACTCGGCGAGCGGGCAGGCGCGCGCCACCACGATCTCCGCGTCGTGGCGCGCGCACTGGGGCAGCAGCGATGCGAGACACGCGTCGAGCAGGCGGCGCTCGCGGAGCGATGCCACCACCACCGAGATCCGGGGCTTGTCGCTGAGGCGCATGCCGCGGGCACCGGGGGGGACGCCGCGCTCGCTCATGCCGCCACCAGCGGCGCCCGCGGCCGCGCCGAGTGCCACGCGCCCCAGCTCTCGCCGGCCGCCCACGCGGCGCCGAGCGCCAGCAGGGCGGGAAGGCAGCTCACCGCGCGACCGCCGGCGCGCCGGAGGACCCGCAGCGCCAGCACGAACGGCAGGAGTGGTGCCGCGAGGATGACCCGCCACACCGGATCGCCCTTGCTCGCGACCCGGTAGCCGCCGTAGTGGCTTCCGTGCCGGAACCGGTGGCGGGCGATGGTGCCGAAGCCGTACGTCGCGCGCACCATCGCCGTGGCGCCTGGCGCGAACCTCAGGATGCCGCCCTCGGGACGGATGCGCCGGTGGAAGTCCACCTCCCAGAATCCGTCCACGAAGGTCTCCGCGTGTCGCTCGAGGGCCGAGCGCCGATAGGCGGCGTTGTCACCGGGAATCTCGGCCACCTGGCCGGCGGGTGCCGGCGGCATGAACGCGGAGTACCGGAGGAAGTACACGGCCGCCGCGACCATGCCCGCACGCGGCGCGAGCTCGAGCGCGCCACCCGCGCCCGTCGCGCCGCCGTCGATCACTTCGAGTAGGGACTGCGCCCAGGGTGGGCCCACGATACAGTGCCCCGTCGAGAATGCGACCACTTCGCCGCGTGAACGTCGAAACCCCTGTCCCCAGAGGTGGGGAACGAGCGCGGTCGCGCCTCCATCCACCACGGTCATGTCGCCGTGGCGCTCACGCACCCGCGCGGCGAGCGCCGCATCGGCGGGATGCACGACCAGGATCTCACTCGCGATGCCGCCGCACGCCAAGCGGAGCGCCGACAGGCACTCGTCAATCGTCTCCAGCGCATCCACACCCGCCACCACGACCGAGAGTCGGCACAGTGACGCAGTCGTTGCCTCCAAGTCCAAGCTCCTAACCGCAGCTGCCCCCCCAGCGGCAAATAGCGTGCTGCCGGGCCCTGCCCTCGGTGAGTGAGAGGATGCTAGGCTGTTACAACAAGTTACGCAGTCCCACGCAGAGGTTGAAGAGCGAATCGTCCCCGAGCGCGGCTGCAGTGCCTGGTTCGTCTGGCGAAGACGTTGCACGGGCGCAACGATTCGAGCCTATGCACGGGTTGAGGCGCGAGTGGGGCAGGAGTCCGAGCACCGGAATCGCGGCGCGCTGATCAACGAAAGGAGCGCATCACCCAGGCCCGCCGGGTGGTGGCGGGACGCACGGGAGCGTCAGGTGGGGAGCGCCGCCCACAGCGCGGGCATCACGCTGCGCGCCGCCCGGGCCGCCAGCGCGTAGGCGCGTTCCTCGGAATCGCGCACCGGCACGATGATCCGGACGAGGGCCTCTTCGCTGCGTCCGCGCAATGCCGCGTCGCGGAGCAGGTTCAGCTTCACCTTGTACTCGTTGGCCTGGATCCGGCCCCGGCCCTGGTACCAGTAGAGAACGAGGGCCCGCTCAGTCCGATACTGGAGCAGGTACCGGTTGACCACCGTGGGGCCGGTGGGGCCTTCGATGACCGCCGTCTGCGACGACAAGGCCTGCCACCCTGCGCCGGGCAGACAGTTCTTGGGCGAGTGGATGGTGCTGCCCTGGGTCTGGTGATCGTAGTAGCCGACGTACAGCGAGAACTGCTCGGCGGCGGCCCCGGTGTCGGGCGTGGCGAACGCCCGCATGAGATACGAGGTCACACCGACCGCCTGCCTCTCGTCGTCGGCGAGCGGCTCGTCCCGGCCCGGGATCCCCGCGATCACCGACGGGATGGCCATCTCGAGCGGCATGCGCAGCGGGGGCAGGTGCTGGACGCCCACCCGTGCGGCGGTGATCGCGCCCACCAGCAGCAGGGCGAACGGCGCCCATGCGAGCCGCGCGTTCACGAGCGCCACCGGAGGTGCCGCTCGGCGGCCGAGAGCACCCACGCGGCGGCGCCCAGGATCGCGAACGCCGCGACGAAGATCGCCCAGCCCTCCGAGTAGTGCATCACGCCCTGGCCCAGCGCCGGACTCACGAAGAACATCAGGAATCCGGTGAGGAAGATCCGCACCCCGTTGAGCGCCACCGCCACCGGTAGGGCCGCGAGGACCAGCGCCAGCCGCGTCCATGGCGACCGCAGCCACAGCCCGCCGATCAGCAGGCCGAGCGACAGGAGCGCCGTGAGCGAGCGCAGCCCGCTGCACGCCTCGGTCACGAACAGCGATCGACCGGGGAGATTGAGGACATTGCCGGCCAGTCGCACGGGAACGTGCCTGAAGTGCAGCATCTTCGCGCCGAGTGCCGACGCGGTCCGCTGGAGCGGCAGCGCCAGCGAGCCGATCAGCACCTGGGGCAGCGGTACCGAGAGCCCGAGCAGCAGGACGGGCAGCCACCAATGGACCAGCTGTCGGAACCCGAGCCAGAAGATCGTCAGCCCGGCGAGCGCGCCGAGCATGGACAGGCGCATCGTGAAGAGCTCGGCGGCAAGGCCGGAGAGGCAGCGCAGCCCGACCGA
>JBGPHD010000081.1:0-12929 GCA_041484135.1 Gemmatimonadota bacterium
CCACGCAGACCGAGCAGATGCGGACGGCGTGGGCGGCCTGGGACATCGGGGTGGAGCTGGTGGTGGTCGCGTCACCGTACCGGTCGGTGATCCGCCCGATCGTGGAGTACGTGGACATGCTGGAGCGCGAGGGCTCGGCGGACCTGGTGAGCGTGGTGGTGCCGGAGATCATCCCGAATCACTGGTGGGAGCACGCCCTGCACAACCAGACGGCGCTCTACCTCAAGACGGCGTTCCTCTTCAAGCCGAACGTGGTGGTGACGGCGGTGCCGTTCCACCTGGGCCGCTCGCACCGGTGGCGGGACATCATGGATCACGACGAGACGCTGGAGGAGCGCGCGTCCTGAAACACGAAGGGGCCCCGGAGGGCCCCTTCGATCGTCAGGCGGCGGCGCCTACTGCACCGTGTTGATCATGTTGAAGATCGGCAGGTACATGGCGATGATCATGCCGCCCACCACCACGCCGAGCACCACGATCATCACCGGCTCCATCAGGGAGAGGAGCGCCTCGACCGCGGCGTCCACCTCTTCGTCGTAGAAGTCGGCGATCTTGGAGAGCATCTCGTCCAGGCCGCCGGTCTGCTCGCCGACGGCGATCATCGAGATCACCATGGGCGGGAAGACCTTCGACTTCTGGAGCGGCGCGGCGATGGTCTCGCCACCCGCGATGGAGGCGCGGCTCTCCATGACCGCGTCGTGGATGACGCGGTTGCCGGCCGTCTTGGCCGTGATCTCGAGTCCGTCGAGGATGCTGACGCCCGACGCGATCAGCGTGCCCAGGGTGCGGGTGAAGCGCGAGACCGCGGACTTCCGGATGAGGTCCCCGAGCACCGGCACGTTGAGCATGAACTTGTCGAGGTTGAGCTTCCCGCTCGGCGTGGCGTAGTAGCGCTTGATGAGGTAGAACAGGCCACCCAGGCCGCCGCCGATGGCCCACCAGTAGTGCTGCAGGACGTACGAGGCCCCGATCACGATGCGCGTCGGCAGCGGCAGCTGCTGCCCGATGCCCGAGAACATGTCCTGGAAGACCGGGATCACGAAGATCAGCAGGATGACGATGGCGCCGCCGGCCACCGTGAAGATCACGGCCGGGTAGATCATGGCGCCCTTCACCTTCCGGACCAGGGCGTCGTTCTTCTCCATGAAGGTCGCGAGGCGCAGCAGGATGGTGTCCAGGATACCGCCGGCCTCGCCGGCGGCCACCATGTTCACGTACAGCTCGGTGAAGGCCTTGGGGTGCTTGCGGAGGGCGTCGGCCAGCGTGTGGCCCGACTCCACGTCGTACACCACGCTCTTGGTGACTTCCTTGAGCGACTTGTTCTCGCTCTGCTCCGCCAGGATGTCGAGCGCCTGCACCAGCGGCAGGCCCGAGTTGATCATGGTCGCGAACTGGCGGGTGAAGATCACGATGTCGCGGGTGCTGATCCCCTTGCCGAACAGGTCGAACTTGATGTCCTTCGGCGCCTGCTGGACCTTCACCACGATCATGCGGTTCTTCCGCAGATGGGCGACCACGTCGTCGTGCGACGGCAGGTCGATCTGGCCCGACTGCAGCTCGCCCGTCAGGGTGCGGGCCGTGTAGTTGAAGACCGGCATCCGTCAGCCTCCTTTACGCGCGGTCACTTCTTCAGACCGCCTGTCAGTGGGCGGTCCTTCGGCGCCATCGGCTTGTCTTCCTCGCCCGGTATCGGCTCCCCCACCATCCGGAGGAACTCGTTGGGCTCCGAGGTGGCGCGCAAGCACTCGTCGAGCGTCACTTCGCGCTGCATGTACAGCACGTAGAGCGAGTCGTTCATGGTCTGCATGCCGTACTTCTTGCCGGCCTGCATCGACGACTGGATCTGGTGGATCTTGTCGTCGCGGATCAAGGCCCGGATCGCGGGGGTGATCACCAGCACCTCGCAGGCCATGCACCGCCCCTTCCCCTTGGCCTTGGGGAGCAGGGTCTGGGTGATGATGCCCTCGAGCACGAAGGCGAGCTGCGCCCGCACCTGGGACTGCTGGTGCGACGGGAAGACGTCGATGATGCGGTTGATCGTCTCCGCCGCCGAGTTGGTGTGCAGCGTGGCGAACGCGAGGTGGCCCGTCTCCGCGATGGTGAGCCCCGCCTGGATCGTCTCCAGGTCGCGCATCTCGCCGATGAGCACCACGTCGGGGTCTTCCCGCAAGGCGTACTTCAGCGCGTTGGCGAACGACTTGGTGTCGGTCCCCACCTCGCGCTGGTTGACGATGCAGCCCTGGTGCTTGTGGATGAACTCGATCGGGTCCTCGACCGTGATGATGTGGCCCTTCCACTCGCGGTTGATCTTGTCCACCATGGCCGCCAGCGTGGTGGACTTCCCCGAGCCGGTGGGGCCCGTCACCAGGACGAGGCCCCGCGGTTTCTCAGAGAGCTTCGCCACGATGGGCGGGAGCTTGAGCTGGTCGAAGGTCTTCACCTGGAAGGGGATCTGCCGCACCACCAGCGACACGCAGCCGCGCTGCTTGAAGGCGTTGCCGCGGAAGCGCGCCAGGTTCTGGATGCCGAACGAGAAGTCCAGCTCGTCCTCGGTCTCGAATCGCTTCTTTTGCTGCTCGGTGAGGATGGAGTAGGCCAGCTGCAGCGTGTCCTTGGGGGTGAGGACGTACTCGATGCGGCTGCTCACGATGTCGCCGTCCACCCGGATCTTGGGCCGCTCGCCCGCCGTGATGTGCAGGTCCGACGCCTCGCGCTCGATCATCTCCTCGAGCAATGCGCGAAGGTTGACCGGACTCTGCTGCGGTGCCTGAGGTGCCGTCACTTCATCCCCCCGCCGTTTCCTTGACCACTTCCTCGAGCGTCGTCACGCCCTTCTTGATCTTCACGATGCCGTCCATGCGCAGGGTCAGCATCCCGTCCTTGACCGCCTGCTCCTGGAGCTCCGCCGTGGAGGCGCCGCGCAGGATCATGCGCCGGAGGTCGGGCGAGAACGCCATGACCTCGTACAGCCCGGCGCGGCCCTTGTAGCCCGAGCCGGCGCAGGTGTCGCAGCCCTTGCCCTTGTAGAAGGTAACCCCTTCCCACTCCTTTTCGGTGGTCCCGAGGGCCTTGAGCTCGAGGGCGTCGTACTTGGTCTCCGTCTTGCAGTCCTTGCAGATCCGCCGCACCAGCCGCTGCGCCACGATCAGGTTCACCGCGCTCGACACGTTGAACGGCTCGATCCCCATGTCGATCATGCGGGTGATCGTGGACGGCGCGTCGTTGGTGTGCAGCGTCGAGAGCACCAGGTGGCCCGTGAGCGCCGCCTTGATCGCGATGCCGCCCGTCTCGATGTCGCGGATCTCCCCCACCATGATGATGTTCGGGTCCTGCCGCAGGAACGCCTTCAGCGCCGCCGCGAAGGTCATCCCGATCTCGTTGCGCACCAGGACCTGGTTGATCCCCATCAGGTTGTACTCGACCGGGTCCTCGGCCGTCATGATGTTGACTTCGATCGTGTTGACGCGGGAGAGCGCCGAGTAGAGCGTCGTCGTCTTCCCCGACCCCGTCGGCCCCGTCACCAAGACCATCCCGTACGGGTTCAGGATGGCCTTCATCAGGTCCTGCTCCGCCTTGGGCTCGAACCCGAACTTCGAAAGGTCGAGCGTCAGGTTCCCCTTGTCGAGGATCCGCATCACGATCTTCTCGCCGAAGAGGACCGGGCAGGTCGACACCCGGTAGTCGATGACCCGTTTCCCCATCTTCAGCTTGATGCGGCCGTCCTGGGGGACGCGCCGTTCCGCGATGTTGAGCGCGGACATGATCTTGATGCGCGAGGTGAGAGCCGCCTTGAGCTTCAGCGGGGGCTTCATCACCTCCGAGAGCTCGCCGTCCACCCGGTAGCGAACCCGGATCTCGTGCTCGAAGGGCTCGATGTGGATGTCCGACGCGCCGCGCTTCACCGCGTCGGTCAGGATGGCGTTGATGAGCTTGACCACCGGCGCGTCGTCGGCCAGCGCAGCGGCACCCGCCTGCTCCTCTTCCTGCTCCTGGAGGACTTCGAGCTCGTCGGCCTCGGCGCCCTCGCCGATCTCCTCGATGAGCTTGTCGAGCTGCTGGTCCACCGCCTCGTAGTGCTTCTCGAGCGCGCCGCGGAGCGTGTACTCGCCGGCGATGACCGGGAAGATGTCGTAGCGGGTGATGAACTTGAGGTCGTCGATGATGGCCATGTTGGTCGGGTCGGCCATCGCGACGGTCAGGGTGCGGCCTTCGCGCTTGAGCGGGAGCACCAGGTGCTTCAGCGCCACGTCGGCCGGGATCATCTTCACGATCTTGGGGTCGACCTCGAAGCGCGCCAGGTCGACGGCCGGCATGCGGTACTGCCGGGCGAGCATCTTCGTGATCTCGGTCTCCTGGACGAAACCGAGCTTCACCAGGCTGTAGCCGAGCCGGGTGCCGTTCTGTTTCTGCTCCGTGAGCGCCTTGTCGAGCTGGTCCTTGGTGATCAGCCCTTCTTTGATGAGCAGATCGCCAAGCCGATCGCCAGGAGCCGTTGCGGGTGCCGACATGTGTCCAGGGGCCGGAGGGGAAAGAGGTGAGTGGGAAACCTACCGGCAGCCCACCCCCTGTCAAGGCGCGGAGAGGTGCGGCGCGAGCCGCGCGATGAGGGCAGGCCCAATGCCCGCAACGCGTTCCAGTTCTTTCACTTCGCGGAATGGACCGCGACGGGCTCGATCGCTCGTGATGCGCTCGGCGAGCGCGGGCCCGATGCCCGGCACGCAGGCCAGCTCCGCGGCGGTGGCACGGTTCAGCGCCACGGGCGCCGGCGTGGCCGTGCAGCCCGCCTTGCCGCTCCGCCCGCGCCCTGCCCTCGGCTCTCCCGGCGTGGCCGCCCTCGTCCCGGCTGGCTGGTCTGCTGAAGACACCGGACGCTCCCGGGCGACCCCGGAGAAGGCGAGCTGGCGCTCCATCGCCTTGAGCATCCCGGGACCGATCCCGGGCACGCGCAGGAGCCCCTCCGGAGACCCGAACGGCCCGCCGCTGTCGCGCTCCTCCACGATGCGGCGCGCCAGGGCCGGTCCCACCCTGGGGAGCCGCTCGATCTCCTGGGCGCCCGCCCGGTCGATGTCGATCCGCTCGCCCGGTTGGAGCGGCCGGGCGAGCAGCGTGGCCTGACGCACCAGCTGCGCCTGGCGCGCGAGGTCATCACCGGCGATGGCGGGCGCCACCATCGGCGCGCCGGGCGCGCCCTCCGGCGCGCGGACCGCGCGCAGGAGTCCACCCGCGGCTGCTACCACCGCCAGGTAGAGGAGCGCGCGCTTCTCATCCTTGGTGAACACGGCGACGAACTTGCGGCGAGGAGTGGGCGCGCGTGGTGCCCGTTCTGCGGCATCGCGGAGCCTATTCCCGCGATCCTCCCGGCGCCGCGCCCCGGTGGTGCCGGTGAGGCCCTGCTCTAGCGCACGAGGGCGAGCGCCAGCCGGCCCACGTTGGCCAGCGATTCCGCGGAGAGCTTGTCGGGCGTGTCCTGGGTGGTGTGCCAGTACCCGTTGTTCGGGCCGTAGTCGAAGTCGATGACGTCGATGATGCGGATGCCCGCCTCGAGGAGCGGGATGTGGTCGTCGGTGATGTAGATGCCGCGGCGGGGGCGGAACACGCGACGCAGGCCGATGTCCTCCGCCGTGCTCCACACCCGGTCCACCACTTCGGGGGCGCGGTCGAGCGAGTAGCCCTCCTGGTCGAAGCGCTGGTCCCGGTCCCCGATCATGTCCCACAGCACGGCGAAGAGGGGCCGGTAACCCGCCGGGAGATGCTGGGCGAAGTACTTGGTGCCGATGAGCACGTCCTGGGCCTCATTGCCGAAGTTGCCGTAGTCCTCGCCGTCCACGAAGACGATGTCCACGCCCACCGTGGGCGGCTGCCGCTTGAGCTCGGCGATGACGCCGAGCATGGCGGCGACCCCCGACGCGCCGTCGTTGGCCCCGGGGATGGGGGTGCCGCGGCGGGCCGGATCGGGGTCCTCGTCGGCGGTGGGCCGGGTGTCCCAGTGGGTCACGTAGAGGACGCGGCCGGGGTCCTGCGGCCGGAAGCGCACGATGATGTTGCGCAGGTGGAGCGTGTCGCCGTGCGTGGTCACGTGGTCGAAGGCCTGCACCTCGACCGAATCGGCGCTGCGGCGCGCCTCGCTCTCGATCCACGCCCCGATGGCGAGATGGCCCGGGGTCCCGGGGACGCGCGGCCCCGCCGCCACCTGGTACTCGACCCAGCGCATCGCCTGGGCCCCGTCGAAGTGCTGCGAGGCCTGCGACGATCCGCCGCGGCACGCGCTGGCCAGGGCGAGGAGGACCAGCAGGCCGCTACGCGTCATCGGATGTCTCCCTGCGAGAAGGACACCGTCACGTTCGCCGTGACGACCAGCTGCGAGAACTTGCGGTTGGCGTGCCGGTCATCGGTCAGGACGTACGCGACCGACAACCCCGCCGAGACGTTCGGCGGCATGTCGGTATCCATGTTGAGATTGTACTCGCGGCGCCGCGAGTCCGACACGGGGAGGCAGTCGGCGGTGCCGGCCCGCTGGATGCAGACGGTGCTGGCGGTGTTCTGGTAGCGCAGCGCGGTCCGGACGTCGGACCGGAGCGGGATGAGGTTCGGCGGCACGCGGAACGCGAACGACACGTTGGCGCCGGTCTGCCGGCGGTCGGTGAACGTCAGGTTGTCGGACCGGTCGCTGCGCACCCTCTCGAGCGACGTATTGACGCTGGTCACGATCCGCGGGGCCCAGCTGATCTCCATGGAGACCGGCACGGACCGGTTCTCCTGGGTGGTGCGCAGGCCACCAACGGCCGGCTCCCCGCCCCCCACCTCGAGCGGAGGCTGGAAGGTCTCCGAGCGCGCGGTGTTCACGCCGAGGGAGGCGTTGACGTTGGTGACCACCTTTCGCAGCACGGCCGCGCGCGGCGCATAGGACCAGCGGCCCGTGACCTGCGGCCACCGGTTGTCGGTGCTACGGGTCTACTGCTGGCCGGCGCCGCGCTGGGACCACGTGAACGAGGTCCGGTCCTCGTAGGAGCCGTCCACCGTGAAGCCGAGGGGCAGCGAGAACGCGGTGCTGAGGCGGTGCTGCCGCGACTCGGACGCCGAGGTCGCGAACCGGCCTTCCTGGCTGCGGAACGCCTCCTGCCCGCCGAAGCCGAGCTGATAGGCGGTGCCGGGATCGAACCCGGGGCGGTCGAACTGCGAGCGGCGGTCGAGGTGGTTGCTGTAGTCGACCGGACGCACGCGGTCGAGGACGCGCACCAGCACGGAGTCGTGGAAGAGGCCGCGGAGCAGGTGCGACAGATCGAAGGTGAACCCCATGTCCCTGGACCGCGAGTTCTGGAAGGCGCTGGGGAGACGGAACGCGCCCGTGGAGTCGTTGCTGCGCTCCGGGTCGCGGGCGGTCGGGTCCCGGTTGATGCCGAAGGACGAGGAGAGGGCGAACCGCGGCGACAGCCAGGAGACCAGGCGCGGCGCGTAGCTGAAGTGCGTGGACATCTGCCGGGACCGCTCGAGTCCGACGTCCGCGCCGAGGAAGCGGCGGCGGCCCTGGCGCGCCAGCACCCCCAGCGTGGTGCTGTCGCCGTAGTCCCGGAGGTCGCGGCTCGATTGCGCGTCGACCCCGGCGGACAGGGCCTGGAACGGCTGGAAGTTGACGCGGAACACACTGGCGAGGGTGGCGGTCGTCGTCGCCACGGCCGGGTTGAGCGTGTCCGCCGCGCTGATGACGGGAACGCGGAAGGTCGCGCGGGTGCTTCGCGACCGCGCGAAGTCGCTCGAGAGCTGGAACACCGTGGGCACCCAGTGCAGGTGCCCATCCATGAGGCCTCGGACCATGTCGGTCCGCCTGAGGAAGTCCGGCAGGCCCGACAGGGCGCGGCGCAGGAACCTGGGCACGTAGGCCACGCCGCGGTCGTTGGTGCGCTGCGCGAGGTAGTCGGCGTGCGCCGTGAAGACGTGGGTCCCGGAGGTCGAGAGCGCGCTTGTGGAGGAGCTGTGCGACCAGGAGGCGTTCACGCCGATGTTGTCCACCAGCGCGCGCTCCCACCACCGGGTGCCGCGCCGGGTGCGCCGGAGCGAGAGGCTGTAGGACGCGGACGCCTGGCGCGGGCGCCGGAGATCGCCCAGTCCGCTCGTCAGCACGTCAGTGCGGTTCAGGAAGTACGGGTCGCTCCCCGACCGGTCGTTCCGGAAGGTGAACGGCATCGAGAGCCCCGCCCGTTCGAGGCCGAAGCGCTCGAGCCGCACCGTCCCCGCCACGGAGAGATTGTTGGTCGTGACGTACGACGGGTCGTCGCCGAGCTGGCGGAACTGCGCGTCCCGCCGGGTCGCCGATACCGAGATGTCCGCCACGTCCGCGGCGGTCAGGCGGACGTTGATCGCACCGGCGTAGCCGACGTCGTTCACCACCTGCGTGAGGCGGATGTCGTCCACCCAGATCTCGTCGCTCTCGGTGGAGCACCCCGCTGCCCCGCACGAACTGTCGCGCAGGAATCCGACGGCCAGCTCCTGCACCCGCGAGAGGTTGGGCGGCGAGACGCCGGGATTCCGCACCTGCACCAGGTAGGGGCCGTCGCACGCGAAATACGCCAGGGAATCGGTGCCGGTGCAGGTGGCGGGGCCGCCGGGTGGGTCGCCGCGCAGGTAACGCGCCTCGATGTCGGCCCGGAGCCGGAACCAGGTGTTGAAATCCACCACGACCTCGGGCTCCCACGAGGTGTCCCGCGCGGCGCGGTACAGGTAGAAGTTGTTCTCGTCCTGCGCGACCTTGATGTAGAACGCGAGCTCGCCGCGGTCCCACGCCGCGCCGCGCCCGTGCGCCCAGACCCTGAGCTGCCGGTAGCCGAGGAAGTTCCGGTCGCCTTCCGGGAAATGGAAGAACGCTTCGGCGCGTTCCCCTTGCCGCACGTCGCTGCCGATGAGCCGCAGCGACTTCTCGTTGATCTCCGTGGTCCCCACCTGCAAGCCTCCGGCGCGGCTCGAGCCCTGGTCCGTCACGCCGGGGGGCGGCGTGTACCCGAGGTCGCCGGTCGTGATCACGCTCGCGATGACCTCGCCGCGGCCGATCACCCCGCGGGAGCCCGAGAGTCCCGCGATCGGCGTGCCGGAGCGCTTCACCCACGGCGCCCCGACGAGCTTCATCCGCGCCAGCGCCAGGAAGACGCGTCCCTCGGCCGGCTGCTCGCGGACGATGAGCGTCATGCGGACCGCCTGGATCTGGCGGATGTTCGGCGTCCCCACCTGGACCGCGGGGGAACGGAAGGGGATGCGGTAGAGCCGCCACCTGCCTAACGGCGCCGAGCCGGTGCCGGTGACCGACCCGCCGTTGCGCACGAAGTACGTGGTGTCGCTCAGCCGAAGGACGTACCGGAAATAGTCCTCCGTCTGCGCCCGGACGAGAATGTCCAGGTTCTGGTCGTTGTTGAGGTCCTCGGTGTTCACGCGGCCGTTCCCGCGGGTGCAGTGGACCGCGAGGTTGCCCCAGTCGTACACCACCAGCTGCCGGCCCAGCTCGGAGCGGCAGAGCGGGAGGTTCAGCACCAGCTCGCCGGCGCCGTTGATGATGGTGTCGGCCACGTCGCCGAGGATGCCATTGTCGTCGCGCGCGGCGTTGAACGTATTGGTGACGGGGTCGCGCTCGCTGTCGAGCCGCCCCAGGCCGGCGGGCTTCCGGCCGGTGAAGGTAGTGTCCCCAGCCACCGACACGATGACGGACTCCGGCTGGAACGCCACCGCGTCCTCGAAGACCGTGCCGAAGTCGAGCGCGACCTCGGCACCCGCGGCGCGGGCGGAGTCGCCCGGATCGAGCACCCAGAACTCGAGAAACTCGATGCGGGAAAGGTCCACGCCGGTGGCCGAGAGTGGCTGGGAGATCGAGCGCCACCGTGGTCCGGTGTGCGCGGGCAACAGCCAGCGGGGGTTCCCGATGCTGTCCGCCGCCCCCCCCACGGAGCCTGGGTGGAGCGTCAGCCAGAGCACCTGCTCCGCCGACGCGCCCGTCCCCTGCACCACGATGGACGTGTCGATGTCGCGCGCCTGGAGTTGGAGGGTCCGGTTGTCGGCGGCGCCGATCAGGTTCTGCCAGATCAGCGGCACGGCGTCCGCGCCGACGAAGCCACCGGTCACGGCGATCGCGAGGCTCTCGGCCGAGGCGGGCTTGCTGCCATACTCCCACGCGTTCTCGGCCAGGGACACGAAGGTGCCGCCCTCGCCCTCGAAGGTCTCGACGTACGCCACGCCCAGTTGGTTAGGCGACGGGCGCGAGGTGGCGATCTCCCCGTCGATCGTGAGGCGCGAGGGCACCTCGGTCTGGAGGAGCGGCAGTGCGTCGAGCCAGCGGGTGATGCGGGACGGCTCGAACCGGAAGTTGCCCGAGATCCCGGCGATGAAGCTCGAGGACGGCTCGAACCCCAGGGGAGGCCGCGTGAAGGTGGTACGCTCGCGCTGGAGGAGCCCGATCAGCGACACCGAGCCGTGATCGCCGAAGTCGTAGCGCGTCTGGAGCCCGTAGATGGAGGTGGGCGCGATGGCGAACGCCGGGTTCTCCTCGTACTGCACCGTCACGGTCGTCGGCTGCGCGAACAGCTGGTCGGGCGAGGAGAACGTCACCTCGCCGATCTCGTAGTTGATCGTGTAGTCGCTGTTGCGGACCAGGGCCCGGCCGTTGGCGCTGATCTTCTCGCTCCCCTCCCGGATCTGGAGGCCGCCGAGATTGAGCTTGCTGCGGTCGTCGCCGCCGTGGGCGTCGTAGTTGAGGCGCATGACGTACAGGGGCGTCGGCCCCTGGCTGCGCAGCAGGTACGTCGGCGTCCGGTACAGGGAATCAGTGCGGAACTGCGCCTCGAGGCGCGTGCTGTCGGCGAACGGCGTCAAGTGCGGGAACACGACGAACAGGTCACGCAGCGGCGCGCCGCGGGCCGGGTCGCGCTGCCGGGGGAAGAGCCGGTTGTACTGGTCGAAGGTCGTCGCGTCGTTGGACTGCGCGAGCCCGAGCAGCGAGAGGAAGGTCGGGGCGCCCGCCGCCGGCCGCTCCGACTCGCTGACCACGATCTGGAGCCGCGCCGATTCGCGCACCACGTCGTCCACGCCGCCCAGGCGGTACACGTTCCGCATCTCGTAACGGAAGGTCGGCAGGTCGACGGTATCGCCGGCGGCCGTCACGTAGGAAGCGCCGCGCCGCGGCTCGTAGATCAGGCGCAGCGTGTCCAACTTGCCCGCCGTGGCCACCGCCGGGAAGGTCCCCACCGTATCTCCGGCGGCGGTGACGTACGAGACCGCGAGGAAGTCGTCCTGGTCGAGCCGGTTGGTCAGCGCGAACCACAAGCCGGACTGATCGAGGTAGTAGTCGCGGCCCTCCTGGAGCTGCTCCCACGGGAACGGGCCCGCGCGCTGCGGGCTGTCGTCCCGCAGGGCCACCGCGTCGATCCCGCCGAGGTTCTGTTGCGCCGCCGACTGGCCCAGGGAGCTGCGACGGCGGTAGATGCGCACCTGACGGATCTGCTGGGTGGCGGGCAGGGCGGCGAGGTTGAGGTTGAGGACGTCGAGCGCCGGGTAGCCGGGGAGGGTCGCGGGGTCGGGCACGAAGAAGAAGCGCAGCGGCTCGAAGTCGCGGTCCATCATCTCGCGGTCGAGGGGCTGGACCGTCTGCGAGCCCACGGTGAAGGTGCGGCCCCGCACCACGTTCCCCTTCTGCTGCGCGAAGATCGCGCTCCAGTCCATCGCGCCGAGCTGGCCCTCGGCCAGGAAGCCGAAGTTGTTGGACGGGATGCCGCCCGTGATGAAGCGCGAGCTTGGCGCGGTGAACGTGACGTTGCCCACCTGCACCCGCTGCAGGATCTCGTCGTCGAGGCCCTGGTAGAAGACCTGCACGTTGTTGGAGGCCTCGAACTCGCGCTGCGAGTCGTAATCCACGTTGACGTGCACCCGTTGTCCCACCACGCCGCCCGTCCGCACGGTGAATTGCGGGTCGAGCTTGGGCGGCGTGAACCCGCCCCGGCAGCCGGACGCGATGAGATTCGCTTCACTGGCGGTGCAGTGGAGGTTCCGCAGGCGGTCGAGACGCATCTCGAAGCGCGCGGTGAGCTGGAAGCCGATGTCGGCGTACTGGGAGATGCCGGACCGGTTCTGCGCCACGGCGGGGGGCGCGTAGAGGGTGACCACCGACGGCGACGCCGGGCGCTCGGGCACCACGAGGATGCCGCTGTCGCCGCCCGCGACCCCCACGCGCCAGCGCGCCGCCTCCCGGGCCGCCAGCCGGGACAGGACCGCATCGGACCAGGCCCGCGCCAAGAGCTGCGGGTCGGGCCGGGGGCCGGCCAGCCGGCCTGCCCCCATGAGCGCGGCGGGGACCGTCACGCGGAGCGTGTCCCGTCTCAGTCGCATCGCCGGCATGCCCGGCACGGAATCGGGCTGCTGAGCGATGGCTGAGGGGGCGGCGACTGAGACGAGGAGGGTGATCGCGACGAGGGTGCGCGTCACTTTTTCCGGAGATGGGGTATTATTTCGCCGGCTCTGTGAGCGAAGTATAAGGGCGCCCGGAGGGCGCCTCAACCCCGAAACGGGCGGCCCCCCCACACGGTGAAGATCCTCTCCCGGTATCTGCTCAAGGAGCACCTCGCGCCCTTCCTGTACTCGCTCGGCGCGCTCACCGGGCTCATGCTCGCCAACCAGGTGGCCCGCCAGTTCAGCAGCCTGGTCGGCAAGGGGCTCCCCTGGTCGGTCATCGGGGAGGTCTTCGGACTCTCGGTCCCGTTCATCGTGGCGATGACCCTCCCCATGGCCGTGCTCATGGCGGTGCTCTACGCCTTCGCCCGGCTCGGCTCCGACAATGAGATCACCGCGCTCAAGGCCAACGGCATCAATCTCACCCGGCTGGTGCGGCCGGTCCTCGTGGCGTCGGTCGTCCTCTCCCTGCTCACCTTCTTCTTCGTGGACCAGGTCCTCCCCAACGCCAA
>JBGPHD010000082.1:0-12903 GCA_041484135.1 Gemmatimonadota bacterium
CCCGCTCGACCACCAGCCGCGCCTTTCCCCACTCCTCGGCGCCGTTGCCGATCCCGCTGTTCTTGAGCCCGCACGCGATCCCCACCGCGCGGCCGGAGCGCTTCGCCTCGAAGTAGCGGTCCTTCACGGCGGCGAGCGTCTTCTTGATCCCGACCGACTTCTCGAGCACCTGCCCGGTGGAGAAGGCGTCGCCCACCTCGAGCGCGTTGCGCCACCGGATCTCCCAGGGGTCGAGGCCGGTCTCCTGCGCCAGCTGGTCCATGCAGCCCTCGATGGCGAAGTGCGCCTGGTTGGCGCCGAAGCCGCGCATCGCGCCGCAGGGCGGGTTGTTGGTGTACGCGGCCACCGATTCGACGTCCACGTTCGGCACGCGGTACGGGCCGCAGGCGTGGCCCGCCGCCCGCTCGAGGACCTTGCCGCCCACCGAGGCATAGGCGCCCGAATCCCCCACCATGCGCGCCCGCACGGCGGTGAGGCGCCCCTCGGCGTCACACCCCACGGTGTAGTGCATGGTGATGGGGTGGCGCTTGGGGTGCAGGCGGATGGACTCCTCGCGGGAGAGCGTGAGCTTCACCGGCTTCCCGGTCATCCGCGCGAGCAGCGCCGTCTGCGCCTGGATGGACATGTCCTCCTTGCCGCCGAAGGCGCCGCCGTTAGGCACGAGCTCTACGAAGATGTCGGCATCCGTCAGGCCGAGGAAGGTGGCGACCTGGCGGCGGTCATCGAAGACCCCCTGGCCCTGGGAGCAGAGCCGCAGCCGGCCGTCGGGCATCGGCTCGGCGAGCGCGCTCTCCGGCTCGAGGTAGAGGTGCTCGATGCGTTGCGTGGCCCAGGTCCCGCTCACCGTATGCGCGCTGGCGGCGAGCGCCGTCTCGATGTCGCCGCGGCGGATCACCGAGCGGGAGAGGAGGTTCTCGTGCCTGGGGTTGACGCGCGGCGCGCCGGGCGCGAGCGAGGCTTCCGGGTCCAGCACCGCGGGGAGCACCTCGTACGTGACGTCGACCAGCTGCGCCGCTTCGCGCGCGGTGTGACGGTCCACCGCCGCCACCGCCGCCACCACGTCGCCGACGCAGCGCACTTCCTCGCCTTCCGCCACGAAGGCAGGCCAGTCGGCGTAGATGAGGCCGACCCACCGGTCGCCGGGCACGTCGGCGGCCGTCGCGACCGCGCACACCCCAGGCAGGGCGCGGGCGCGCGCGGTGTCGATGCGGACCACGCGGGCGCGGGGGTGCGGGGAGAGGAGGACCGCGCCGTGTAGCAGTCCCGGCGGCTTGAGGTCGTCCACGTAGGGGCGGTCCCCCAACGCCTGTTCGCCGGCGCGGTAGCGGGCGAGCGACCGGCCTACGCGGCCGTCGGTGCACGGGGCCGGCACCGGCTCGCCGCGCTTCGCCTTCGCGATCAGCTCGATGGCGTCCACGATCTTCACGTAGCCGGTGCAGCGGCAGAGGTGGACGTCGATCGCCTTCGCGATCTCGGCCCGCGTGGGGTCGGGCTTCTTATCGGTCAGGGCCTTGGCGCGGAGCGCGATGCCGGGGATGCAGAAGCCGCACTGGAGACCCGTCGCGGCGGCGAACGCGTCGCCGATGAGGGCCCGCTCGCGGGCCTCTATCCCTTCGAGGGTCACGACCGTCTTCCCCTCGGCGGCCTGGGCGGGCATGGCGCAGGTCACCTTGGGATTCCCGTCCACCAGGGCGAGGCAGCAGCCGCACTGGCCCTGCGGCGAGCAGCCGTCCTTGGGGGAGGTGATGCCGCAGCGCTCGCGAAGAGTCTCGAGGAGCGATTCGCCGGGGCGTGGCGCGACCTCGAGCGGGCGGCCGTTCAGGCTGAACTGGATAACGATCTCCGATCCAGGGCGTCGCGAGGGGTGAGACCCCGAGAGGTTAACCGCCGGGCATGAAGGCGTCAACGATCCGCCGGAGAACTTGACACCGTCATGGATCTTGACGCAGGCGATCCCGGGCGCCGCGGGTTCGCCGTGCGCAAAGTGCTTCAACCGTAGGGACTTGGGAACTTCCCGCGGAGGTGGGACCCGCGGCACGCGTCTTGACTCTCCATCGAGCGAACGGATCGCTCGGACACCCAACCCCCCGGGGGTCGCCATGCCCGCTCGTCTCTCGCACAAGGTTCAGCGGTTGTCGGTCTCGTCACCGGCACGGCGGCGCTCGGCGCGCCGCTCGGTCCCGATCGAAGGGCTGATCACCGGCGACGATGTGAACCGTACCTTCTTCGAGGCATTCGCGCGGGCGCCGCGGCGCTCGGCCATTGGGAACGCCGTCCGCGGTCTCGAAGTGGCGACCGGGCTCGACGAAGCGCGGCCCCACATCGAGATGCTCACCGCGGCGGCGCACGCGCACGCCCTGCGCGAGCACCCGGGCGAAGCGGCGGTGGCGCTGGTCGCGCTGGGGAGGCTCGCTCACACGACGACCGATCCGCAGATGGCGCATGACGCGGTACTCGCCGGCCGGCAGTTCGCGGCGGCGGAAGCCATCGAGGCATTGCTCGACAGCGCGACCGCCCCGGGCGCGAGCTACGGAGCGCTCGTGCTTGGCCTGCGGTTCGCCGGCACCGAGGTCGCGCCCGCCATGGTCCGGCGCCTGGTCTCGGCCGCCGACGTCGGCACGCGTCGCGCCTACTACGACCTGGCGCTCGCGCTCGCCAAGTTCCCCGAGATGCGCCGGGCGCTCGCCGCGCAGCTGCACTTCGCCCTCGGCGATCCCCGGTGGTTCGCCGTGCGCAACAGCCTCGTGCTGCTGGCTGGTCTCAAGGAGGCGGTCCCGGTCGAGCCGCTGCGCAGGCTGGCGTCATCGCCGCACCGGCAGGTCCGGCAGGCGTTGGTCCGCCTCGTGGCCAAGCTGCACGGCACGACCGACGTCCTCGACCTGTTGACCACGCTGCTCGCCGACGAAGATCCCGGGGTCCGCTACGGCGCCGCGCTGGGCCTCGCCCGGCACGCGAATCCGCGGGCGCTCGCTGCCCTGCGACGGGCCGCGGAAACGGAGACCGACCCCGAGACCCTTGAGGTCTGCACCACCGCGCTCGCGCGGCGGCCCGCGCTGGCGGGGACTGCCTAGCGCGCTCGCGGGAGGCGGTTGAGCCGGGCACCGGGCGCGGCCTTTCATGCCTTCTTCACACTCGCTTCATGCGCGCGGGGCAGTTTCGGGTCATGGATGACGTTCGGACCCTGCACGTCGAGGCGGCGGCCGCGGTGTTCCGCGCGATGGCGCGCGCGGTCGGCAACACGCCGCTCCTGGCGGTGGACTTCCGCTTCCGCGGCACCGCGCGGACGCTCTACGCCAAGGCCGAGAACCTCAACTTCACGGGCAGCATCAAGGACCGCATGGCGCTCCACATCCTGGAGCGCGCGTACGAGGCCGGCGCGCTCGCGCCGGGTGATCCCATCGTCGAGGCCACGAGCGGCAACACCGGGATTTCCTTCGCGGCCCTCGGCCGTACGCTCGGGCATCCGGTCACCATCTTCATGCCCGACTGGATGAGCCGCGAGCGGATGGATCTCATCCGGAGCTTCGGCGCGACGGTGCGGCTGGTGAGCAAGGAGGAGGGCGGCTTCCTCGGCGCGATCGAGGGCGCGGAGGAGATGGCCCGCGGCGATCCCAGCATCTTCCTCCCGCGCCAGTTCGCGAACGAGGCCAACGTGAGTGCGCACCAGCGCACGACGGGGCCGGAGATCGCGGTCCAGCTCGCCTCCCATGGGCTCGCGCCCGCCGCGTTCGTGGCCGGGGTCGGTACCGGCGGCACGGTGATGGGGGTGGGCCGCTACCTCAAGGACCGCGACCCCACGGTGAAGGTCCATCCGCTGGAGCCCGCCGAGTCTCCGACCCTCTCGGCCGGCCACAAGGTGGGCAGTCACCGCATCCAGGGCATCTCGGACGAGTTCATCCCGCCGATCGTGGACCTCGCGGCCCTCGACGAGGTCATCGCGGTGAGCGACGGCGACGCCATCCTCATGGCGCAGGCGCTCGCGACCGAGCTCGGTGTGGGGGTGGGGATCTCCTCGGGGGCGAACTTCCTCGGCGCCCTGCTGGCGCAGGAGCGCATCGGCGCCGACGCCGTGGTGGTCACCGTCTTCGCCGACGACAACAAGAAGTACCTCAGCACCGGCCTGCTCAAACCGGAGCCCGTGCGGGCCGGCTACCTCGCGCCCGAGGTCGAGCTCACCGGCCTGCGCACCATCCGCCGTGCCTGCCGGACCTGCGTGGACTACGCGGACTGCGTGGAAGAGCTCGCGGCCCCCGCGCCCTTCTCTCCCGGCGCCCCGGCACCCGTTCCCGGCTAGGGCACGTCGATCCGGCCGATCCGGCCGGTGCCGGAGAGCGCCAGCCAGATCCGGTGCCGCGTGCTGTCCACCGCGATGTGCCGCACGATCGTCGTCGCCGTGGGGATCGGGATCTCCTCCATGCGCTCCGTGGCCGGGTCGAACACCACCATCTTGTTGGCCGCCGCCTCGTCGAACCAGACCTTCCCATCCGGCGCGATGACGATCCCGTACGGCCGTGCGTTAGGCGTCGGGCTCGGCCACTCCCGGACGTTCCCCGTCGCGGGGTCCAGCGCGCCCAGGAAGTTGCGGCCGTAGTCGGTGTAGTAGACCGTGCCGTTGCTCGCCACCTGGAGCCGCCGCGGCCGCGCCGCGGGGTCGGGGAGCGTGAACTCTCGGATCGAGCCGTCCGCGGGGTTGATGTGGCCCACCTTGTTGGTCCCGAACTCCACCATCCAGATCGAGCCGTCCGGCGCGGCCCGGATGCCGTAGGGGAGGGCGCGCGGGGTCGAGAGCGTCCACACCTGCGCGCGGCCGGTCCCGGGATCGAAGACGCCGTAGGTGTTGTTGGTCTGCGCGGTGAACCAGATCCGCCCCTGGTGGACGATGGGCGTGTGCGGCGCGTTGGCGTTGGCCGGCAGCGGGAACTCGGTGATCCGGCCGGTGGCGGGATCGAGCTTGCCGAGCACGCCGTTGCGCTGGCCCGTGTACCAGACCATGCCGTCCGGGGCGACCGCGATGCCGTGCGGCCCCGACTGCGGGGTCGGCGTCGCGTAGTCGGTGATCTGGCCCGTCGCCGGATCGAGCCGGCCGATGAAGCTGTTGGCCTGGTCCGTGTACCAGACGATGCCGTCGGCGCCGACGGCGGGGTCGTGCGGGAAGGCGCCGGGCCGCGGGAGCTGGTACTCGACCACCGTGGGCGGCGGCGCCGCGGCCGCGGCGAAGAGCGCGGCGCAGGCAAGAGCGCGAAGGGTCATGGGCGTCCTCCTCGTGGTCCGGTCCTCACGTTCAGCGCCGGCACGTCCCGTTCACGCACCATGGCGTTGAACGCCGGCACGTCGGTCTCGATGATGGCGCGCAGCCGGTCGAGCTGCACCTGGAGCTGCGCGGAAAGGTCCTCGAAGACGGCGAACTCCTGGTCGGTCGGGCGGGCGTCGGCGCCCGCGACGACGCCGCCTAACGCCGCGATCTTGTTGTTGATCCGGATCGGGTAGTTGAGCGGGTCCTGGCTGCTCCGGTTCCGCACCTGGTAGATCGCTTCCTCGACCGCGGAGAGCCGTTGCCGGAGCGTGTCGGCCCGGGCCCGGAGCGTGCGCGCGGCCGCGGCGTCGGACAGGGCGCCGGCGCGCTGGCTCACGCCGTCGAGCTGGGTCTTGAGCTCGCGGATGCGCGTCACCGCCTGGTTCGCCTCCCCCAGCCGGTCGCGGATGCGGATCAGCAGCGCGAACTGCTGGTCGAGGTCGGCCTGGGTGGCCGAGACGCGCGGATCGGCGAGGAGCCGGAAGGTCCGGGTCTGGCTCCACGCGCCGACGGTGAGCCGCACCTGGTAGCGTCCCGGCGGGGCCGTCGGGCCCTGCACGCCGCCACCCCACATGATGAGACCGGGGAACGTCGCCGCGTCGGGGTAGCGCATGTTCCAGACGAAGCGGTTCGCCCCGGGCGTCGAGTCGATGCGCATGGTGGAATCGCGCGAGCGCGACGACCAGCTCTTGATCACCGTGCCGGCCGAATCGAGGATGTCGAGCGCGACGGCGCTGTCGGGGCGGGTCCGCAGGTAGTAGTGGATCACGGCGCCGCTCGGCGGATTGCGGCCCGCGCGGAGCGAGTCGCCGCGCCCGCCATCGAAACGCCAGGCGTCGCGGGGGGCGAAGAGGAACGCGTCGGCCCGGCTCACCGAGTCGGCCAGTTGCTCGAGGGGCGAGAGGTCGTCGAGGACCCAGAAGCTGCGGCCGTGCGTCGCCGCGACGAGGTCGCCGTGGGTGACGGCGAGGTCGTGGATCGGGACGACCGGCAGGTTGCGGCGCAGCGACTGCCAGTTGGCGCCGTCGTCGAAGGAGACGTACACGCCGAACTCGCCGCCCGCGAAGAGGAGCCCGCGCCGCGCCGGATCCTCGCGCACCACGCGGATGAAGTGGGTGGCGGGGATCCCGTTGGTGATGCGCCGCCAGGTGCGGCCATAGTCGCCGGTCCGGTAGATGTACGGCGCGAAGTCGTCGAACTTGTAGCGGGTGGCGGCGACGTACGCGGTCCCCGGGTCGTTCGGCGAGGCCTCGATCAGGCTGAT
The DNA here is from genome assembly GCA_041484135.1 of Gemmatimonadota bacterium. Lineage (GTDB taxonomy): Bacteria > Gemmatimonadota > Gemmatimonadetes > Gemmatimonadales > JACORV01 > JACORV01. The sequence goes on from JBGPHD010000082.1 coordinate 6,558, forward strand.
CATCGCTTCGGGGAGGCCGGGAGGCGTCACGTCCTGCCAGGTGGCGCCGCCGTCGCGCGTCACGTGCACCAGTCCGTCGTCCGAGCCCACCCAGATCACGTTGCCGTCGCGGGGGGAGGGGGCGATGGTGAACACCGTCCCGTAGTACTCGACGCTGGTGTTGTCCTTGGTGATCGGCCCGCCCGAGGGGCGGCCCTTCGTCGAGTCGTTGCGGGTGAGGTCGGGGCTGATCGTGGTCCAGCTCTGGCCGTCGTTGGTGGTCCGGAAGACCATCTGCCCGCCGGCGTAGAGCGTGTTGGGGTCCGCGGGTGCGAGCACGATGGGATAGGTCCACTGGAACCGGTAGCGGATGTCGGCCGCGCCCCAGCCCATGGGGTTGTCGGGCCAGACCTTGATGTTGCGGTCCTGTCCCGTCCGGCGGTCGTGCCGGTCGAGGTCGCCGCCGTAGCAGCCCGCGTAGGAGACGTTAGGGTCGTCGGGCCGCACGGCGATGTAGCCGCTCTCGCACCCGCCCACGATGTACCAGTCGGTCCGCCCGATGCCGTTGCCCGAGGTGCGGGTGGCGGTGCACACCGTGGTGTTGTCCTGCTGCGCCCCGCAGACCTGGTAGGGGAAGTCGTTGGTCGACGTGACATGGTAGAACTGGGCGGTGGGCTGGTTGTCCTGCCCGGTCCAGGTGACGCCGCCGTTGTAGGTGACGTTCGCCCCGCCGTCGTTGCTGTTGATCATCCGCTGGCTGTTCTCGGGGTCGATCCAGAGCCCGTGGTTGTCGCCGTGCGGCTCCTGGATGGTGGCGTAGGTGCGCCCCCCGTCCACGGACCGGTAGAGGCTGGTGTTGAGCACGTAGACCACGTCGTTGCTCTGCGGGTCGGCGTGGATGTGCGAGTAGTACCAGGCGCGCTGCCGGAGGCGCCGGTCCTCGTTCACCCGGGTCCAGGTGGCGCCCGCGTCGTCGGAGCGGAAGACGCCGCCGCTGTCCGCCTCGACGATCGCCCAGAGCCGGTCGTGGTTCATGTGCGAGACCGTCACGCCGATCTTGCCGATGATGCCGCGCGGCATGCCGGGATTGCGGGTGAGCTCGGTCCAGGTGTCGCCGCCGTCGGTGGACTTGAAGAGCCCGCTCGCGGGGCCGCCGCTCTCCATCGTCCAGGGGCGCCTGACGACCTGCCAGAACGCCGCGTAGAGGATGCGGGGGTTCACGGGGTCCATCGCGAGGTCGATGGCGCCCGCGCTGTCGCCCCGGAAGAGCACCTTCTCCCAGGACAGGCCGCCGTCCCGCGAGCGGAAGACGCCGCGGTCCGCGTTGGGACCGAATGCGTGGCCGAGGACCGCGACGTAGACGAGGTCCGGGTTCGACGGGTACACGCGGATGGCGCCGATCTGGCCGGCGTTGCGCAGGCCGATGAAGCTCCAGGTGCGGCCCGCGTCGGTGGACTTGTACACCCCGTCGCCGGGGGAGACGTTGCCGCGGATGGGGGACTCGCCGGTGCCGACGTACACCACGTTGGGATCGGATTCGGCCACCGCGATCGCGCCGATGGAGCCGGAAGTGAAGAAGGCGTCGCTCACCGGCGCCCAGGTCATCCCGCCGTCGGTCGTCTTCCACACGCCGCCGCCGGTGCCGCCCATGTAGTACACGAAGGGCTGGCCCACCACGCCGCTCACCGCGGTGACGCGGCCGCCCCGGAACGGGCCGATGGAGCGCCACGACAGAGACCGGAAGAGCGCGGTGTCCACCGCCACGGCGGGCGCGCTGGCGGCCGCGGGCGCGGGAGCCGCCTGGCCGCGCCGCTGGGCGCGTGCCGGTCCGGCGAGCGTGAGAAGGACGAGGACGAGACAGGCGAGCGCACGACGCGGACGGCGCATGAAGGTGGTCTCCGGCGATGTCGAAGGGATACGGGTGTGCCGCGGCCTAAGTTGGCGCGTCGAGGGCGGTGCGGCAAGCAGCCCCGAGCGGGGCCGCGGGACGGCGGTTCAGCGCCCCCCGAACCCGACGGCGAGACTGACGCCGTCGAACGTCTCCTCGCGCTCAGCGGCGCGGAGCCGCGTGCGGTCGATCCGGTACGCCAGCCGCACCGTGACGGGCAGCCGGGGCGGGCGCACGATGAGTCCTCCCTCGCCTCCCCGTGCGCTCAGGACCGCGTCGCCGGCGCCGGCGCCCGCCGCCATGGCGCGGGTGAGCGCGACGTACACCAGCGCGTCCCGCGCGACGACCGGCACTTCGGCGCGCGCGGTGAGCTCGAAGAAGAGACGCCGGGCCGTGACCGCCGGCGTCACCCAGGCGCGGGCGTGGGCGCCGCCTTCGAGGTCGAGCCAGGCGAGGGGACGGTAGCCGACCAGGGCCCACCCCTCGACCAGGTCCCGCGCGGCCGGACTTCCCGAGTCGGGGGTGAGGCGGCCCTGGAGATACCCGACGCGGAGGGAGACGGCCCGCCGGGCGAACGCCGCCTCGGCGCCTAACGTCGGTCCGCTCAGCGCCTCGGCGCCGCCGGTGCTGGTGGTGCGGAGCCGGGCCGTCGCGGCGGCACCCTCGAGCGTGAGCCCGCGGGGGAGCTGCGCGGCCGCGCCCGACGCCGCCAGGGCGCCGGCGGCCACCAGCACAGACACGCGCCACCTCACGGGGACTCCGAGGCCACGGGCCGGCCCGCGAGGATGACGAGCGATCGCTCCTGGCGCAGGCCCGCGTTGCGGGCGCGGATCGCGTCGGCGCGGCTCCGCCAGTCCTCGCGCAGGGCGCGGTTGGCGGCGATGTTCACCGGGATCCGCTGCGGGCGCCGCTCCGCGAGGAACCCGTAGAGCCCAGAGAGCGCGATCGCGCCGGAGATGGCGAAGCGGGCGGAGGAGGCGTCGGCGCCGCTGGCGACGATGGGCGGGAGGGCCACGACCGCGACCGCCCCCAGGGTGCCGCGGGCCAGGGCGCGGAGCCCGCTCCCGCCCGGAGCGTGCTCGGGCCGGAGCAGCGAGTCCGCGGGCGCGGGCGGCCAGGGCAGGGTGTCGTGCCGGGCCACGTGCAGCTCCAGCGGCACCTGCACGAGCCGCAGCCCGCGGACGCCCGGCGCGCGCGACGCGATCCGGAGCTCGAGGCGCCCGCTATCCGCCGCCACCCCCGCCGAGTCGCGGCCGTCCCAGAGCAGCTCGAGGCTGTCCCCGATGGCGCCCCGGTAGAGCACCCGCACCGTCGCGCCGCCCGGCCGCGTCACGGCGGCGGCGACCTCGTGGGACGAGGTCGCGAAGAGCCGCACCACGAGCCGGTCGCCGGCGGTGCGCAGCTCGGTCCGCGGCGCGACCAGGGCCGCGACCGCCTTCGTGCCTAACCGGACCTCGGCGAAGAGGTTCGAGACCTCGGGCGGGAAGATCAGCTGGTCGGGCCGGTAGCGCGGATCGCCGATAAGCAGCCGGCGGAAGGCCGCCATCGCCGAATCGCGGTTGCCGCGGAAGACCTCCGTCGCCCCCAGGTAGAGCAGCGCGCGGGAGCGGGCGCTGTCGGGCAGGTCGGCGGCGGCCGGCGCGGCGAGGGCGCCGCGCAGCAGCGCCGACGCCGAGTCGTAGTCGAGGTTCTGGAAGGCCCGGAGGCCGTGAGCGATCAGGGCGGGGGGTGTCTGGGCCGCCGCGGGCCGCGTGGCGGCCGCGGCCAGCGCCACCAGCGCGGCGAACGCGGCGCGCCGCCTCACGGCCGACGCTCCGACAGGACGATGTCCGTCAGGCGGACCGTTTCACCGGCGGCGACCACGATCGCGCGCTCGTACGGGTCGTAGCCGTCACGGACCACGCGGATGCGATGGTTGCCCGCCGCGATCTCGAGGTTCGCCTTCGGGGTGTTGCCCACCAGCCGTCCATCCACGTAGAGCTCGCCCCAGGGCGCGGCGTTGACGAAGAGGTGGCCGACACCCTCTGCCGGGGCCGCCGTCTCACGACGCGACCGGCGCGGGGGTGCGCCCTCGGCGGAATCGGGTGCCGTCGCCGGGAGGGACGGCGTGACGGCGGCGGAGGCGTTGGGGTCGCGCGCGGCCCGGCGCGACGGGCGGCGCGGGAGGAGCGGTTGGTTCTCGGCGGCCGGCGCCGCAGTGTCCACGGATGCCGGCGGGAATGAGGTGTCGACGGCGGGCGGGGCGTACGTCGAGGGCGTGGAGAGCCCCGAGTCCACGAGGGGCGGGGTGCCCCCGCCGCCGAAGGTCAGCTTCCAGAGCCCGAAGATCGCCGCCACGCCGAGGGCGGCGAGGGCGGGGATCAGCCAGCGGGTCCGCGCACCGTCGGCGGGTTCCCAGCCAGGCACCGTCAGGATGTGTCCCGAGGCCCGACCGGTCGGCTCGCCCTGGACCCGCGTCGCCGCGTCGGAGTCGATGGCGGCGACGAACTCCTTCACGCCCGCGAAGCGCTCTCCGGGTTTGGCGCTCATGGCGCGCCGGATCGCGTGCGCCACGGGGAGCGGCACCTCGGTCCTCACGTCGCTGATCAGCGGCGCGGCGCCGGCGGGCGGAACGCTGCCGATGAGGCATTCGTACGCCAGCACGGCGAGCGCGTACTGGTCCACCGACGGCGGCCTGAGCCCGTGTGCCGGTGCTTCCGGCGCGACGTACGCGGGCCTCCGCGGGACCACCCCGCCGGGCGCGGCCTGCGAGGGCAGAGGGGACGCACCTTCCACAGCGAACGCGACACTGAAGTCGCAGACGTGCGCGCCGCCCGACTGGTCGAGCAGCACGTTCTCCGGCTTCAGGTTCCCGTGCACCACGCCGCGGCGGTGCGCGTAGTCGAGGGCGGATCCCACTTCGTCGATCAGCGTGCGGCAGGCATCGCGCTCCAGGGGGCCGTCGCGGAGCCCCTCGCGGAGCGAGCGGCCGGCGATGTGGGGCATCGTGTACCAGAAGAGGCTCGGGCTCGAGCCGAAGCCGAGGACCGGGACGATGTGCGGGTGGTCGAGCGCGCCGGTCACCGTGATCACCCGCTCGAAGAGCGCCTCGGCTCGGGGGTCCGGCGGCCGCACCATCACCTTGAGGACCACGGACCGGTCGCTGCCCGGCTCCCGGGCGACGTAGACGATGGAGCGCGGCCGGCGCGTGAGGGGGACGTCGAAGGTGAAGTGATGGGCCAGCTCGGTCTTCGCCAGCTCCTCCAGCGCGTCGAGCGCCGGCTCCGCCGCGGCCACGCCGCTGGCCGAGAAGCCGCACAGCTCGCACTGGTTGGTGAGCGGGGAGATCTGGGCGACACCGCAGCGGGGGCAGGTCATGGGGATCCGGTGAAACTTATACCCGCCGCCGGATTCCGGGTGCCGGTCGGGGTTCCGCTCCTCGAGGCGCTCACAGGACCGTGTGCGGCACGACCGCGGAGGTGCTCCCCAGGAAGTTCCCGTCCCCGGCGTAGGTCGCCACCAGGTTCTTGACCCCGGGGGTGGTGGAGGTGAGGGTGCAACTCCCCACAGCCACGCTCGCGGTACAGCTATCGGTGCCATCCGAGACGGTGACACTGCCGGTGGGGGTCCCGCCGGTCGAGGTCACGGTGAAGCTCACGATGTAGGGGTCGCCCGCCGTCGTGGGCGCGGTCAGATCGTTGGTGATCGTGGTGGTGGTCGTGGCCGCATCCACCGTGTGGTCCGTCCCTGCTGAGGCGCTGCCGCTGAAGTTCGCGTCACCGGCGTACGTGGCGACCAGCGTCTTGGTGCCCGCGGTCGTCGAGGCGATGGTGCAGCTCCCCACCGCGACGCTCGCCGTGCAGGTCGCCGCGCCGTCGCTCACCGTCACGTTGCCGGTCGGGGTGCCGCCGCTCGAGGTCACGGTGAAGTTCACGGTGTAGCCCTGGCCCACCACGGTGGCCGTGGAGAGGTCGCTGGTGATCGTGGTCGTGGTGGTCGCCTGGTTCACGGTGTGGGCCACGCCCGCCGAGGTACTGCCGCTGAAGTTCGCGTCACCGGCGTAGGTGGCGACCAGGGTCTTGGCGCCCGCTGTCGTCGACGTGATGACGCAGCTGCCCACCGCCACGGTCGCGCTGCAAGTCGCCGCGCCGTCACTCACCGTCACGTTGCCGGTCGGGGTGCCGCCGCTCGACGTCACGGTGAAGTTCACCGTGTAGCCCTCACCCACGACGGTGGCCGTGGAGAGGTCGCTGGTGATCGTGGTCGTGGTGGTCGCCTGGTTCACGGTATGGGCCACGCCCGCCGAAGTGCTCCCGGCGAAGTTCCCGTCACCAGCGTAGGTGGCGATCAGGGTCTTGGAGCCGGCGGTGGTCGACGTGATGACGCAGCTGCCCACCGCCACTGTCGCGCTGCAGGTCGCCGCGCCGTCGCTCACCGTCACGTTGCCGGTGGGCGTGCCGCCGCTCGACGTCACGGTGAAGTTCACGGTGTAGCCCTCAC
>JBGPHD010000083.1:0-12899 GCA_041484135.1 Gemmatimonadota bacterium
ATCGCCATCGACTACTCGGCACGCGACGCCATCCTCGGCGCCGCCGCGCGCGTGGCCGCGACGGCACGGGCCATGAGTCCGGGGGAGTGGATGCTGACGCGCGAGTCTTTCGCGGCCTTCCTCGGCGAAGCGATGCACGCCCGCGAGCCGGCGCCGGACGTGGACCTCCTGGTCCGCACCGGCGCCGAGCAGCGACTCAGCGACTTCCTGCTGTGGGAATGCGCTTACGCGGAGCTGGCGTTCAGCGCGAAGATGTGGCCCGACTACACCCCCGCCGACCTCGCGGCCGCGCTGGTGGAGTTCCGCGGCCGCGAGCGGCGGTTCGGACGGCTGGGGAGCGCGGCGGCAGGCTGAGGCGGCGGCCCCCTACGACTTGGGCCAAAGCGCGCCGAACGACCCGGCCGTCACCAGGCCGTAGAGCACGCCGTCGATCGTGCTGAGCCAGAAGGTCTTCCACGGCTTGCCGAACCAGATGGACTCCGGGACCGTGCCGAAGACGTACGCCAGGATCGCCGCGGTGCCCGCCACGCGGTACACGGTGAGGTAGGTATCGCCGCGGTGCAGCGTGTGGACGGCGATGTACGCCACGAAGACCGAGGTGACGAGGAAGAACACGAACTGCTGCACCAGCATCTTTCCCATCCCCAGCTCTCTCCTGGGGAAGACCGTGATGATGCCCGCCGGTCCCTCGGCGATGCGCTTCTTCATCTCCGGTGACATGCGTTCCTTCGGATCGTCGGCCCAGGGGAACATGTACAGGCCGGGTCCGGGGTTCGCCTTCCGGATGGCGTCGATGACGCCGTCCTGGCCGGCCAGGCCGGCGAACTCCTTCTTGTGGTGTGGCAGAACGGTCCATGCCAGCGCCGAGACGACGAAGGCGAGGACCGCCGACAGCAGAATGGGCTGCCACAGCGCAGCGATGAAGCTCATCGAACCTCCAGGGGGGGGTGGGAACGGGCCAAGCTTGAAGCCCGGAGGCCGAAGCGTCAAGGTTATGGTCCACCCCTCGCCGGAGCCCGACCGTGCCCGAGCCCCTCGTCCCGACCCTCACCGCATTCGTCGAGCAGTTCGAAGCGAACAGGAAGGACGCGCAGGACTTGGTCGCCGGCGTGACCAGGGCCCAGTTCAACTGGCGCCCCGAGCCGCACCGCTGGTCCATGGGCGAGTGCGTCGCCCACCTCAACCTGACGGCCGTGGCCAACCTCGCGAAGATCGAGGCGATGATCGACGAAGCCCGGAGCAAGGGGTACCGGAGCGCGGGTCCGTACAAGCACACCTGGCTCGGCAACCTGCTGGCGACGACGGTCGATCCCCCGCCCAAGTTCAGAGCCAAGACCGCGAAGGTCTTCATTCCGGCCCAGGCCGAGCACCCGCTCGAGGGGACCATGGCGGACTTCGCGCATCACGTCGACACGTTCATCGACTGCGCCCGGCGCGCCAATGGCCTCGACCTGGGCCGGGTGCGGACCACCTCCCCCGTGACCTCGTTGATCAAGCTCACGCTCGAAGAGGAGTTCCATCTTCAGGCGGGACATCAGCGACGGCACCTGTGGCAGGCCCGGAACGTGAAGAACGCCTTGCCCGCCGCGTGACGCCGGTCACCCCATTAACGCCCCGTGTGCGTGGCGGTCTAACCGCTCAGCAACATCACTCGGGCACATCAACAAGGGGTCGGCGTATGGGCAGGCGACTGGCGGTCCCGCTCCTCAGCATGGCGATGGCGATGTGGGCGTGCGCGGACAGCACGGGCCCGGGCAACGCGACATCGCAGGACCAGCAGGGGGTGCAAGCGGCACTCGACCTCTCCGGGTTCGGCGGCGAGGACTTCGGGGACCTGGGGGCGGTGGCGGATTTCGCCGCGCCTCCCGCGTTCGACCTCGGCATCGTCCGGTCCGCCGCGACGGACACCGTCCGCGCCCCGCGCTTCTGGGGACGGCGACGCGGGCGGCCGGTCTCCGTGGTGCGCGACGTGGTCGTGACGGGTGACACCGCGCGCGCCACCATCACGCGGCGCTTCGAGGGGGTCTTCGTCCTCCGCCTCGGCACCGACAGCACGGCGGTGCCCACGACCAAGCCCCTGATCGAGTCGCTGGTGCAGCGCGCGCTGCTGGTGCGCCGGCCGGCCGATTCGGTCACCGCGACCGATTCGCTCAGGTGGCGGCTGGTCGCCCTCTCGCCCCAGGAGTACCGCGCGACCCGGCCCGCGAGCCGGACCGTCCAGATCACCCACGTCACCGTCTCGGTGAACGGGCAGGTGAAGATCGACCTCACCGACCCGCAGGCCCTCTTCCGGGTGGGCGACCAGGTCCCGCGCCTCGCGCTCGGGGACACGGTCGTGGTGACGGCCGAAGTGAGCAACACCACCGGCGGCGACCATTTCCCCGCGACGCTGGTGTTCCTGCACGTGGACCGGGCCGATCCCCGCGGCGCGGCGTGGCGGCGTGAGCGGATGGGGCAGACCGCGGACGGCGCGTACGTGCGGGCCTGGGTGGTGCGGGTGCCGGGGCGGGCGCGCTTCGCGGTGGACGCGATCGACGCCGGGACGTTCACCACGGCGAGCACGGACGATTATCGCGCGAACATCTGGGGGGTGCCGTTCCGGATCGAGTAGGGGCGTGGAGTGTCGATGGTCCGAGGTGCCGGCGCGCCGACCAGGCGACCGGCACCTCTTCTTCTTCACCTCAGCAGCACGCGCACCGAGTCGAGACTCCCGTCGTTAGGCGCCGGCGTGAGGCCGAGGATCCGGCAGACCAGCTCGTACACGTGGATGTTCTGGAACGGCCGGGCGACGTAGCGGCGCCGGAAGGCGGGGCCGGCCGCGATGAAGGTCGCGCGCATGAGGGGCGAGGCGTTGTCGTAGCCGTGCGTGCCGCCGTCGAAAGACTCCGGGCGGCGGCCGGCCCGGCGCGGGACCACCTCCCACCCGTCGTCGGCGAGTCCGATGATCGGCGGGATGCGGGAGCTTCCGCTGTAGTGAAGGCGGGCGGGGATCCCGCCGCGGCGATAGAACCTCACGTGCGGCGCGCGCCGAACGGCCTCGTAGATGCTGTCCGCGTCCGCGCCGCGCATGCCCAGCATCACGAAGGCGCCCGACTGGATCACGTCCACGCGCGCGAGGTCCACGTAGTCGTCCAGGACCACGACGCGGTCCCGGCTCGTGGGCGCCATCCCGTGATCCGACACCACGATGATGTTCACCTGGTCCAGGATGCGCCGGCGCTCGAGTCCGGCCACCAGGAGCCCGATGACGCTGTCCGCGTCACGTATGGCGGCGAGCGTCGCCGGGTCGTCGGGGCCGTGGTCGTGGCCCGCGTCGTCCACCTGGCTCAGGTACAGGGTGAGGAACCGCGGCCGACGGTCTCGCGGCAGATCGAGCCAGCCGAGCAGCTCCCGCACCCGGGCCGAATCGGGCACCGACCCGTCGTACTTCTTCGCGAAGCTCGGCCGCACACCGCCGATCGCCGCTTCCGATCCCGGCCAGAAATAGGTGCCGGCGTGCGCGCCCTGCCGCTCGGCCGTGACCCAGAGCGGCTCCCCGCCCCACCAGCGGCTGTCGGCCTCGGCGATGGTGTCGGTGTACACGAAACGCGCCCCGGTGGAGTCCACGAAGCGGTTCCCGACGATACCGTTATGGGCCGGATAGAGCCCGGTGACGATGGCGTAGTGGTTGGGGAACGTGAGCGTGGGGAAGACCGGCGTCATCCAGCGGGCCCGCACCCCTCGCGCGACGAGGCGGTCCAGGGTGGGCGTTGGGGTTCGACCGCGGTAGTCCCAGCGGAATCCGTCGACTGAGATGAGGATGACGGTCGGCGCCAGGCGCTCTTGCCGCGCGGGCGGCGCCCCCCAGCCCGCGAGCACCGCCGCCGCTACGCCGAGCGCGAGCGGCCGCCATCCACGTTTGACACTCCGCCATCGCGCCATGTTAGCTTTTTCCACGACCCCAATGATAACGGTCTCCTTCACGCGCACCATCCGGCGCTCATCGGGCGCGGGGCTGATCCTCCTCCTCGCGAGCCCGGCGTGCACCACGGACAAGCTCGGCGCGCCCGTCAGCAACGCGCCGCCTTCGCTCCAGGTGGTCGCGTCCGGGCTCACCAACGCGCTCTTCGTCACCGCGGTCCCCGGCGATACCGCGCGGGTCTTCGTGGTCCGGCAGGACGGCGTCGTGCGCGTGATCCGCAACGACTCGCTGCTCGCGGCGCCGTTCCTGGACCTCACCTCGCTGGTCACGTGCTGCGGGGAGCGCGGCCTCCTCGGCATGGCGTTCCATCCCCAGTACGCGACCAACGGGTCCTTCTACGTGGACTACACCGACGTCAACGGGGACACCCGCGTGGCGCGCTACGCGGTGTCAGCGGATCCCGATGTGGCCGATCCCGCTTCGGCCACCATCGTCCTGTCACAGGCGCAACCGTTCAACAACCACAACGGCGGCATGCTGGCGTTCGGGCCGGACGGTTACCTCTATGTGGGCCTCGGGGACGGCGGCAGCGGCGGCGACCCGCAGGGGAACGGGCAGAACCTCAACACGCTGCTCGGGAAGATCCTCCGCATCGACGTGGACGGCGGGTCGCCGTACGCGGTGCCGGCGACCAATCCGTTCGTCGGCGTGGCGGGCGCCCGCGCCGAGATCTGGGCGTGGGGCCTGCGCAATCCGTGGCGCTTCTCCTTCGACCGCACGACCGGGGACCTCTACATCGGCGACGTCGGCCAGAGCGCGCGCGAGGAGGTGGACGTCCAGCCCGCGGCCGGGCCCGGTGGCAGGAACTACGGCTGGGTCACGATGGAGGGGACCATCTGCTACAATGCGGCGAGCTGTACGCAGACGGGCCTCACGCTGCCGGTCCTCGACTATCCGCACGCCGACGGGTGCTCGATCACCGGCGGGTACGTCTATCGCGGCACCCGCATCCCGATGCTGGCCGGACACTACCTGTACTCCGACTATTGCACGGGCTTCGTGAAGAGCTTCCGCTGGGTGGGGGGCCTGTCCACGGACCTGCGCGACTGGTCGGTCGAACTGCCTGCCGGGACCGGCGTGACCTCGTTCGGTGAGGACGCGCGCGGCGAACTCTACGTCACGACCCAGGCCGGCGCCGTCTACCGGATCGTCCCCAAGCCCTGACCGCGGCCGGGCTGACCCTAACGCCCGAACGCCTCCCGCACGATCCTCGCCTGCTCCGCCTGGTGCGCGGCCGGGTACCCCTCCGCGGGGCTGGCGCGCTCGGGCCGCGAGACCTCCGAGATGACGACGCCCGCGCGCACCAGGTCGCGCAGCTTCGGCACCAGGAACTTGCGCGCACCCATGTTGCGCGGCTCCTCCTGCACCCAGACCAGCTCCTTCAGCCCGGGATACCGGCCCGCCACCTCGGCGATCTCGACCAGGGGCTGCGGATAGAGCAGCTCGACGCGGGCGACCGCCACGTGCGGGCTCTCGGCGCGGGAGGGCCAGCCGACCAGGTCGTAGTACACCTTGCCGCTGCACAGGACCAGCCGCGTGACCGCCTCGCGCGCGGCCGCCCCGGGATCGTCCAGCACCGCGTGGAACCGGCCCTCCGCCAGGTCCTCCAGCCGCGAGGTCGCGGCGGGGAGACGCAGCAGGCTCTTGGGCGTGAAGATCACCAGCGGCCGGAGCTCCGCGTGGCGCGCCTGGCGGCGCAGGAGGTGGAAGTACTGCGCCGGCGTGGTGCAGTTGGCGACCCGGATGTTCCCCTCGGCGCCTAACGCCGCGAAGCGCTCGACCCGCGCGCTCGAGTGCTCCGGCCCCTGCCCTTCGTACCCGTGGGGCAGGAGGAGCGTGAGGCGCGAGGTCTGGCCCCACTTCACCAGTCCCGAGAAGATGAACTGGTCGATGATGATCTCGGCGCCGTTGGCGAAGTCGCCGAACTGCGCCTCCCACAGGACCAATGCCTCGGGCGCGGCCACCGCGTAGCCGTACTCGAAGCCGAGGCAGGCGTACTCCGACAGGGGACTGTTGTGGAGCTCCATGGAGGCCCGCGCGCCCGGCAGATGCTGGATGGGCGCCCAGCGGAGGCCGGCCTTTCCGTCGTGCAGCACCAGGTGCCGCTGGCTGAAGGTGCCGCGCTCGGTGTCCTGGCCGGTGAGGCGCACCGGGGTCCCCTCGGTGAGCAGGGACGCGAGCGCCAGCGCCTCGGCGTGGGCCCATTCGATCCCGCCTTCCGGACCGACCGTCTCGCGCCTCCGCTCGAGCTGCTTCTGGAGCTTGGGGTTCACCGCGAAGCCGTCGGGCACCGTGAGCAGCTGCTCGTTCAACGCCAGCAGGTCCGCCGCCGGCACCGCCGTCCCCGGCTCGTGCAGCGACGGGCGGCGCAGCGGCGGCTCCGCCTCGCGGGCCTCGGCGGCGAGCCGGGACTTGATCTGCTGCTGGATGCCGGCGAGGCGCGCCATCGCCGCGTCCACCTCGGTGTTCGCGTGGGTGGCGTCGATCACCCGTTCCCGCGCGAGCTGTTCCGCGTAGCGCTGCCGCACCGTGGGCTGGCGGCGGATCCTCTCGGTCATCAGGGGCTGGGTGTAGGCCGGCTCGTCCCCTTCGTTATGACCGTGCCGCCGGTAGCCCACGATGTCGATCACGACGTCGTTGTGGAACCGCTCGCGGTACATGTGGGCGAGCCGGACCGCCGCGAGGCACGCCTCGGCATCGTCGGCGTTGACGTGGACGATGGGCGCGTCGAACCCCTTCGCCAGGTCGCTCGAGTAGTCGGTGGAGCGCGCGTCGCGCGGGTCGGTGGTGAAGCCGATCTGGTTGTTGGTGATGAGGTGGATGGTCCCGCCGGTGCCGTAACCGCGCAGGCGCGCGAGATTGAACGTCTCGGCGATCACGCCCTGCCCCGCGAAGGCGGCGTCGCCGTGGAGGAGCACCGGCAGCGCGGCGGCCGGGTCGTGCCCTGCTTCGGCCCCGTCGCGCCGCGTCTGCTCGGCGCGGGTCCGCCCCTCGACCACCGGGTTCACGGCCTCGAGATGGCTGGGGTTGGGGAGCAGCGTGACGGTCACGTTGTGCCCGGACGCCGTCACGAAGGTCCCCTCCGCGCCGTGGTGGTACTTCACGTCCCCCGTCCCGTGCTCGGGCCGGTCGCCGCCGTGCCCGCCCTCGAACTCCGCGAAGATCGTCTCGTACGGCAGGTTCACCACGTGCGCGAGCACGTTGAGCCGGCCCCGGTGCGCCATCCCGATCACGACATCGCGCGCGCCGGCCCCGCCCGCCAGCTCGATCAGGTGGTCCAGGATGGGCACCGTGACGTCGAGCCCCTCGATCGAGAACCGCTTCTGGCCGAGGTAGGCCTTGTGGAGGAATCGCTCGAGCACCTCGACGGAGGTCAGGCGTCCGAGGAGCTGGCGCTTCTGGTCGGGCGTGAGGGGTGCGCGGTGCGCGCCGGTCTCGATGGCGCGGCGCAGCCAGACCCGCTCCTCGTGGCTGGCGATGTGCTCCACCTCGTACGCGAGGGTGCCGCAGTACACGGCGCGCATCGCCGGCCAGGCGTCGGCGAGGGTGCGCACGCCGGGGATGTACACCCTGAGGATGTCCGCGGGGATGCGCGCCATGACCTCGGGCGTGAGCTCGAGCGGGCCGGGGTCGAGCGCCGGATCGCCGGGGGGCTCGCTGCCTAACGGGTCCAGCCGCGCGGCGGCGTGCCCGTGGGTCCGGTGGGCGCGGATCAGCGCGAACGCGGCGCCGGCGCGGCGGACCAGGTCGGACGGCGGAGCCAAGGCCTGGTCGGGGAGCGGTACCGAGGGGAGCGCGACCTGCGGAGGCGCACCGGCGGCCGTCGGGCGCACCGACGGTACCGCTCCCCGCTCCCCGCTCCCCATTCCCTCGACGCTCGCGCGCACGCCGTCGTAGAACCCCTCCTCCCCCTGGAGCAGCCGGTCCACCGTGCGCAGGAACATCCCCGACTCCGCGCCCTGGATCACCCGGTGGTCGTAGGTGCTCGTGATGGTCATGAACCGGCTGCCGCCGAGGTCGCGGATCGCGCCGGTCGCGATGATGCACCCCTGCCCCGCCATCAGCCGCGGCACCGAGGCCACCGTGCCCAGCGTCCCCGGATTGGTCAACGTGATCGTCGCACCCTTGTAGTCGTCGGGGAGGAGCTGGTTGGCCCGGGCGCGCGCCACCAGCGACTCGTACGTCGGGTGGAACGTCGCGAAGTCCATCGCCTCGGCATGCGCGATCACCGGGACGACCAGCGCGCGCGAGCCGTCCTTCTTCTCGACGTCCACCGCCAGGCCGAGGTGCACGCCGTCCGGCTCGAGGCGGTGCGGCACGCCGTCGATCACCTGGAAGACGTGGGTCATGACCGGGTGGCCGGTGGCGGCCCGCACCAGCGCCCAGGCGATGAGATGAGTGTAGGAGACCTTCTTGGGCGCCAGCGCGGCGTTGAGCTCCGCGCGGCGCGCGTCGAGGATCGCCACCGCCACGTCCCGGAACGAGGTCGCCGTGGGCACGGACAGGCTGTCCGCCATGTTGGCCACGAGGCGCGCGGCCGCGCCACGCATCGGCGTCACCGTGCCCGAAGCCGGCATGAGGGGCGCCGGTCCGGGCACGGGACCCGGCGCGACCGCGTCGGCACGGACGGGCATCACCGCGGCGACCGCATCGGCCCGGGCCGGTTCGCTCGGGTCGTCGCGCGCGGGCGCCGACGCCATGGGCGTCAGCCCCTGGGAGCCGTTCTCGAACAGCTGCCGCCACGCCTCGTCCACCGAGGCGGGGTCGCGCAGGTACTGCTCGTACATCACCTGCGCGTAGCCGGCGTTCATCGTCCGGAAGACGTCGGAAGACACTATCGGTTCTCTTTCGTGCTCGGGCTGTGCAGGAAAGATACAATCCGCCGCGGGCTTACGCGTCCCTTTGGCCGGCGCCGGCCGTCGGGCCGTGGGCCTTGAAGATCCGGAAGAGATAGATGAGCGAGGGAGCGAGGAGGATGGTCCCGGCGGCGAGGGCCCCGAGGACCAGCGCCAGGGTGCGTTGCGGCGCGGCCGACGCGCCGATGGCGTATTGCGGCGGCATGAGGTAGGGATACTGCGCCAGCGCCCATCCGGCGAGGATCAGAGCGACCTGGGCCGCGGCCGCGATCCGCGCGGCCCCGAACCGGCGCGTCCAGAGCGCGACGATGGCCGTCACCGCCGCGATCCCGGTCGCCGCATGCAGCGCCAGCGCCCACGGCGCGGTCGTGAGTCCCGCGCGCACGCGCGGCGCGGCCCCGTGCGCGAGCAGCAGGACGCCCGCCGCGGTGACGAAGACCGCCGCCGCGCCGCCGAGGGCGCGGCGCCGGAAGTCCTCGCGCAGCGCGCCGTCCTTCGCCTCGAGCGTGAGATAGACCGCGGCCAGGAACGCGAAGAGCGCGAGGGCGAAGCACCCGACCGCGACCGCGAACGGGGTGAGCCACGGCGCGACGAACCGCGCGAGGAAACCTCCGCCCACCCGCACGCCGACCCGCCCGGCCGCGATCGCGCCCACGCACACGCCGAGGAGGAGCGGCGTGACGAGACTCGCGATGGCGAACGTCCGGCCCCACCGCCGGTCGGTCGCCTCGCCCGCGCCCGCGTAGGCGCGGAACGTGAACGCCGAGCCGCGCAGCACGATGCCGATCAGCATCAGCGCCAGCGGGATGTGGAGCGTGACGGCGAGCGCGGCGAACGCGGACGGGAAGCAGGTGAAGAGGAGCACGATGACGAGGATCAGCCACACGTGGTTGGCTTCCCAGATGGGCTGGATCGCCTCGGCGATGAGGGCGCGCTGCGCGTCCCTTCGGGGACCCGATGCCAGGAGATCCCACACGCCACCCCCGAAGTCCGCGCCGCCGAAGAGCGCGTACGCGGTGAGCGCGGCCATGATGACCGCCGCGGCCAGGTCGGCGAGCGTGATCGTCATCGGGCCTCCACGCCGGAGGGGCCGGCGGCAGGCGCCCCGCGACGCGTGCTGATGACCAGCCGGTACAGCAGCCACCCGACGACGGCGCCGAGGAAGCAGTACAGCAGCGTGAACGCCGAGAACGTGACCACGAGCCCGGGCATCGGGGTCACCGCCTCGGAAGTGCGCAGCACGCCGTAGATGAGCCACGGCTGGCGACCCACCTCGGTGACGACCCAGCCGGCCTCGACCGCCACGAACCCCAGCGGCCCGCCGATCACGAGAGTTCTGAGCAGGCCTCGACTCGCCGCGAGGTCGCGCCGGCGCGCCGCGGTCCAGACCACCCACAGCGCCGCCAGCGCGAGATAGGTCCCGATGCCCACCATCACCTGGAAAGCGGGGTGGACCACGCGGACGGCGGGCCACTCGTCCTCCGCGAAGGCCTCGAGGCCCGCGACCGTGGCGCGGGAGTCGTGGAAGGCGAGCAGGGAGAGGCCGCGCGGGATCTCGAGCGCGAAGCGGGTGCGGCGATGGGCGGCGTCGGGCCACCCGCCGACCCGGAGCGGCGCGCCCGCTTCGGTCGCGAACTGCGCCTCCATCGCGGCGAGCTTGGCCGGCTGCCAGCGGGCCACGAACCGGGCGCTGATGTCCCCGGAGATGGGCTGGAGCAGCGCCGCGGGCACCGCGACCACCAGCGCGACACCTAACGCGCGCCGGTGGAAGGCCGAAGCGCGGTCGCGGAGCAGCATGGCGGCGTGGATCCCCGCCACCGCGAAGCCCGTCGCCGCATAGGCGGCGATCGTCATGTGGAGCACCTGGGAGAACGCGGCGGGGTTCAGCATCGCCGCCAGCGGGTCCACCTCGATCGGGCGGCCGTCCACGAGCCGGAAGCCGGCGGGCGCGTTCATCCAGGCGTTCGCGATGACGACGAAGACCCCCGAGGCGGCGCCGCTCGCGGCGACCGCGAGCCCCGCCAGCAGATGCGCGCGGGCGGAGATGCGCTCCCAGCCGTACAGGTAGATGCCGAGGAAGATGGCTTCGGTGAAGAACGCGAACCCCTCGAGCGAGAACGGCATCCCGATCACCGGGCCGGCCACCTCCATGAACCGCGGCCAGAGGAGGCCCAGCTCGAAGGAGAGCACGGTCCCGGAGACCGCGCCGACCGCGAACAGGATCGCCGTGCCCTTCGCCCACCGCTTCGCGAGCTCGAGGTGCACCGGGTCGCCGGTGGTCCGCCAGCGCCGCTCGGCGACCACCATGAGCAGCGGCATGCCGATGCCGGCGACCGCGAAGACGATGTGGAAGGCGAGCGACACGGCCATCTGGGCGCGCGCCGCCAGCAGGTTCGTCATGTCGCCGGAAGCTGGCGCCACGGTGGCACGACCGCTAGTCTCTGTGGCGACCCACCTGGAGGCTCGCCGTGCAGCAAGTCAAAGGGACCGTGCTGAAGTCCCGGTTGGCATTCGTCCACGAGCACTTCGGCGACGCCGGCCGCGAGCAACTGCTCGCCAACCTCTCCGCCGAGGACCGCGAGGCGCTGAAGATCATCCTCACGGTCAAGTGGTATCCGTTCGAGCTGGGCCAGCGTCTCGACGACGCGATCTTCCGCGTCCTCGGCGACGGGGATCCCGCCTTTTTCGAGCGACTCGGCGCGGCGTCGGCGGAGAAGAACCTGACCACGCTGCACCAGACCTTCCTCACGCCGGGGAACCCGCACGGCTTCCTGGCCAAGGCGCCCGTCATCTACCGGCTCTACTACGAGACCGGGCGCCGGGAGTACGAGCGGACCGGCGACCGCGAGGCCGTGTTGACCACCCGGGAGGCCGAGACGTTCAGCGGGCCCGACTGCCTCACGGTAATCGGCTGGCACAAGCGCGCGCTCGAGATGTGCGGCTGCACCGGCGTGGCGATGGTCGAGGAAGAGTGCCGTGCCACCCACGGCGCGGTGTGCCGCTACCGGGTGTCCTGGGCCTGAGCGGATGACGCCCGTCCCGGAGCTGCGGATCGACACGCCCGCGTGGGTGGACGCGGTGGTGGCGTGGGACCGGCGCTACGCCTCGGACGAGGAGAAGATGCGGCTCGCCATCGCGCTGTCGCGGGAGAACGTGGAGCGCGAGACGGGGGGGCCCTTCGGCGCGGCGATCTTCGAGCGGGACTCCGGGCGGCTGGTCGCGGTGGGGATGAACAGCGTCGTCCGCCTCCACAACTGCGCCCTGCACGGCGAGATGGTCGCCTTCATGATGGCCCAGCGGCGCCTCGGCTCATTCACGTTAGGTGCTCCAGGGATGCCCGCCCACGAGCTGGTCACCTCCTGCGCGCCCTGCGCGATGTGCCTGGGCGCGACCTTGTGGAGCGGGGTGAAGCGGGTGGTCTGCGGCGCGGCGCGCGAGGACGCCACGCGGCTCGACTTCGAGGAAGGGCCCGTCTTCGCCGACTCGTACCGCTACCTCGAGGAGCGCGGCATCACCATCGTACACGAGGTCTGCCGGGCGGAAGCGGTGGCGGTGATCGAGCTCTACCGGGCGAAGAGCGGCAAGATCTACAACGGCTGACCGGCCCCGGCCGGCGCCGTCTCGCGCCAGAACTGCTCCAGCAGATTGCCGCTCACCCGCAGCCGGTACGCCGCCGTGGACCGCACGTCGTCGATGGGATGGATCTCCTCGGCCAGCGCGCGCCGCGCGCCCTCCAGCGAGCCCGCCGCCAGCGCCGCCTCCACCCGGGGCAGCCGCACCACCGTGGGCGCCACGCTCCCCAGCGCCACCCGCGGCCGCGGCCCCCGCACCGCCGCCATCACGATCTTCGAGATGGCCTGCGCCGCGCGGGTCCCCACCTTCCGGAACCACTGGGTCCCCTCGACGGGCGCCACCTCCACGGCGGCGATCAGCTCGTCGGCGCGCAGCACGCTGGCGCGGTAGCCCGTGTAGAAGGCCGTGAAGGGCACCCGGCGCTCGCCGTCCGCGCTCGCCAGCACGATCGTGGCCTCCGCCGCGGCGAGCACCGGGAGCGTGTCCCCCGCGGGCGAGGCGTTGGCGAC
>JBGPHD010000084.1:0-12831 GCA_041484135.1 Gemmatimonadota bacterium
GGAGATGCGCCGCGCCGACATGCAGCGCCTCGCGCTCCTCTCCTATCTCCAGCGGCTGCTGAACGCGTTCACCGCCCACGACCAGGCCTCGCTCGAGCAGCTCCTCCCGCAGAGCTCGGCGGCGGAGCTGGAACGGCTGGTGAGCGTGACGATGGCGGTCGTCGCCGAAGAGGCGAAGGGGTAGATGCCGCAAGCCACGCGGCGCGCCGCCGAGCTGCGCCGCATCCTCAGCCGGGCCATCCACGCGTATTACGTGCTCGACGCGCCGGAGATGTCCGACGCCGAGTACGACCGTTTCTTCCGCGAGCTCCAGGACCTCGAGGCCGCGGACCCCGGCCTCCGCACCCCCGATTCCCCCACGCTGCGTGTGGGTGCCGAGCCGGCGGCGAAGTTCGAGAAGCACCAGCACCTGGTGCCGATGCTCTCCCTCGCCAACGCCTTCAGCGACGACGAGCTCCGGGAGTGGGAGGAGCGCAACGCGCGCATCGCACCCGACGTGGTGGGCGCGGGCTACACGGTCGAGGTGAAGATCGACGGCGCGGCGGTCTGCCTCACGTACGAGGACGGCGTGCTGGCGCGCGGGACCACGCGCGGCAACGGCGTCACCGGCGAGGTCGCCACGTCGAACCTGCGCACCGTCCCCGACATCCCCCTCCGCCTCGAAGGCAAAGGCTGGCCGCCGCTCATGGAGGTGCGGGGCGAGGTCTATCTCCCCAGGGCCGCCTTCGAGGCCCTCAACAAGAAGCGCGCGGAGGCCGGTGAGCCGCTCTACGCCAACCCGCGCAACACCGCGGCCGGCGCGCTCCGGCAGCTCGACTCGCGCCTGACGCGCGAGCGGGGCCTCCGTTTCTTCGCGTTCACGCTCGAGGTGCCCGAGGGACGCGCGCCCTTCAAGACCCAGGCGGCCCTGCTCGACGGGCTCGCGGCCTGGGGCTTCGGCGTGGAGCCGCACCGGAAGCGGGTGAAGGACCTGGCGGGCGTCACCGCCGCGGTCGCGACCCTCGAACCCGCGCTCGACACCCTGCCGTTCGGCGCCGACGGCGTGGTGGTGAAGGTGGATCCGCTGGTCCTGCACGAGGAGCTGGGCACGATCGGGGGGCGGGAGCCGCGCTGGGCCATCGCCCGGAAGTTCGCGCCGGAAGTCGCGGTGACGAAGCTCCTCGACATCAAGATCAACGTCGGAAGGACGGGGGCGCTCAATCCGTGGGCCGAGCTCGAGCCGGTGGAGATCGGCGGCGTCACGGTGTCCAACGCGACCCTGCATAACGCCGACCTCATCGCCGCCAAGGACATCCGCATCGGCGACTGGGTGGAGGTGACCCGCGCCGGCGAGGTCATCCCGCAGGTGCTGGGCCCCGTGCGCGAGCGGCGCACCGGCAACGAGCGGGCGTTCACCATGCCCGGCCGCTGCCCCCGCTGCGACGCCAAGGTCGAGCGGCCACAGGACGAGATCATGACCTACTGCCCCAACGTCTCGTGCCCGGGACGGGTGCTGGAGGGGATCGTCCACTTCGCCTCGCGCAACGCGATGGACATCCGGGGGCTGGGCTACGAGCGGGTGCAGAAGCTGCTCGACGCCGGCCTCATCGCCGACGTGGCGGACCTGTACGACGTCAAGGCGGACGCGCTGGTCGCCATCGAGGGCTTCGCGGAGAAATCCGCCGAGCAGCTGGTGGACGCCATCAAGGCCTCGAAGGAGCGGCCCCTCTCCACCCTGCTCTTCGCCCTCGGCATCCGGCACGTGGGCGAGGGCGCCGCCGAGCTGCTGGCCCGGCGGTTCGGGACGATGGGCGCCCTGATGAAGGCCGGCGCCGAGGAGATCGGAGAGGTGCGCGGCATCGGCCCCACGATCGCCGAGGCGGTGGCGGGCTTCTTCGCCGAGGCGAGGAACAAGGCGCTCATCGACCGGCTGCGCGATGCGGGACTCAAGATGTCGGAGCCGCAGCGCAGCGCCGCCAAGGGCCCGCTGACCGGACAGACCTTCGTGCTCACGGGCACGCTGCCCACGCTCTCCCGCGGCGAGGCCACCAAGCGGATCGAGGCGGCGGGCGGCTCGGTGACGGGCAGCGTGTCGAAGCAGACCACGGCGATCGTGGCGGGGGAGGAGCCCGGGAGCAAGCTGGAGAAGGCCACGACGCTCGGCATCCCGGTCTGGGACGAGGCCACGCTGTTGGACAAGCTCGGCGCGCCCTCCTAGATTGAGCGCCTGATGACCGACATCTCCCTGGCCGCTTCGTCGCTGGTCGCGCTGTCGCCCCGCGCGCTCTACACGCTGCGCGACCGGGTGGGCGCCCAGGCGCTCCAGGAAGCCGGCTACGCCGCCGGCGAGGGCGCGTACAAGGCGTTCGCCGCGTGGCTGCCGGGCGTGGCCGGCGTGGAAGACCCGAAGGAGCTGGCGGCGCCGCGCCTCGCCGAGGTGCTGTCGCGCTTCTTCTCGTCGCTGGGCTGGGGGACCGTGGAGGTGGAGACGCTGGGCGACGCGACCTTCGCCGTGGACTCCCTGAACTGGCCCGAGGCGCAGCCCGACGCCGGACTCCAGTACCCCTCCTGCTCGTTCACCTCGGGACTGCTCGCGGACTTCATGACCCGGATCGCCGAGGCGGGGCTCGCGGTGATGGAGGTCGAGTGCCGCTCGCGCGGCGACCACCGCTGCCGCTGGCTGGTGGGCTCGCCGGAGACGCTGACCTCGCTCTACGAGCACATGGCGCAGGGCGCCGACTACCGGACGATCCTGGGCGCGGCGTAGCGCCGCGCGCCACACGACGAAACGGGGGCCCGAATCGGGCCCCCGTTCTGTTGCCGGCTACCTAACGTGTCATGGCTGGATGACGATCGTCCCGCTCCCGGTCTTGCCGTTGGCGGCGGCGGTGACGGTGAGCGTCCCCGCCTTCTTCGCCCGGAGCAGCATCCACTGGCCGCCCTGCCCCTGGATCGCGACTAGCGTGGAATCGCTGAGGGTCCACACCACCTGCCCGGTGGTCCAGGAGCCGTTGGCGTCGCTCAGGCTCGCGAACACGCCGAGCGAGTCGTTCAGGTTCGCCGTCTGCATGGCCGGGCTGATCGAGATGGACGCGATGGGGCCGGGGGTGGTGCCCGTCGTGTCGGTGCCGCTGGTGTCGGTGCCGCCCCCGCAGGAGAGCGGTCCGTTCGGCAGCGCCGCGTTCAGGGTCGCGATCGCGCCGCGCTGCACCACGACATCGGAGAAGACGAGGCAGGAGGGCGAGCCGCCGACGGTGGCCTCGACGCGGACGATGTACGTCGCCTCACCGAGGTAGCCGATGCGGTAGGCCCCGTCGGCGCCGGTGCGGCCGGTGGCCGCGACCCACCAGGTGCCCGGGGAGAGCTGGAAGTTGCCGCGCAGCATGGTGACGGTCGCGTTGGCCAGCGGCGCGCCGCCGCCCTCGATGGTCCCGCCGCCCCACACCGTCCCCGCGAGCGAGCCGGTCGCCGCCTCGTTCACCGCGCGGATCCAGGGGAGAAAGACGAACCCGTTCGCGCCCAGCGGGAGAAAGCTCCGGCCCACGTCGAAGTCGAGCACGATGCGCGCGCCGGCCGGCTCCACCGCGAGCGGGTCCTCGACGTACGCGTACAGCGTCAACTGACCCTGCACCGGCCACTGCACCGCCGCCGCCGAGCCGTCCTTCATCGTGATGGAGGAGAGGGCGGTGTTGATCACCACGCGGAGGGCCCTGTACTGGCCGGCCGCGAGGTCCACCTCGCCCAGGAGGCTCTTCGCGCCCGCCGTGAGCTCGAGGAGGTTCACCGTGCGCCGCGGCTCGACCACCGGGACCCAGACCGCCGGATCGAGTCCGGTGGTGTCGAGCGACGTCGACGCGTCGATGCGGACGATGTGCATGTCCACCCGCGCGACGGCATCATAGGGGAATGGGCTGTCGGTGATGAACACCTGGGTGCGGTTGGACCCCGACCCCGGCCCGCTGGCCGAGTCGCTGCAGGCGGCCGCGAGGACCGCCAGGGTCATGCCGAGGAATCGGGTCAGTCTCATCCGTGGCTCCGTGAAGTGGGACATCCTGGAGCCAAAGACCTTCGATGCCGGGGTCGCGTCACACCCGCGACGGCGGGCGCCGCGCGGGCGGCTCAGCGGCGCGCGACGTTCACCGCGTCGATGACCAGCGGCGGCACCAGGCTGGTGCCGCTGTTCCACTTCGCATCCTTCCCGACGGCGCGGATGCGCTTCAGGAGCTCGTAGCCGTTCCCCGCCACCGCGGCGTCCTTCACGCGGCCGGTGATCTCGCCACCGTCCACGCGGAACGCGAGGGCGACAGGATGGGAGAACGCGCCACCCACCACGTTCCCCTGCCCCACGCCGATCAGCTCGTCCACCACCAAGCCGTGACCGACCTCCTTGAGGAGCGCCGCCTCGTCGAGCGTGCCGACGTCCATCACCAGGTTCGAGAAGCCGATCCCCGGCTTGCCGAAGGTGCCGCGCCGGCCGTGGCCGGTGGAGCGGATCCCGCCGCCGGCGCGCGCCGCGGTCTCGAGGTCGTAGACGAACGCGCGCACCACGCCCTTCTCGATGAGCGCGAGCCGGCGCGAGGGAACGCCCTCGTCGTCGGCGGGGCGGCTCCCGAGGCGGGTGGCGACGAGCGGGTCGTCCACGATGGTGACCTTGGGGTCGAACAGCTGCTCGCCGATCTTGCCACCTAACGGGGAGACCCCCTGGAGCACCGTCTTGCCGGAGATAGCCTGGCGGACGGGAAGGAAGAGGGCCGCGCTGCCGTTGGGCGTGAAGAGCACGGGGAGCCGGCCCTCGGGGGGCGCCGCGATCCGCTCGGCGCGCTCCATCCGCGTCACGATGCTAAGGGCGATGCCGGCAAGCTCCTCGTCCGTGGGGACGCCGGTCGCCGCGGCGGAATCGTACGCCATCAGCACGTCGTCACCGGCGACGCGCGCCACCTCGGCGGAGACGCTGATCCCCGTCGCGCGGTAGGAGAACGTCTGGCCCGCGGTATTGGCGAAGGTGGTGGTCTCGACGTAGCGGTCCACCGACGCGCTCACCTGCCACCCGGGCCGGGTGAGGCGCTCGACGATGCTCCGGCCGATCGCCGCGAGGGAGGCGACGTCCATTCCCGCCGCGCGGTCGTCGAAGGTGGAGATCGCGGGGAGCGGGGCCGACGCGGGGAGGTCGAAGGTCAGGGCGTCGCCCTGTTCCGCCGAGGCGAGGGCGCGGGTGACCACGTCGGCGACATCGGAGACGTCGGTGGTGCCCGCGACGCCGTAGCGGCCGTCGGTGAAGACGCGGAGGTTGAGGCCCGCCTCCTGGCGGAGCGCGTTCTCCTTGAGGCGCCCCGTCTCGAACTTGAGGCTGAGCTGGGTCTCATCGCGGAGGATCGCGTCGGCGGCGCTGGCGCGCTTCCGCGCCAGCTCCAGGGCTTGCTCGATCATGGCCCAAAGGTAGCCCCGGCCCGCCGTCTTACGGAATCGTGCCGCCGCGCGCTAAGTTCGGCGCCGCTCCATGACCCCACCCGCCGCCGCGCTCTCCCGCTCCATCGGACCGGTGCGCGCCACCGCCATGGTGGTGGGCACGATCCTCGGCGCGTCCATCTTCGTGCAGCCGTCGGTGATCTCGGCGCGCGTCCCCTCCGTCGCCGGGGTGTTCCTGGCGTGGGCGGTGGCGGGCGCGCTCACCCTGGCGGGCGCGCTCATCTGCGCGGAGCTGGCGTCGCAGTTCCCGCGGAGCGGCGGCGTCTACGTCTTCCTCAAGGAGTCGTGGGGGCCGTCGCTGGGATTCCTCTGGGGGTGGGCGATGTTCTGGAGCATGCACTCCGGCATCGTCGCGGCGATCAGCGTCGTCTTCGCGCGCTACGTGGGCCATTTCACACCGCTTGGTCCGTTCCACCTGAAGGTGGTGGCCATCGCCGCGATCCTCGGCCTCTCCGCCGTGAATGCGTTAGGTGTCAGACAGGGGAGCGCGGTGCAGACCGGGCTGACGATCGCCAAGGTGGCCGCCGTGGTGGGGATCGTGGTCGTGGGGATCGCCCTGGGCTCACGGGTGCCCGAGCACTTCGTGCTGAGTGCCTCGCTCGGAGCGGGTGGCGGCCCGACAGCCGCCGGCATGGCCGCCACCGGCGGGGCGAGCCCGGGCGGCATGGCCGGTGGCGTGTCGCTCGGCGCCTTCGTGCTCGCGGTTGGCGCGGGGCTCTTCGCTTTCGGTGGCTGGCACATGGTGACCTACGCCGGCGACGAGACCATCGCGCCGGAGCGCACCATGCCGCGCGCGCTCGCGATCGGCACCCTCATCGCGACGGCGTGCTACATCCTGCTCAACGGCGTGTACCTCTACATCCTGCCGCTCGCCACCGTGACGCACTCGACCGCCGTCGCCGCCGACGCGGCGAACGCGGTGCTCGGCGCGGGCGGCGCGAACGTGATCTCCGGGGTCGTTATCCTCTCGACGTTAGGTGCGCTCTCCGGGATCATCCTGGCGGGGCCGCGGGTGTACTACGCGATGGCGCAGGACGGTTTGCTCTTCCGCTGGCTCGGCTACGTGCACCCCACGTTCCACACGCCCGCGCGCGCGATACTGCTTCAAGCCCTCTGGTCCTCGGTGCTGGTCGCGACGGGGACGTATGCGCAGCTCTTCGGCCGGGTGGTGTACACGGAGTGGATCTTCTTCGCCCTGATGGCGGCGGGTCTCATGAAGCTGCGTGGGCGGCCCCGGTACGCGCCGCGCTACATGGTATGGGGCTTTCCGCTCGTGCCGCTGGTGTTCGTCGTCGCGGCCGCGGCGGTCGCGGTGCGGCAGATCGTCTCTTCCCCGCTCGACAGCGGCATCGGCCTCGGCCTGGTGGCCGCCGGGCTTCCCATCTACTTCCTCTGGACCCGCTATGCGCGTCGTTGACGTTCACAACCACTTCTATCCGCCGGCCTACCTCGACGAGCTGAAGGCGGGACGGAGCAGCGTCCGCCTGACGATGGACGCCGACGGCAACCCGATGCTCCACTATCCGGGCGACTACAACGTCGCGGTGCAGGGCCATCGCGACATCGCCTATCGCGACGGCGTGCTGGCGCGCGAGGGCGTGGACGTCCATGTCATCTCGTTCACCACGCCCGGGACGCACGTCGAGACGCCGGCGCGCGCGGTGGAGCTGGCGCGGCTGGTGAACGACGCCTATGCGGCCATCGCCCGCGAGCGCCCGCGGTTCCGGGCCTACGCCACGCTGCCGCTCAACGACCCCGCCGCCTCGGTCCTCGAGCTACGGCGTGCCGTCACGGAGTTAGGCATGCCGGGCGCGATGCTCTTCAGCAACGTGAACGGCGTGGCGCTCGCCGACGCGCGCTACGAGCCGCTCTACGCGGCGGCCAACGAGCTGGGCGCCGTGCTGCACATCCATCCCACGGCGCCGGTGGGCGTCGAAGCAATGACGCAGTACTGGCTGATGCCGATGGTGGGGTTCCTGATGGACACCACGCTGGCGGCGGCGCACCTGGTGTACGCGGGGGTGCCCGAGCGCTATCCCAGGATCTCGTGGGTGCTCTCGCACCTCGGCGGCGCGGTCCCCTTCATCGCCGAGCGGTTCGATCGCGGCTTCCGCGCGTTCAAGGAGTGTCGCGCGAAGATCGATCGTCCGCCGAGCGAGTACCTGAAGCGGTTCTACTACGACACGGTGAACTTCGACCCGCATGCGCTCAGGTTGGCGATCGAGTTCGCGGGGGCCGACCACATCCTCGCCGGCAGCGACTATCCGCACATGATCGGGAGCATCCCGTCCATGCTGTCGAGCCTGCGCGGGTTGCCGGTCTCCGAGAGCGACAAGGCGGGGATCCTGGGCGGGAATGCCGAGCGGCTGCTGCGCATATCGGCGTCACCGTAGGAGGACAGTCCGAGGGTCGCTGTCCTCGGAGGTGGTCAGCCGTTAGGGTTCGCGTTCAACCTCGGTTTTTCGGTCTCGCGGTCGTCTCGACAACGTGTTATATGGTCCGGGTGCGCGCCTTGGTACGCCGGGGGACGCGGGCGCGCGGGTGGCAGTGCCGGGAGGTGCGGGCCTCAGTCCCCATCGCAGCACATCCAATCACAGCATGGGCGCGAGTCGAGCCGCAGGGGCTGGCGCGGCCCATCCCGAATGCGTACGAGGCATGCGCGCCGATCGTCCGCCGGACTTCGTCGGGGTCAGCCGTCACGCGATCGCGGTGCGAGCCGAGATCGCGCGGCTGGGCCCCTTGGCGCATCCCGTGGTGATCGCGGGGGAGACCGGTGCGGGCAAGGACGTGGTGGCCCGCGCCCTGCACCTCGCGTCGGGCCGCGCGGGCGCCTACGTGCAGGTGGCGGGGAAAGAGATCGCCCCGAGCCTGCTCCACAGCACCCTGTACGGGCACGAGCGGGGCGCATTCTCCGGAGCGGTGGACCGGCAGCTGGGGCTCATCGAGCGCGCGTTAGGTGGGACGTTCTTCCTCGACGAGCTGGGGGACGTGTCGAAGCGGGCCCAGGGCTCCATGCTGGGGTTGCTGGAGGGGCGGAGCCTGCGGCGGTTAGGTGGGACGCGGGACCTGATCCTGGACGTCCGGTTCCTGGTGGGGACGCAGCGCGATCTCGAGGATCTGGTGCGCGCGGGGCGGCTGCGGGAGGACTTCGCGCACCGGCTGGGATTCCACGAGATCCGCCTGTTGCCGCTCCGGGAGCGGCTCGAGGACCTGGACTCGCTGGTGTCGCACGTGTTGGAGAGAGCGGCCGTTGCGGCGCGAAGGGGACCAGTAGGGTTAGACCCGGAGGTGCTGGATCTGTTCAGGGCGTACCGTTGGCCTGGGAACGTGCGAGAGCTGGAGATGGTCCTTTGCTACGCGGCGGAGCTGGCGGGTGAGGGGGAGATCACGATGGCGCACCTGCCGCGGCGGTTCCTGCGGCGGGCGGGGTGCATGGCCGAGGCGCGGGCGGCGGGGGCGGCGCGGCGCGCGGACGGGCTGGCGGAGGTGCTGCGGGAGGAGGGCGGGAATCTGACGGCGGCGGGGCGGCGGCTGGGCGTGAACCGGAAGACGGTGCGCCGGTGGGCGCGAGACCGGCGGATCGATGTTCGGGCCATCAAGACACTGGGCGACCGCCGGCCGTGACGGATTGGCCAAGGCCGCGTGGGTGCTAGGTGTGACGCCGCGCACGGTGTGGTGGCGGGTGCGGCAGGTAGGGATAGGTTTCGAGGGCGTGAGGAAGACCGTCACCGGGGGCTCATGACACGTCGTGAGCGGTTCTTCGAGGAGTTTCAGGACCACACCCTCCTCAAACACGCGATCCTCGAGGCGTATCTCGCGGCGTGGGCGTTCAAGCTGCTCCAGTGGGCCGGGGCGGGAGACACCGTCTTCTTCGTGGATGGGTTCGCCGGCGCGGGGAGGGACAAGCGGGGGAGCGACGGCTCGCCGATCATCGCGTGCAGGATCGCGCAACAGGTGCGAGCTCATTTCCGCGGGACGGCGAGCCGGTCCGCCGCGCGGATGCGGGTGATCGCGATAGAGTCAAGCACGCGAGCCTTCGAGGAGCTTCAGACTGTCCTGAAGCGGTTCAATGAGATCGAGCCGGGCTGCGTCCAGTCCGTTCACGGCTCAGCATCGGATCACATTGACGAGATAGTGGCGACGACGAGCAATGCCCCGACACTGTTCTTTCTCGACCCGTTCGGCCTCCAAGGTCTGAATGCAGAATCCTACCCGAAGATGTTGGCCGGCCCACACAACGAGATCCTCGCCCTCTTCCACGATGTCGGAGCGATGCGACTCCGAGGAGTGGTGCACGCGGGTTACAAGGTGGAGGAGCAGCTTGCCCGTCTGGCTGCTTCACCCTCACTGTTTCCGGAACTGGACTCCGCCGAGGCGGCCGCTCTCAACGCCGAGGCAGCCCGGAGGCAGAGCGCACGGGAGCCGTTCGTTCCGTCCGCGAAAGCCGCCATTACCAGTGCGCTCGGGGACACATCGTGGGAGGAGGACCTCAAGGGCAAACCGGACGAAGAGGTGAGGCGGGCGCTCATCGTCAGGTTCGCGACGAAGATGCTCGAGGCGGGAGCAGCCACGGTCACCGTGCTGCCGATGCGCGGCAGCAAGGGTGGCCGGAAGTACTGCCTGGTGCACGCTTGCAAGTCGCGCAAGGGCTTCACCACCATGAAGGAGGCCGTGAGCACGAGTCTCGGCAGGGAGCATCTCTCGGCGACGATGCGTGAGCTGATGAAGCAGGATCTGCGCATGCCGATGGGGGCGGTGATCTCCGTCCTGCTGGAGCGGTTTCACGGGCAGGATGTCCGCTGGTCGGGCAAGAAAGGGGAGGACGAGGGCTCGGTTCGGCGCACGCTCCTCGATGAGACCGATGTCTTCGACTTCCAGTGTCAGGAGATCAGGACAGAACTCAGGCGGCGCGGCTGGCTCAAGAGGCAAGTCGTGGAAATGTGCTCCTTCCCGGACGTGCTATCTGAGAGCTAGCTCGACCGGGTATTCGTCCCACGTCCTTCCGTCCAACTCGCGGCCCCCGGCCTTCGGTGTGCGTCCGCCCCACTGCTTCCAGAAGAACGCTACGCCTTGGCGCCGGCAGAGATCGCGCAGGCCGGTGGCCCATGCGGGATCGCAGCGCCGAGCGCCTACACCGCTCTCGCCGCCTCCGATTACCCAGTGCACGCCGCCGAGGTCGAGCGCTTCCAGAGGGCCGAGCAATGGCTCCGCCGAGATGAACCGGACCGCTGCCGGAATCCCGCGCAGAGCGTCGGCTCTACGAGCAACGCGCATGTCCTCGATGCTCGTGCCCATCCAGATGTTCGGTGTCCAATTGAGGTGTGACGCCAGGCGAGCCGCGCGTTCCGGTCGCTTAGTGAGGACCTGGAACTGGTGCTGCGGAGAGCGGTTCATCACGTCAAAGACGCGCTGTATCAGCTGGACGGTGAAGTGCGCGTGGAAAACGTCGGACATGCTGTTCACGAAGATCCGCCGAGGCTCTCTCCAGCGGAGCGGTTGATCGAGGCGATCGTCCCAGAAGCGGGGCGCGAACGGATTCGACCGATTCTCCTCGGTCAGACGGACAGGGTCGTGCGCGAGGTACAGATCGCGGGTCTTCGTTATGGCGATGCGGAGTGCATAGCAGTGGTCACAGCCGGCGGAGATCTGCGTGCAGCCCGTCATCGGGTTCCACGTCGCGTTGGTCCACTCGATCCCCGTACGATCGCTCATGCAACCTCTCTGGAGTGGCCTGCGAATGCGGCGGAATATGGGAGAGGGCGCGAGAGCTGCAATAGGGAGCTGCCCGCCAGGCACCCTGGAGCCGGCACCTGAGACCGCGTCTGTGTCCCAGAGGCAACAGTCGTCCGAACGCGCAGCCGCCGGGTACACTGCTTGCGGACCTGGTCACGGCGCTGAAGGTGTCAGCTGACTAACTGCTCGGGCTGGAGGCGATCGCCGAGAAGCGCTCGCCCAAGCGCGCCCGCCTGCTCAAGCGTCTCCAGAAGGTCGAAGACCTCGCCCCTGCCGACCAGCGCGCTGTCTTCAAGATGGTCGAGGCCCTGGCCCACGCCCAGCAGCGCCGCCGCCGCAAACACGGCACCCGGCCGCAGCCGGGCGTCGCAGTGGAGCAGAGTGCGCGAGCAGGGGCAGCCACCCGATTCCGAGGCAGCCTAGTTACTTGTGCCCTCGCCTCGAAACGGCCAAGTCACCGTGAGTGGAAGGCGTTTGTCCTGAACGATGGCGCGGAGCATGCGGCCGGGCGCGTAGTTCGGCCCTGCCGAGCTATCTTCGAAGGCTAAGACCAGCCTGACCTCACGCAGGCTCCAGACGAATGCGGTTCCCGGGAGGAATGCGTTGCTACCAAGAGCTCGTGAGCTATCACGCATGGTGTCCGTGGGAGTGCCTGCGATGCCGACCCAGCGCGCGTACACCGTGTCCTTGCGGCGCGCAAACTCTGATTCGTCACCTGTGTCGAGGTTCATTTGGACGGCAGACACCCTACAACCTGCACACGCGTCCAGCTGAGCTCGGCCCGGAAACCGGGGCTTGGAGAACCAATACGCATTCTCGCCGACGACTCCGCCAGGCTCCCAGATTGCATGGGAGTCCTCGATTACTCTTGGCCGCGCCGCCCTAAGCTGATCAAGACTCATTCCAAGCGCGGCACCCTCGGCCTGCGGCAACATGAACTCCGATGCGTGTTGGCTGGGTTGAGCACAGCCACTTCCTACAAGTGTCACAGTAGCCAGCAGGACGGCACTTGGCCTGCGGCTAAGGAACAACAAGAATCTCGGCGCTACCATTAGCCAAGCTCCTCTCAGCAAGGTCCTCGCAACTCTTGCTCGCGTTTCCCTGGTCACTGCCGAGCCGTCGGCCAAGCGCGTTGTTGTTCTGATCTACGTGAGAGTCGCCCTTGTCAACGGGGTCATCCTTGTTGGTCTTCACCTCATGCGCATCAGTGATCTCTTGCGCTTCATCCGGGCCAAGAGCTCGAGTGAGCATGCATGAACCGGCCACATGCAAGAACGCGTTTGCTAACCCTCCCGTGAGGTGACGTGACCTCTGTGCTCCGAGAACGTCTTCGTGAACGCCCGCAATCGTCGCGAGCACTGTGCGATTCCACGCGCCGCTGGGCCCGGTATTCAGGGCCCCTACAAGATGCTCGGCCGCATGCACCAGGTCTCCGCCACCAACGCCGCTTCGAAAGAGGCGGCAATAGGGCTCAGGGAGCGGACAGGTCAGTCCATATGGGTCGCTTAGGCTAGACATCTATACCCGCTTGACCCGTCCCGCCAGCCGGTAGTCGCTTCAGCGGCTCCTCCTGCTGCGAGTTGGCCGATGACCCCGGATCAGAAGTACGCCTTCGCCCGGTCGTTTCCCGTGCACGTCGGTGTCGACACCGCC
>JBGPHD010000085.1:0-12805 GCA_041484135.1 Gemmatimonadota bacterium
GAAGCGCGAAGGGCCCGCCGTCGGCGGGCCCTTCGCGTTCAAGGCGTTCCCTGCTCCAACGTCTCAGTGGTGCTGCTGCTGGTTCATCTGGATCATCTGGCAGATCGGGTTCATCCCCGCGGACATCGGGTCGGCGCAGCTGGCGTCGTAGGCGATCGTCGCGTCATCGGCGAGAATATGGGTGACGCGGCCGTTGTTCGTCACCACGTAGAAGTCCGCCGAGGAGACGCCCCACGCCGCGTTGGCATCGCTCATGTCGAAGGCCGCCACGCGGGCCGCCATCATCATCGGATTGGCCATCATGGCCATCATCTGCGCCTGCTGCTGCGCCTGCGCCGGGTTCGGAGGCGGCGGGCGCTGGCCGCGCGGCTGCTGCTGCGCCTGCTGGGCCGCCATCATCCCCTGCATCATCATCTGCTGGATGTTCGGGACGCCGGACACGGCGGCCCAGTGCCCGCCGGTGAAGCGCGCGAACCCGGGCCCGTCGTACAGCGCCACCGGTGTGGCGTCACCCACGAGGAGCACCCGCTCGATCCGGGTGTTGGTCATGGCCGACGCGGCCGGCGGGAGGGTCGTGAACGCGCCGCCGGTCGACAGCGCCATGACAGGGGTCCCGTCGTCGCGCTGCCCATAGAGGAGCATCGCCGGGCCCGCGGTGGTGAATCCGGTCCAGCCGCCGCCGCCCACCACCGGGTCGCCGACGGCGTGGCCGTCCCAGCCGCTCAGGGTCCAGCGGCCGGCGGCGCTCATGCGCGCCAGGACGCCGACCTGGCGCCGCTCGGAGGGTGTCGGGTCCATGTAGACGAAACCCGCCACGACGAGCTCTGCGCCCGCCATCGCCATGCCGTTGGCGCGGAAGGGGATCGACAGGGGCGTCGCGGTCCAGGTGCGGCCGTCGTACCGGAGCAGCGCCGGCGGCATCCGGTCGTCGGTGGACTGGGCCAGGGCGAACACGTCGGTGGCGGAGCGGCCGGCGACGGCGACGAGCTGGTTGCTCGTCGGGGCCTGCTGCCGCGCCCAGCGCGTGCCGTCCCAGTGGATGATCATCCCGTTGTCGCCGACGGCGAAGACGTCGCGCGGCCCGCTCCCCCAGACGGCGTTGAGGGTGGAGCCGTTGAGGTTCACGCCGAGCGGCACCTCGTTCCAGGTCGTGCCGTCGTAGTGCAGGGCCACGGGCCGGTCGCCCACGACCCAGATGTCGTTAGGCCCCGAGCCCCAGATGCCTTTGAAGTCCGCCTGTGCGCGGGCCGCGGGCGCTCCGGCGACGATGAGGATCGCCGTCGCGAGGAGCGCGCGTCGCATGGTCATGGTGAAGTCCTCCGAGATATCCCGAGTGAACGACAGGGTGATGAGCACCCGTGAGATGCCGGTCTAGACATAGCGCCCCGGGCCGAAGGGGAGCAAGTCCCTCGCCCGACGGCCGCCGCTCGCCGCCGTCCGCGCCCGGACGCTCGTGCCCGGCTCAGCGCCGGCGCACCAGCATCATCAGCGGGACCCTGCGCCACCCCGGCATGCGCACCACGCGCGCACCAACCCGCGCCACGACCTGGGCGGAGATGCCGCCGTCCAGCGCGACGGCGTCGCGGCACCCCGCCGCGGAGGCGATCGTCGCCTGCTCGGGGATGGTGAGCCCGATGGGGATGCTGCCGGCCGTCTGCCCGAAGACCTCGAAGTTCGAGAGCAGGATGCGGACCAGCCCGTCATCGCCGAGGCACAGCGTTATGCGGCGGTCGCGGTGCGTGGTGGAGAGCCGGACACCCGACGTGACGCCCAGGACGACCCGGCCATCGCGCACCAGCCAGGGCAGCGTCTGGAACGCCGACGCGCCCTCGGGAAGGGACCGCGCCTCGGGGATGCCGGTCACCCGCGGCGTCCCCGACTCGATCGCCACGACCACGTCGAGCCATCCGGCCAGCGCGCTCCGGCGTACGCCGTCCATCAGCACCAGGCCCTGCGGCGTGCCGTTCACGCGGAAGAGGCCGGTGTTCATGGCCGCCACGACGCTGGTGTCCCGCATCCAGTCGTCGGCGGTGCGGCGCCCGAATCCCGGCGCGGCGTCCAGCACGAACCGGTAGCGGGCGGGATCGATTTCGAGGATCGCGACGCTGTTCTCGGAGAAGCTCCGTCCCTCGGTGCGCACTTCGAAGGCGCCGAGCCTCAGGCCGGGCGCGGAGTCGCGCCAGGCGATCACGCGCTCGAGGAGCGGGTCGCGCCTGGCGGGGGAACCGGGCGCGAACGCCCGCCACGGCGCCCAAGAGCCGCCGGTGTGGAGCTCCAGGCGCGCCGGCGGATCCTGCCGGAGCGCGGCGAGCAAGACGAGCACCGCGAGCGTTCGCCGCATCGTCCGTGAACGATACGCGGGCCGTGCCCGGTCGGGAATGCGCGGGCCCGCCTTGAAGGGCCCTTGGCCCCCGCTACATTGCGGTGAGGAACCCATCCATGCTCGCCGACGCACTCGCCCGCATCGTCGGGGCTCGCTTCGTTCGCACGGCCAAGGCCGAGCTTGCCACGTTCGCCTCGGACGGCCTGCCCACGCACCATCACCTGCCCGCCATGGCCGTGT
This sequence comes from Gemmatimonadota bacterium, assembly GCA_041484135.1. Taxonomy (GTDB): domain Bacteria; phylum Gemmatimonadota; class Gemmatimonadetes; order Gemmatimonadales; family JACORV01; genus JACORV01. The sequence continues at coordinate 2,564 of JBGPHD010000085.1, forward strand.
TCCCCGGCTCCACCGCCGAGGTCTCCGCGGTGCTGACGCTGCTGCAGGCGGAGGGCGTGTCGTTCGTGGCGCGGGGCGCCGGCACCGGGCTCTCGGGGGGCGCGCTCGCCACCGCGCCCGAGGTCCTGATCCCGCTGACGCGCCTGGGCCGGATCCTCGGCGTGGACGCCGCGAACCGGCGGGCGGTGGTGGAGCCGGGGGTGGTGAACGCGACCCTCTCGCGCGCGGCCCTGCCGTTCGGGCTCATGTACGCGCCCGACCCCTCGAGCCAGACGGCGTGCACGATCGGCGGGAACGTGGCCGAGAACGCCGGCGGACCGCACTGTCTGAAGTACGGCGTCACGACCAATCACATCCTCGCGCTCGAGGTGGCGCTCCCCTCGGGCGAGCTGGTCCGGCTCGGGAGCGCGGGCGGCGAGCCGTGGGGTCCGGATCTCGTCGGCCTCTTCGTGGGAAGCGAGGGGATGTTCGGCATCGCGACGGAGATCACCGTCCGGCTGGTGCCGGTGCCGTCCACCATCCGGACATTGCTCGCGGACTTCGCTTCGCTGCGCGCGGCGGGGGAAGCGGTCACCCGCATCATCGCGGCCGGCATCGTGCCCGCGGCGCTGGAGATGATGGACCAGAACATCATCCGGCTGGTGGAGGCCTCGGTGTACGCGGCCGGCTACCCGGTGGACGCCGCCGCGGTGCTGCTGGTGGAGCTGGACGGCCGGCTTGGCGGCGCCGAGGAGGAAGCGGCGCACGCCGAGGCCATCTGCCGGCAGGCCGGCGCGCGTGATGTCCGGGTCGCGAAGACGCCCACGGACCGGGAGCGGCTCTGGCAGGGACGGAAGAAGGCGTTCGGCGCGATGGGGCGCGCGAGCGCCGACCTGGTGGTGCAGGACGCGGTGGTGCCCCGCACCGCGCTGCCGGACGTGCTGGAGACCATCGCCGCGATCGCGGCGCGGCACCGGCTGCGGGTGAGCAACGTCTTCCACGCGGGGGACGGGAACCTGCACCCCAACCTGAGCTTCGATGCGAGCGATCCGGACGAGCTCGAGCGCGTTGAGGCGGCGAGCGGCGAGATCATGGCGGCGTGCGTCGCCGCCGGCGGCTCGATCACGGGCGAGCACGGGGTCGGCCTCGACAAGCTGGGCTACATGTCGCTGATCTTCGGCCCCGACGAGCTGGGGCTCATGGCCGCGACGCGCCGCGCGTTCGACCCCGAGGCGCGCGCCAACCCCGGCAAGGTGGTCCCCACGGCGCAGTGCAGCGAGTGGCGGCCCTGGAGCGCCGCGTGACCGCGATCCCCACCCGGTGGCTGGCGCAGATGGAGGGACAGCTCGCGGACGCGGAGCGGCGGATGGGCGCGTCGCAGCGTCACCTGGAGGGCGGCGCCGGCGGACGGGCCATCGAGGAGGCGTACCCCGGCGTCATGGCGGCCGCGATGGTGAAGGTGTGGCTCGGCGACGAGCCGTGGACCAAGCAGCGCTCCCTTACCGAGTACACCCGGATGGTGCGTACCGAGCTGCCGAGCGGCTTCGCGACCCTCTTCGAGATGCGGCCGGACCAGCGCAGCTTCGCGGGGTGGAGGGCCGAGGACGCCCGGCCGCTGATCGACGAGGCGAAGGGCTTCGTCGCGGCCGTCCGGGCCGAACTCGTGCGATGCGCGCCCCCGCCGACCGCCTAGCGGACGAGGTCCGCGCGGCGGCCGCCGCCGGCCGCCGGCTCTTCCCGCGCGGGACGGGACGCTGGTGGCCGGACCCGCCGCCCGGCGCCTCGCCCCTCGATCTCTCCTCCAGTGACGAGATCTCCCGTTTCGACGTGGCCGATCTCGTCGCCACCGTCGGCGCGGGATGCCGGCTCGACCGGCTCGCCGCCGCGCTCGGCGAAGGCGACGCGTGGCTGGCGCTCGACCCGCCCGGGCCCGCGGACCGCACGCTGGGGAGCGCGCTCGCGACGGGCGGCGGCGGGCCGCTGGCCGCCGGCTTTGGTCCGCCGCGCGACCAGGTCCTCGGCATGACGGTCGTGGCGGGCAACGGGACCGTGGTGCGGATCGGCGGGCGGGTGGTGAAGAACGTGGCCGGGTTCGATCTCGCCAAGGTCGTGGTGGGCGGGCACGGCGGCTTCGGCGTGATCACCGAGGTCCACCTGCGCCTGCGCGCCCGCGCCCAGTCCGACCTCACGCGGGTCTGGACCGGCTCCCTCACCGCGATCGCGGCGGCGACGGCCCGGCTCCTCCGCGCGGACACGGCGGTGCACGCCTTCGAGTCGCTCAGCCCGCCGCTGGCGGCCTCGCTCGGGCTCGGCGAAGGCTGGGCGCTCGCGCTGCGCGCCATCGGGACCGCGCGCGCGGCTCAAGAGGAGCTGGACGCGGCCGCGCGGGTCGTCACGGACGCTCATGATTGCCGTGAGATCCCCACGACACCCTACACCCTACACCCTACACCCTGGGAGGTGTGGCGGAGCGTGGTGGGTTCATGGCCCGTGATCCTGCGCGTCGGCGCCGACCCGGCCGCTTGGCCGGACGCGGTTGCGTTAGGCGCCGAGCATCTCGGCGATCTTCTGGGCACGAGCGTGACGGTGCCGCGCGGCACCGTGAGGCTGGGGGCCGGCGGGGTCACGTCGGCATCCGTCCGCGCGCTGCGCGAGCGCGCGGCCAGGCGCGGGTGGCCCGTCACGCTCGAACGCGCCGACGCGGCGACGCGCGCGGCGGTGGGCGTGTGGGGAGCGATGCCGCCCGGCCCGCGGCGCCTCACTGAGACGCTCCGCGCCATCTACGACCCGAACGGCGTCTTCGCCGTGCCGCTCTTCGCGTGACCGCCGTCCACGCGCCACCGGGGCCCGCCGCCCCGCCGCGTCCGCCCCGCACCGGCGCGCACGCCCACGCGTGGGCGGGACTCGACCCGTGTGTCCACTGCGGCTTCTGCCTGCCCGCCTGCCCCACCTACGAGGTCACCGCCGACGAGAGCGACTCGCCGCGCGGGCGCATCGTGCTGATGCGCGCGCTGGAGCGCCGCGAGCTTCCCGCCGACGACCCCGCGCTGGTCCGCCATCTCGACCGCTGCCTCGGCTGCCGCGGCTGCGAGAGCGTCTGCCCGGCCGGCGTCCTCTTCGGCCCCGCCCTCGAGGCCGCGCGGGCCGAGATCGCGCGGACCCGGCCCCTCACCCCCGCGATCCGCGCCGGCCTCTGGGTGCTGGCCCGGCCGGCGCGCCAGCGCCTGCTCTGGGCGGCATCGCGGCTGGCGCGGGCCACGGGGCTGCCGGCGGCCCTCGCGCGCGGCGCGGGCGAGGGCGCTCCCCGCCTGGTGGGGGCGCTTGCGATGCTGGCCGCGACGGCGCCTAACGGTACGCCCGCGCGGTCACGCATGCTGGCCGGCGGGCCGGACGAAACCGCGCTGTTCCGCGGTTGCGTGATGGACGGGCTCTTCGGCCACGTGCACGACGCCACCATCCGCACCCTCGCCGTCAACGACGTCGCCACCCGCGAGGTGCGGGGCCAGGTCTGCTGCGGCGCCCTCGCGGCCCACGCCGGCCAGGATGCGGCCGCGCGCGAGCTGGCGCGCGAGAACGTGCGCGCCTTCGACGCGGCCGCGCCCGGCGCCACGGTGGTCACCAACAGCGCCGGATGCGGCGCCGCGCTCAAGGCCTACGGCGAGTGGCTCGCCGGCGACCCGCTCGAAGCGCGCGCCCGCGCGTTCGCGGAACGGGTGCGCGATGTGAGCGAGGTGCTCGCCGCGCACGGGCCGAAGCCGGGCCGCCCGCTGGCGTTGCGCGTCGCTTACGACGCCCCCTGCCATCTCCTCCACGCGCAGCGCGTCGCCGCGGCGCCGCGCGCGGTCCTGGACGCGATCCCCGGCCTCGTGCAGGTCCCGCTCGAGGGGAGCGAGCGGTGCTGCGGCAGCGCCGGCATCTACGCACTCGCCGAGCCGCAACTCTCGGGCGAGGTGCTCGCCGTCAAGCTCGCCGCGATCGCCGCCGCCGATCCCGACGTCGTGGCCACCGGGAACCCCGGCTGCCTGATGCAGATCGGCGCGGGCGCCCTGCTGCACGGCCTCCGCGCCGAGGTGCGCCACCCCGTCGAGCTGCTCGACCGGTCGTACGCACGATGACCGCCGCGTCCCTGCCCGCACCCACGGTCTTCGCTCGCGCCGACGACGGCGTCGAGCTGGCGCTCTTCCACGCCGAGCCGGAGAAGCCACGGGGCGCGCCGCCGGTGCTCCTGGTGCACGGCACCTTCTCGAACCGCAACTTCTTCCTGGGCGGGACGACCGAGCGGGGCCTGGCGCGCGTGCTGGCGCACGCCGGCTTCGACGCGTGGGTGGCGGAACTCCGGGGCCACGGACGGTCCGGGGCGTCAGGCAGGGACAACGCGTGGCACTTCGAGGACTGGATCCGCCGGGACGCGCCGGCCCTGGTCCGCGGCGTGCTCGACGCCACCGGCGGCGACCGGATCGTCTGGCTCGGCCACAGCGCGGGCGGCGTGATCGGCGTCGGGTTCCTCGGCACCGGCGGCGAGCTGGCGCGACGGGTCGCCGGTCTCGTCCTGGCCGGGGCGCCCGCACCAACCGGCCTCGGCATCCTCCAGTACCCGATGGCCGCGGCCATCCTCGCCGTCACCCGCACGCTGGGGCACTTCCCCGCCCGGCTCCTCCGCCTCGGGCCCGAGGACGAGCACGCCGGCATCATGGAGCAGTGGATGCGCTGGAACCTCGGCGGCCGCTGGGTGGGCGAGGACGGCACCGATTACTTCGCGGCCTGCGGGCGGATCACCGTGCCGGTGCTGGCGCTCGCCGGCGGCGGAGACTGGCTCATCGCCCCGCCCGCCGCCTGCGAGGACCTGGTGAACGCCTTCGCGAGCACCGACGCCACGTTCCTCCGGTGCGGGCGGGCGGAGGGCTTCTCGGAGGACTTCGACCACAACCGGCTGCTGGTCTCGAGCACCGCGCGCGCCGAGGTCTGGCCCCTCATCACGGACTGGCTGGAGAGCCGGTTCGGCTGATGGACGCCCTCCTGCTGGACTACAATGGCGTCGTGGTGAACGACGAGCCGCTGCATTGCGAGGCGCTCCGGGCCGTGCTCGCCGAGGAGGGCATCGCGCTCGACGTGCCGACCTACTGCGCCGACTACGTGGGTCTCGATGACCACGCCTCGTTCCGCGAAGCCTGGCGGCGCGCCGGCCGGCCGTTCGAACCGGCCGCGGCCCGGCGGCTCGTTGCGCGAAAGGCCGCGCGTTATGCGTCGCTCGCCGCGAACGACCTCCCGCTGGTGCCGGGTGTCACACGCTTCGTGCGGCTGGCGGCGGAGCGCTGGCCGGTGGCGATCGCGAGCGGCGCGCTGCGGGCCGAGATCGCGCTCGGCCTCGCGCGCGCGGGGATCGCCGGCTCCGTCGCCACAATCGTCGGCGCCGAGGACGCCGGCGTCTCCAAGCCCGACCCGGCCGGGTTCCGCCTCGCCGCCACCCGGACGGGCGCCGGCCGCGCGGTCGTGATCGAGGATTCGCTGCCGGGACTCCTGGCCGCGCGCGCCTTGGGCGCCGGCTGCGTCATGTTGGCCACGACGCATCCCGCCGGCAGGCTCGCCGGCGCGGACCGGGTGTGGGAGTCCTTCGACGGCCACGATCCCGCCGAGCTCGAGCCGCTCTTCAAGACGTTAGGTGCGGCCCTCCATGTTTGACGCGGCTCTGCCCTTCGTGCCGGACGGGGCGGTGACGGCCGCGGAGCGCCGCGCCCTCGAGGAAGGCTGCGTGGCCGTCACGCGGACCTTTGCCCGCCGGTTCCGCCTGACCGGCACCGGGCGCGTCGCCTGCCTCCAGGGGCTGGTCACCTGCGATGTCGCGGGGGCCGGGGACGGCGCCCATCTCTTCGGCGCGCTCCTCACCGAGAAGGGGATGATCGTGACGCCGCTGTGGATCACGCGCCTGCCGGACGAGATCCTCGTCGAGGCGCCGACTGAAGGCGCCGTCCCGCTCGCCGCGACGTTCGCGCGCTCGCTGCCGCCCCGGCTCTGCCGCGCCGCCGACATCAGCGGCGAGACGGTGAGCATCGGCGTGTACGGCCCCGGGAGCGCCGCCGCGGTCGGCGCCGCGCTCGCGCTCCCCGTCGGTCCGCCCGAAACAGGCGCCGCCGCTATCGCGTCGGACCGCGGGACCGTCGTGATCGCCCGCGCCGTGGCGCGCGGGGCCGCCGGCTTCGACTGCGTGATGCCCGCGGAGACGGCGGCGGCCTCGCTCGCGGACCTCGCGGCGCGCGGTGCGACGGCCGGGTCCGCCGCGCTCCTCGAGGCATGCCGCATCCTGGCGGGCCTCCCGCGCCTCGGCGCCGAGATCGACGACAAGACGCTGCCGCAGGAAGCGCGGCTCGACGAGCTCGGCGCCGTGTCCTTCACCAAGGGCTGCTACCTCGGCCAGGAGACCGTGGCGCGCCTTCACTTCCGCGGCCACGCCAACCGCGGTCTCGCCTGCGTCACCCTGGAGGGCGCGCCGGCCGGCTCGCTCCCGCTGGCGCTCTCCCTGGACGGCAAGCCCATGGGACGGCTGGCGAGCGCCGCCTGGGCCGACGAGCTGGACGGCTACGCCGGGGTGGCGATGATCCGACGCGAGGTGGCGGATGGGGCCGACCTCGAGCTCCCGGATGGTGTGCGCGCGACCGTCAGGCGGGGGAAGTGGCTGCGGCCGGCATGAGGGTCTTCGTGACGGGCGGGACGGGACTCGTGGGGCGTCACGTCGTCGCGGCGCTGGCGGCGCGGGGGGACACCGTCACCGCCCTCGCCCGGAGCGATGCCGCCGCCGCGACGCTCAAGGCAGCGGGTGCGGAGCCGCTGCGCGGAGACGTCACCGACCAGGGCGCGATCGAGCGCGGCGCCGCCGCCGCGGACGCCGTGGTGCACGCCGCCGCCGTCGTCCTCTCGCGCCGCGGCTGGGACCACTATCACCGCACCAACGTGACGGGCACGGAGCTCGTGGCGCGGGCCGCGGCGCGCCACGGAAGCAGGCTCGTGCACATCTCCTCGGTCGCGGTGTACGGCCGGCGGACCACGTACGACGGTGGCGCGAGCAGCGTGGACGAATCGTTCGGAGTGAACCGGCCGATCTTCCCGGGCGATCACTACGCGCGCTCGAAACGGGAAGCGGAGGCGGTGGTGTGGCGGGTGGCGCACGAGGAGGAGCCCCGGCTCTCCGCCGTGGCGTTGCGTCCCTGCGTGATCTACGGCGAGGGAGACCGCCAGTTCTCGATCCGGGTCGCCCGCTCGCTCAGGCGCGGCATCGCGCCGATGATCGGCAACGGGGCGAACCCGCTCGCCGTGGTCTACGCCGGCAACGTCGCGGCCGCGGTCCTCGCGGCGCTCGACCGCCCGGGGACCGAAGGGTCCTTCAACGTCGCCAACGACGGCACGCTCACCCAGCGCGAGTTCCTCGAGCGCTTCGCCGTCGGCCTGGGCACGCGGCTCCGCATCGTGCGGATCCCGCGCGCGCTGGCATGGACCGCCGCCGGCATCGTGGACGCCGCGACGCGACTGGCGCGACCCTCCGCGCCGATGGCCCTGCTCAAGACCGCCGTGCAGTTCCTCGGCCACCCCAACCCGTTCGTGTCGGCGCGCGCCGAGCACGAGCTGGGCTGGAGGCCCGCGGTGCCGCCTGACGAAGCGGCCCAGCGCACCGGCCGCTGGTTCCGCGACAGTCCGCCCTCCTGAAGACATGAAGACCCGGGGCGCGAGCCCCGGGTCCTCAGGTGGTGCATGGAGCCGAGAAGCCGGTTACTCCGACTTCTTCGTCTGCCCCTGCATCTTGGACGTGTCGGCCATGTGCATCGTGTCGCCCATCATCTTGCTCGAATCCACCGCGGGCGCGGCAGCCGGAGCAGCCGTCGAGTCGGCAGCAGGCGTTGCCTCCTCACCCTTCTTGCACGCCATCAAACCGAGGACCGCAACGGCCAGAACCAAGCGCTTCATCGCTTCTCCTATGAGAATTGGGTGTACACCAGCGGGAGCATACCCGAGGTCCGTGCGCCGCTGCCGCCGGCCTCAACCGGCGCCAAAAGTACCGAAACCCTCAGCCCTGTCAAGGGTTAGACTCTCCTCATCCCCCGCCGATCGTCTCATCCGCATAGGGGATGCGGCCGCTCGGCGACCATCTCGTAACACCATGAACGGCATGATTTTACCACCCGCTGCGCGGCGGCTCCCAAGGCCATTCGTTGCCACGAGCCCGGACCCGGCCTAACATTGAGGATGCCTTCCCAGAGTCCCGAACGGCGCGTCGTTCGCGCCGCGTGTCCCCACGACTGCCCCGACACCTGCGCGATGCTGGTCACCGTGGAACGGTCCAACGGCGACGGGTGGCGCGCCGTGGAGGTCCGCGGCGATCCCGATCATCCGGTGACGCGCGGGTTCCTCTGCACCAAGGTGGACCGGTACCTCGAGCGGACCTACCATCCCGAGCGCCTAACGCAGCCGCTGCGCCGGGTCGGGGCCAAGGGGGAGGGACGGTTCGCCCCCGTCTCGTGGGACGAGGCGCTCGACCTCATCGCGGCGCGCCTCACGGGTATCATCGCCGAGCACGGGCCGCAGGCCATCCTCCCCTACTCGTACGCGGGGACGATGGGGTTCATCCAGGGCGGCTCGATGGACCGCCGGTTCTTCCACAAGCTGGGCGCGTCGCTGCTCGACCGCACCATCTGCTCCAGCGCCGGCGGGGTCGCGATGCAGATGACGGTGGGGCAGAACCTGGGCACCGACACCGAGGCGGTGGGCGACGCGAAGCTGGTGCTCCTGTGGGGCACCAACACCCTGACGTCGAACCCGCATCTCTGGCCCTTCGTGCGCGCGGCGCGCGAGCAGGGCGCACCGGTGATCGCGATCGATCCGCTCGCCACGCGCACCACCGCCCAGTGCGACCGGCACCTGATGATCCGGCCCGGCACCGACGCCGCGCTCGCGCTCGGCATGATGCACGTGCTGTTCGCCGAGGGCCTCGCGGACCGCGACTACCTGGCCCGGCACACGCTGGGCGCCGACCGGCTCGAGGCGCGCGCGCGCGAGTTCCCGGTGGGCCGGGTGGCCGCCATCTGCGAGCTGCCCGCGGAGGACATCCTGTGGCTGGCGCGCGCGTACGCCGCCGCGCGGCCCGCCTTCATCCGCGTCAACTACGGCCTGCAGCGCCACGCCGGCGGCGGCATGGCCGTGCGCGCTATCGCCTCGCTGCCCGCCGTGGCCGGCCACTGGCGGCATCCCGCCGGCGGCGTGCAGCTCTCAACCTCCGCGGCGCACAAGTTCGACAAGGCGGCGCTCGAGCGGCCCGACCTCATCCCGACCGGCACGCGGACCATCAACATGAGCCGCCTCGCCGAGGCGCTCACGATGCCGGACGCCGGCGTGGGCGGCCCGCCCGTAGGTGCGCTGGTGGTCTACAACTCCAACCCCGGCGCGGTGGCCCCCGACCGCGCCCGGGTGCGGCGCGGGCTCGCGCGCGGGGACCTCTTCACCGTGGTCCTCGAGCACTTCCTCACCGACACGGCGCAATTCGCCGACGTGCTGCTCCCCGCCACGACCCAGCTCGAGCACTGGGACGTGCACCTCGCCTACGGCCACTACTACGTCACCCTGAACCAGCCCAGCATCGCGCCGTTAGGCAGCGCGCTCCCCAACAGCGAGATCTTCCGCCGCCTCGCGGCGCGCCTGGGCCTCACCGATCCGTGCTTCGGGGACAGCGACGAGGCGATGATCCGCCAGGCGCTGGCGAGCGGCCACACGCACATGGAGGGGATCACCTTCGAACGGTTGATGGAGCACGGCTGGGCGCGGCTCAACCTGCCTTACCGCTGGGCACCCTACGCGGAGGGCGGCTTCGCGACGCCGTCGGGGAAGTGCGAGTTCGTGTCGGAGCGGCTGGCGCAGAAGGGTCTCGACCCGGTGCCGGCGTACATCCCGCCGCGCGAGTCGCGCGAGGCCGACGCGGCGCTCGCCGCGCGCTATCCGCTCGCGCTCATCTCGCCGCCGGCGCACCAGTTCCTCAACTCCTCGTTCGTCAACGTGGACTCGCTCCGGAAGAAGGCGGGCGCGCCCACGCTGCGCATCCACCCCGACGACGCCGCGCCGCGCGCGATCGGCGACGGCCTCACAGTGCGGTGCTGGAACGACCGCGGCTCGTTCCAGGCGCGCGCGATGGTGACGACCGAGGTGAAGCGCGGCGTCGTGTCGGCGCAGTCCGTCTGGTGGGGACGCTTCGCGGCCGACGGCATGAACGCGAACGAGACGACCTCC
>JBGPHD010000086.1:0-12720 GCA_041484135.1 Gemmatimonadota bacterium
ACCACCCGTCTCGATCCCAGGCTGGAGGCCCGCCTCGACGCGGCCGGCGTCGCCGGTATCCTCACGTCCAACTGGTCCGCCGGATGGGGCGTCGACAAGATCTTCGATACCCGGGCGGAGCTGGTGCCGATCTTCGACGTGAGTTGCGAGGACTATGGGCTCCTCTATCGGCTCGCCATGAACCACCAGGGGCCGGCCGTCGAGGTGTTCGCGGAGTCGGAGGCGCTGGGGGAGGTGCCGGTCTTCAACGTGACCGCCGAGATCCGCGGCCGCGAGCTGCCGAACGAGTACGTCATGCTCTCGGCGCACTTCGACTCGTGGGACGGCAGCTCCGGCGCCACCGACAACGGCACCGGCACGATCACGATGCTCGAGGCGATGCGGATCCTGCGCACGGTGTATCCCACACCCCGCCGCACGATCCTCGTCGGACACTGGAGCAGCGAGGAGCAGGGGCTGGTCGGCTCGCGCGCTTTCGCCGCCGACAATCCGCGCGTCGTCGAAGGGCTCCAGGCGCTTTTCAACCAGGACAACGGGACCGGTCGGGTCTCGAACGTGAGCGGCAGCGGCCTCGTCAACGCCACCGGGAACCTCGCCCGCTGGCTCTCGCAGGTCCCCGGGGAGATCACGCGCAACATCACGTTCGGCTTCCCCGGCTCGCCCGCGGGCGGCGGCTCCGACAACGCCTCCTTCATCTGCTCCGGCGCTCCCGGCCTCAGTCTCGGCTCGAACAGCTGGGACTACAGCACGTACACCTGGCACACCAATCGCGACACCTACGACAAGGTCGCGTGGGACGAGGTGCGCAACAACGCCACGCTCACGGCGATGCTGGTCTATCTCGCATCCGAGGATCGCGAGCGGGTGCCGCGTGACCGCCGCACGGTGTTCCCGGCGACCCCGCAGGGCCAGCCCGGCTCGTGGCCGGCTTGCCAGCAGCCGCCGCGCGCCACGCCGCCACGGCCGCAGTAGGCAGGCTGATCGATAGCGGACGCGCATCCGTCGCCAGACCGCCACAGGCGGTTGCGCCGGGAGGCGAGCGCGGCCCTCTACAGCGGCGGCGGCGAGTCGAACCGCAACCGCGGCGCCGTCATTGACACTGTGCGCCTCACGCTGTTATGCTGGCCCGATGCCGTCTGCCCGACTGTCGACGCTCGATGATTGAGCACCACGGCGCTCCGCAGGAATGATCGTCGCTCGGCCCTGGTTCATCGCACCGTTGTCCCTCCTGCTTAGCGCCTGTGTGCTGGGGCGGAGTTCTCGCGTGTCCCCGACCCGCGCCGCGGCCGTCGCGGAAGCGCGCGGCGCCCTTGCGCGTGCGGCGAACGACCGCGACCTCGACGCGTTCCTGCGTCGCCTGGCGCCCGGGGCGACCTTGGTCATCGGGCGTGACACCTTCGATCTGCGTGCCGCCGCGGTTCGGCTCCACGCGGATCTCGCGTCCGCGGACTCCACACGGCTGTGGCTCGCCCCGCGCCGCCTGCGCCAATGTGACCAGTGGATCATCGAGTCCGGCGGCCAAGTGGGGATGAACGTCGCCCGTCCGGGCTCCCAGCCGTCCCGCAGCCTGTATCGCTATGCCCTCGCATGGACGACCGATAGCGCGGGCAACCCCCAAGTGCGGAGCCTCGCCCTGGTGCCCGGCGACTTCGGCGGCCAGCCGCCGCGCGTCGAGGGCTGCCGGCCAAGCGCGAAGGAGCGGTTCGCGCCGCGTCGTGCCGGGCTCGCCTTGCTCCCCGGCACCGGCTTCTCGCACGGTGGCGCCTTGGGGAGCATCGAGGAGGGCTTGAGGAACCGGCAAATGGACCCGCGCCTCTATGGTGATGCGGCAGGGTATCCGGCGCCTGGGCAGACTTCGCCGCCGCTCGCCGCAGCGTGGGTGAGAGCGTGGCACAGATGGTGGCTCGAGACGGTCACCGCCCTCGGCACGACGACGACGACGACGTCCGCCGCTGACCGGAACGCGGGCTCCCTCGTAGGCACACGATTCCAGCAGAAGTGGACCGCCGTGCTGGCCTCAGCCCATTGGCGAGAGCTGCGCATTGGCGCAGGCCCCGCGTACGTGCGTGAGGCGTGGCACGTTTCGGTGGACAGCTTCGCGCTCGACACGGCCACGAGCGTGGTCGAGGCAGTCACACACGTCGCCAACGCCGGCTCGACGCGTGACCGCGTGGGACTCTACGCCCAGGCAGCGTTCCTCGTACCGTTGACGGATCGGGCGTACGTCGAGCTCCGCGGCTACGTGTTGTCGCCCGGGCGGAGCCTGTCGCCACGCGCCTTCAACACGCCGTCCCTGCGCGTCAATGCGCGGAGCGGCGGACTCGGCGTCACGCTGGGAATCGCGTTCTGAAGCGCGGCTGCGGCGTTCTCCTCCTCGGCGCTACCCTCACGGGGTGCGACTTACCGAGCGGATCCTTGCCGCCGACAATACAGGTCGTCGGCCTGTCGCGCGGTCAGCCGCCGACGGCCGGTACGACCTACAGCCTCAGGCTTCTCGTACTCGCCAAGGACGGCGCTCCGGTTTCCTCTCCCTCAGCGGTTCAGGTGGTTCTTGATGCGACGGCGCTCAGTCGAGGGATGCGCGTGGCCGCCGCGGCCTCCGAGCCCGGCGCCGACAGCATCACCGTGACGACCGACGCGCGCGGAATGGCCCCCTTCGCATTGACCTTCGGCTCGGTCCCCGGGCGAGCGATCGTGCGCTTTCGCAGTGCTTCGGGTTTCGCTGATTCCACGGTCTTCGACCTTCCCGAGGGCACCGCCACCTCCATAGACGTGGTCCCGGTGGATCCACCCTACGCCGGGGATATCACGGCGATCGTCTGGCGAGCGTACGATGCCGGGTCACGTCCTGTGTACGCCAGCGCGATCCTGGAGGTAGTCGACACGTCGATTGCCATCTTCGTGGATGCATCCCACGTCGTCGCCAAGACGACCGGTTTCACATGGGTGCGCGGGAGCGTGGGCGGCGCGCGCGACTCGGTTCCCCTTGCCGTCGTGCCGCAGGGCAGACTCGCCGCGTTGGCCTTTGACGTGTGGACCCACTTTGACTTGAACGGAGGATCGCGAACCGCGGCGTTCACGCCTGCCGGCGCGTTCAACGACCCGCGAAGCTCGCCTTCGGGCGATACGCTGGCCTACTCGAATGGTCGCGTGAAGCTCCTGATCCCCGGGCCGAACGTGGTGTCCGTCGTACCGGCGGTGCTGGGGTTCGTGTCCGAGCGGCATCCGGTCTGGAGCACCGACGGACAGTGGATCTACTTCACGGCCGCCTATCCGGATGGACGGAGCGAGATCTGGCGTATCCGGCCCGACGGAGCCGGGGCGGTCAGGGTCGGACCCGCTGCCGCCGCCGGTGAGACCGACTTCATGCCGTCCGTCAGCCCCAGCGGCACGCTCCTCGCGTTCACCACCAACCGCGCGCTCGCTGGAGCGCAGGCCACGCTGCGTATCGTGAACCTGAGCACCGGCGCCACGGTAATCTCCGGCGTCCCCGGCGCCTCAGCGCGCTTCTCGCCCGACGGGACCCGGCTCGCCTTCCTCGCCGGCGGACAGATGATGATGGTGAACGCGGACGGCACCAACCTGCGGACGCTGACGCCCGCGCTCACCGCGTACTCGGGGCAGCTCTCCTGGTCCCCCGATGGGCGCTGGATCGCGGTGGCCCATGGCGGTAGCCAGTCCATTCCGCTCTACCTGCACCTGGTGGACACCGCGACCGACACCGCAATCCGGCTGCCGTACGCGTTCGCCTGGATCAACCCGGAATGGCAGTGACCGCCGAACCCTGAAGGCAGAGTTCAAGTTGACCGGCGCCGCGCGGAGTGGTTATGCTCGCGGGATGACCGACATGCGAGCCCGCCGGGTCGCCGTCGTGGACAACGACCTGTGCGACGAGTGCGGCCTCTGCATGCCGCTCTGCCCGCCCGAAGCGATCCACATGACCCGCAAGGGACTCCTGGTGAGCCGCGACACGTGCACCGGGTGCGTGAAGTGCATCGCGCCCTGCCCGGTCGGCGCGCTGGCGATGGTCGATGCGTAAGCTCGACGTCCTGGTGGTCGGCGCCGGACCGGCGGGGCTCGTGGCGGCGTGGGAAGCCGCCGCACAGGGCAAGGGTCTCGACGTGCTCCTCATCGAGCGCGACCGCGCCGTCGGTGCGCCGGTCCGCTGCGCCGAAGGCGTGGGCGGCGCCGGCCTCCGGGAGTTCCTGGCACCGGAGGGCGCCGACTGGGTCTCGCGCCGGATCACCAAGGTGATCTTCTGGGCGCCCGACGATACCGAGGTCGTGGTCGGCGGCCGCAACGAGGTGGGCTACGTGCTCGACCGCACCCGCTTCGAGCCCGCGCTCGCGGACGAGGCGCGGCGCGCCGGCGCGGAGATCCAGATCCGTACCGAGGCCACCGCGATGGAGCGGTCGAACGGCGGGTGGAAGGTGCGGCTCGAGGGCCCGCGCGGCGCCGAGGACGTGCTGGCGAAGGTGGTGATCGGGGCCGACGGCGTGGAGTCGATGGTTGGGCGATGGGCGGGGCTCGAGACCCGCGTGGCGTCGCGCGACATGGAATCGTGCGCCCAGTACGTGGTCTCGAACTTCCGCTTCTACCCGGACGCCTTCTACCTGCACTTCGCGCACCAATGGGCGCCGGGCGGGTACGCGTGGATCTTCCCCAAGGGCCCGGGCGTCGCGAACGTCGGCCTCGGCATGATCGCGCTCAAGGCGGGCGGGAAGATGGCGCGCGAGTACCTCGACGAGTACGTGGCGAAGTACTGTCCCGGCGGGGCCGTCACCGGCTTCACCGTGGGCGGCGTGATCGTGGGGACGACGGTGAAGCGCTGCGCGACCGACGGCGTGATGCTCGCCGGCGACGCGGCGCACATGATCAACCCGCTCTCCGGAGGGGGGATCGTGAACGCGATGAAAGGCGGGCGCATCGCGGGACGCCATGCCGCCGCGGCCATCCGCGAGGGCGACACCTCGGCCAGGCGTCTGCAACGCCATCACGATGATTGGATGCAGTTGCTGGGCGACGATCACTTGAAGTACTACCGCATCAAGGAAGCACTGGCCAAGCTCGACGACGACTTCTTCAACGGCCTCGCCCGCACGGTGAACCGCATCCCTCCGGAGAAGCGGACGCTGGGCCGCGTGTTCGCGCACGCGCTGGTGAACCACCCCGCCCTGCTGCCCGTGGCGGCGCGCTTCTTCGTCTAGGCATCCATCACACCGGCCCGGCCGCCAGGCGGCCAGAGGAGCTCGATGACCAGCCCCGCCGCCGCCTCGCCCGCCATCGGCCGGATCGGCCAGATCGCACTGAGCGTCGCTGACCTCGAACGCGCCACCGCCTTCTATCGCGACACGCTGGGCCTCAAGCACCTCTTCACCGCGCCGCCGGGGATGGCCTTCTTCGACTGCGGCGGCGTGCGCCTGCTGCTGGGCAAACAGGAGCTGAGCCCGACCCCGTTCGTCATGTATTACCAGGTGCCCGACCTCACGCGCGCCCATGAGGCGATCACCGCGCGCGGCGCCACGGTCCTCTCGGCTCCGCACCGCGTGGCGCGACTCCCCGACCACGACCTGTGGATCGGCGAGTACCGGGACAGCGAGGGCCATACGTTCGCCCTCATGCACGAAGTGCGGCCGCCCGCGGCCTCCTGAGCCGCGGCCCCCGACTACCGGACCAGCTTCCGGTACTTGAGCCGGTGCGGTTGGTCGGCGGCGGCGCCTTTGCGCTTCTTGTAGTCGGCCGCGTACTCCTGGTAGTTCCCCTCGTACCACACCGCCTCGCCGTCACCCTCGAAGGCGAGGATGTGCGTCGCGATGCGGTCGAGGAACCAGCGGTCGTGGCTGATGACGACCACGCAGCCGGGGAAGCGCACCAGCGCGTCCTCGAGCGCCCGCAGCGTGTCCACGTCGAGATCGTTGGTGGGCTCGTCGAGCAGGAGCAGGTTGCCCCCGGTCTTGAGGAGCTTGGCCAGGTGGAGCCGGTTGCGCTCGCCGCCCGAGAGCGTGCCCACCTTCTTCTGCTGGTCCGCGCCCTTGAACGCGAAGCTCGCGCAGTAGGCCCGCGCGTTCACCGTCCGCTTCCCGAACTCAAGCTCGTCGTGGCCGCCCGAGATCTCCTGGTAGACGGTTTTCGTGCCGTCGAGCGACTCGCGGCTCTGGTCCACGTAGGACGGTTTCACGGTCTGACCTACCGTGAGCGTCCCGCCGTCCGCCTGCTCTTCGCCCACGATCATCCGGAACAGCGTCGTCTTCCCCGCGCCGTTAGGCCCGATGACGCCCACGATGCCGCCGCGCGGGAGCCGGAAGGTCACCTTCTCGAAGAGGAGCCGGTCGCCGAACCCCTTCTTCAGGTTCTCCGCGATCACCACCTCGTCGCCCAGGCGTTCCGGCGCCGGGATCAGGATCTCCGCCGTGCCATCCTGCCGTCTCTCCTCCTCCGCGACCAGCTCCTCGAACGCCGAGATGCGCGCCTTGGCCTTGGCGTGCCGGGCGCGCGGGGCCATCCGGATCCACTCCAGCTCCCGCTGCAGGGTGCGCTGCCGCGCCGAGGCCTGCTTCTCCTCGTTGGCCATCCGGGTCTGTTTCTGCTCCAGCCACGACGAGTAATTCCCCTTCCAGGGGATGCCCTCGCCGCGGTCCAGCTCGAGGATCCAGCCCGCGACGTTGTCCAGGAAGTAGCGGTCGTGCGTGACGGCGATGACGCACCCCGGGAACTCGGCGAGGTGCCGCTCCAGCCACGCCACCGATTCCGCGTCGAGATGGTTGGTGGGCTCATCGAGGAGCAGCAGGTCCGGCTGCGCGAGCAGCACGCGGCAGAGCGCGACGCGGCGCTTCTCGCCGCCCGACAGCTTCGACACGTCCATGTCCGCGGGCGGGCAGCGTAGCGCATCCATGGCGATGTCGAGCTTGTGGTCGAGGTCCCAGGCCCCCATGTGGTCGATGCGCTCCTGGAGCGCGCCCTGCTTCTCGAGCAGCGCGTTCATGGCGTCGTCGTTCATCGGCTCGGCGAACTTCGCGCTGATCACGTTGAACTGGTCCAGGACCGCGCGGATGTGGGCGAGCCCCTCCTCGACGTTGCCGCGCACGTCCTTCGCGGGATCGAGGACCGGCTCCTGGGGGAGATAGCCGATCTTGATACCGTCCGCGGGCCGGGCCTCGCCGAGGAAGTCGTGGTCCACGCCGGCCATGATCTTGAGGAGCGAGCTCTTCCCCGCCCCGTTGCTGCCGAGGATGCCGATCTTGGCGTCGGGGAAGAAGGAGAGGTAGATGTCCTTCAGGATCTGGCGGGACGGCGGCACCACCTTGCCGACTCCGACCATCGAATAGATGTACTGATAGTTGGGCATAGGGGCGCGAAAGATAGCGACGAGGAGCCCGGTGTGAAACGAGGTGCGCGGCAGCCCGCGCACCCCGTCAAGTCGTTCCTCTAGGCTTCGACCGTGGACAACAGCCGCGGCGGCCGCCGCAGCTTTGTGGCCTGCTCGTAGGCGAAGGCCACTTTGATCAGGCTCGCCTCGCTCCACGCCCGCCCGAAGAACGACAGCCCGACCGGCAGGCCGAACACGTAGCCCATCGGCACCGTGATGTGCGGATACCCGGCCACCGCGGCCGGCGTAGTGCAGTTCCCACCAAACGCGTCCCCGTTCACATGGTCGATGGGCCAGACCGGCGCCTGGGTAGGGCACACGATCGCGTCGAGCCTTCCCCGGGTCATCGTGGCGTCGATGCCGAGGATGCGCGAGGTGCGGCGGCAGCGCGCGAGGGCGGTCCGGTACTCGAGCGCGGTCAGGGGACCCTTCGCCTGGGCGCGTTCGAACAGCTCCTGCCGGAAGTACGGCATCTCGCGGTCGCTGTTCCGCTGGTCGAACGCGATGACGTCGGCCAGCGTCTTGACCGGAGCATTCGGGCCAAGGGCGGCGAGATACATATTGAGGTCCGCCTTCAGCTCGTAGAGGAGCACCGTCAGCTCGGCGTTGCCGATCGTGTCCTCGGTGGTGACGTCCGCGGGGTCCACGATGACGGCACCGCGGTCGCGCAGCACCGCGAGCGCGGCGTTGAAGAGCCCGTCCACGGCGCCGCTGTACCCCGTGTAGCGCTTGCGAGCCACGCCGATCCGCATCCTACGCAACCCGTCGGGATCGAGGCTCCGGGTGTAGTCGGCGGAGCGGTTCGCGCTGGGAGCGGTGGCGGGATCGCGCGGATCCACACCAGTGAGCGCCCCGAGCAGCGCCGCCGCGTCCGCCACGGTTCGCGCCATCGGGCCGGGCGTGTCCTGGGTGTGCGAGATCGGGATGATCCCGCTGCGGCTCCAGAGCCCCACGGTCGGCTTGATGCCGACCAGCGACGCCGCCGCGCTCGGCGAGGTGATCGAGCCGTCCGTCTCCGTTCCGATGGCGATCGCGCAGAGGCTGGCCGCCGCGGCCGTGCCCGACCCGCTGCTCGAGCCTGACGGGGACCGGTCCAGGGCGTACGGGTTGTGACACTGCCCGCCGCGGCCGCTCCAGCCGCTGCTGGAGTGGGTAGACCGGATGTTGGCCCACTCTGAGAGATTGGTCTTGCCGAGGATGACGGCCCCCGCGGCCCGCAGCCGCTCGGCGATGAAGGAATCGCGCGGGGCAATGGACTCGGCCAGCGCCAGCGAGCCCGCGCTGGTGTGCATCCGGTCACCGGTGTCGATGTTGTCCTTGATGAGGACCGGGATGCCGTGGAGGAGCCCGCGTACCCGGCCCGCCCGCCGGTCGGCGTCGAGCTGGTCGGCGATCGATCGCGCATCGGGGTTCATCTCCAGCACGCTGTGGAGCTGGCCGTCGAGCGCTTCGATCCTCGCCGCGTAGAGGTCCACCAGCTGGCGCGCGGTGTAGCGCCCCGCGCGCATCCACTCGCCCAGCTGGGCGATGGTGGCCTCCTCGAGCTCGAAGCCGCCGCCCTGCACCGGCGCCACCGCCCTCGCCCCGCGTTCGATGGGCCCGCTCGGCCCGCGACCCACGACCGTCATCGCTCCGCTCACGACTCCGGTCTTCACGAACGCCCGCCGGCTCAGCTCTCGTCCCCGTCCCAGCATCGCCCCTCCAGGTGGATGTCGCGGTGGCCCGTTAAGCATATGCGACCGGCGCGTTCGGACAACTGTGGCCCCGCTGGTGACGGCCCGCGCGCTCCGGTAGCTTGAGCCGCATGAAGACCATCATCGAGCCCTTCCGCATCAAGGTCGTCGAGCCGCTCCGGGTGACGACGGCGGCCGAGCGCGCCAGTCTCCTGCGCGACGCGCGCTTCAACGTCTTCAACCTCCGCGCGCGCGACGTCCTCATCGATCTGTTGACCGACAGCGGCACCGGGGCGATGAGCAGCCTCCAGTGGGCGGGCATGATGCAGGGCGACGAGTCATACGCCGGCGCCGAGAGCTTCTACCGGTTCCGGGACCGGATGCGCGAGATGACCGGCTTCGAGCACATCCTCCCCACCCACCAGGGACGCGCCAGCGAGCGCATCCTCTTCGAGCTGGTGGGAGGCCCGGGCAAGGTCGTCCCGAACAACAACCACTTCGACACCACGCGCGCCAACGTCGAGCACTCCGGCGCTGAGGCGGTGGACCTCGTCATCGAGGAGGGCAAGCACCCCGCGTCCCGCCACCCCTTCAAGGGCAACATGGACACCGCGGCGCTCGAGGCGCTCATCGCGCGGGTGGGCGCGGACCGGATCCCGTTATGCATGGTGACGGTGACGAACAACTCCGGCGGCGGGCAGCCGGTGAGCCTCGAGAACCTGCGCGCCGTCCGGGCCGTCTGCGACCGCCACCACATCCCGCTCTACCTCGATGCCTGCCGCTTCGCCGAGAACGCGTACTTCATCAAGCTGCGCGAACCGGGCCAGGCGCACCGCCCCGTGCGGGAGATCGTGCGCGAGATGTTCGACCTCTGCGACGGCGCGACGATCAGCGCCAAGAAGGACGGGCTGGTCAACATCGGCGGCGTGCTGCTGATCCGCGACCCTGCGCTCGCCCAGCGGGCCGACGCCCTGCTCATCCTCACCGAAGGCTTCGTGACGTACGGCGGCCTGGCGGGCCGCGACCTCGAGGCGATGGCCCAGGGCTTCGAGGAGGTGGTCCACGAGGACTACCTCGCCTACCGCATCCGCTCGACCGCCTATCTGGGCGAGAAGCTGCTCGCCATCGGCTACAGGATCGTGGAGCCGCCGGGCGGGCACGCCATCTACGTGGACGCCGCGGCCTGCTGCCCGCACATCCCGCCGGCGCGCTTCCCCGGACAGGCCCTGGTCTGCGCGCTCTACCGCCACGCCGGGATCCGCGCCGTCGAGATCGGGAGCGTGATGTTCGGCGGCGGCGGCACGGCTCCGGCCATGGAGCTGGTCCGCCTGGCCATCCCGCGGCGCGTGTACACCCAGAGCCACATCGACTACGTGGCGGAAGCGGCCGCGGAGGTCTTTGTGGAGCGCAACAAACTCCCCGGTCTCCGGATGACGAACGACCCACCTTATCTCAGGCACTTCACCGCGGAGTTCGAAGAGCTGACCTGACGCGGCCTCACGCCCGTCGCGCGGAGACCCCACCAGGCGGCTAAGGCTCGATGCCGAAGGGATCGCCCGGCGGCGCGCGCAGGGCCGCGGTCGGCTGCGGCAGCTCCCGCCGCTCGAGCCAACGGGTGAAGTCTCCCGCCACCGCGCCCCAATGCGCCCGCGACGCATCCGTGCCTGACCGCGCCCGCTGCGCGGCCACCACGCGATACTGCCCGATCTTGAGGTCGGCCATGGCGCGCACCTCCGGGGACGCCTCCCGGTCCGCGGCGAGGAGCAGCAGGCGGTCGGCGACGGCGCGGCCAGCCACGCGACGCAGCGCCGCGGTGTGCTCGTTCCCGCCCGCATCAGGGCGCCAGGTGCGCGCCACCAGCGAATCGATGGCCTCGCCCAGGCTCAGCACTCCTCCGCCATGCGCGCTGAACTGCACCAGCCGCGCCGCGCGGTCCCGCTGGAGGACCGCGTCCACGACCATCTGCGCCAGGGTCCGCACCGCGCCCAGCTCATCGAACGCAGGCCTCGTCCTGCTACCGAAGAGCTCGACGTATGGCCCGTAGGAGAAGGGCCGCGGAGCGAGCAGGGCGATGACGGTGTCGGGGATGGCGAGGTTCTCGGGCTCGAGCGCGCCCAGGAGCAGGCTCAGCGCCTCACGCTGCTGCGACGCCGGCACGGGCCGCGTGGCTTGGAGCCCGTCCCCGCGGGTCGCGTTGCTGTACTCCATCCCGCCGATAGCCTTCGACAGCGAGTTGATGGCGAAGCGGTGGAAGAAGTACACCGGCACGAACCGCTCCTGGAGGAGGGCCACCGGCTCGCCGGGCCGGATGTTGCGCTCGCCGAAGCGCGCCAGCGCGACCCGTCGCACTCCCATCTGGTGCCGGAGGAACTCAGCGGGGGTCGCGGCGTCATCCCAGAGATTCGTGCGCGGGTCCGACGCGAACTCCGGCCGCGCATCGGCGTCGGAGAGGAAAAGGAAGCCGCGCCTGAGACCCTCGGCCGCGATGGCGCGCAGCGAGTCGGCCTCGTGCTCCGGCGGGAAGATGCCGTAGGCCCAGCGGATCGCCCACACATCGTACGCACCGGGCCCCGTGGCGTAGGCGGCGCTGATGTCGATGTTGCCGTTGGCGTCGAGCCGGACGCGCGGCGGCGGGTAGTCCATCACCGAGCCGCGCTCGTAGGTGGACGCGATGTAGTTATGCGCCATGCCGAGCGTGTGGCCGATCTCGTGCGCGGTCACTTGGCGAACGCGTGCCAGCACGAAGGCGGTGTCCGCCGCCGCGGCGTCCGCGCCCATCAGCCCCGCGTAGAGGTTGTAGTCGGTGCGCGCGCGATGCGAGTCCATGCGCGCCATGCCCTTGATGATCTCCCCGGTGCGCGGGTCGCCCACGGACCCTCCCACCGACCAGCCGCGCTCGTTGCGGTTCTCCCATTGCACCACGTTGTACCGCGCGTCCATCGGGTCCGCGCCCTCGGGCAGGTCCTCGACCCGGAACCCGCCGGCGAGACCCGCCTGCGCGAACGCCTGCTCCCAGAACCGCGCACCCTGCACCGACGCCGAGCGCATCGGCTCGGGAATGCCCCGGTCGATGTAGTACACGATCGGGTCGCGGATCGGGCTGTTGGGATCGGACGGGTTCACGCGCTCCAGCCGGTGCCGCGCGATCCACCGCTGCTCGAGCGCGTTCTGGATCGGCTGCGCGTAGTCCTTGAACGTGATGCCGAAGAAGCCCACGCGCGGATCGAGCGTGCGGGGCCGGTAGTTGTCGTCGGGGAGCTGGAGGAAGGTCAGGTGTTGCCGCAGCGTGAACGCCGAGCCATCGGGCACGATGTCCGCGACGATGCCGCCGGGCCGGCCCGTCGTGGCAAAGGTCAGCGCGACGTCGATCTCGGTGTTCAGCGGGAAGGCCTTGGTGTAGGGCCGGTACACGGTCGATCGGTCGCGGGCGACGCTGTAGCTCCCCTGCTCGCTCGCGGTGAGCGTGAGCGCCACGTTCATCCAGTCCCGCATCACGAAGTCCGTCGCGTCCACCAGCAGCCTTCCCTGCTCCGCCGCCACGAGGGGCAGGGCCGCCACGGTGCTCGGCGGGAACGACTCGGCCACCGTGCGCGCGTTCGCCGTGCTCCCCGAACTCCGGTAGTTCCAGTTCTCGAAGACGACGAGGACCCGGCTCCCGGCGCGGTCGAAGCGGACCACCTG
>JBGPHD010000087.1:0-12615 GCA_041484135.1 Gemmatimonadota bacterium
ACGTTAGGTCGGGCGGAGCGGCTGGCGGGCACGGAGTCGGGCGGCGACATCGTGATGCCGGCGATCAAGGTGCACGACTTCAACTTCACCAGCCTGTCGGAGGCGGTGTAGCCGCGTTGCCGGCGGTCGCCGCGCGCGAGGAGCTGGCCGGGGCGGCGGCCCGCCTCCGGACGGAGGTGGCCCGCCGCATCGTGGGCCAGGAGACGGTCATCGAGGAGATCCTGATGGCCGTGATGGCCGGCGGGCACGTGCTCCTGGTCGGCGTGCCGGGCCTCGCCAAGACGCTGATCATCCGCTCCATCGCGGACGCGATGCGGCTCGACTTCCGCCGCATCCAGTTCACGCCCGACCTCGTCCCCAGCGACATCACCGGCACCGAGATCATGGAGGAGGACACCGCCACCGGCACGCGCTCGTTCCGGTTCGTGCGGGGGCCGATCTTCGCCAACATCGTGCTGGCCGACGAGATCAACCGCACCCCGCCCCGGACCCAGGCGGCGCTGCTCGAGGCGATGCAGGAGCACCGGGTGACGGCGGCCGGCGAGACGATGCGGCTCCCCGAGCCGTTCTTCGTCCTCGCCACCCAGAACCCCATCGAGCAGGAGGGGACGTACCCGCTCCCCGAGGCGCAGCTCGACCGGTTCCTGTTCGACGTCCGCATCGGCTATCCGGACGAGCGCGACGAGGTGGAGATCATGCGGACCACCACCGGGGTGCAGGACGTGTCGCTCGCGCCGATGCTGGACGCGGAGCAGGCGTTAGGCCTCCAGCGCTGTACCCGCGAGGTCCCGGCGGCGGAGCCCGCGCTCCGGTACGCGGCGGCGCTCGCCCGGGCCACCCGGCCCGACGACCCCACCGCGCCCGACATCGTCCGGCAGTTCGTGCGCTGGGGCGCGGGGCCGCGGGCGGGCCAGGCCCTGATCCTCGGCGCCAAGGCGCACGCGCTGCTGGCGGGCCGCTTCGCGGTGGCGCCCGAGGACATCCGGCGCGTGGCGCGTCCCGTGCTGCGCCACCGGGTGCTCGCCAACTTCGCCGCGGAGGCCGAGGGGATCGGCGCGGAGCGCATCATCGACGAGGTGCTCGCCCGCGTCCAGCCGCCGCGGAGCGACATCCGGCTCTAGCATGGCGCGCGCCGGCGGCTACGGCGCGTTGCTCGACGCGTTGCGCGGCGTGACGTGGCCCGTCCGCCGCACCGCCCGCGGCGGGACCGCGGGCACCCACCGCTCGCGGCTCCGCGGCCTCTCCCCCGAGTTCACCGAATACCGTCCGTACCGCCAGGGCGACGACCCCCGGCGCCTCGACTGGAAGCTGCTCGCCCGCACCGACCGCGCCTTCCTGCGCGTCACCAGCGACCGCACCACCCTGGGCACCTGGATCGTGGTGGACGCGTCGGCGTCCATGGCGTTCCCGGAGAGAACGCGCGCGAAGTGGGCGCAGGCGTGCCGCGTGGCCGTGGGGCTCACGGCGGTGGCCTTGGGTGGCGGCGATCCGGTGGGCATCGTGGTCCCGGCGGGCGGGCCGGAGCCGGGGACGACGGGGACGGCACGGATCCTCCCGCCCCGCACCCGTCGAGGCACGTTAGGCGAGGTGGCGCGGCTGCTGGACGGCGTGACGCCGGAGGGGAGCACGGCGCTCGCCCCGGCGCTGGCACTCACCGGCAGGGCCGCGCGGCTCGCCATCGTGACGGACCTCCTGGGCGACGCGGACGCGCTGCTTCGCGACGCACGGAAGCTGGTGGCGGCCGGCGCCGACGTGCACCTGGTGCACGTGGTGGCGCGCGAGGAGCTCGAGCCCGTCGCCGCGGCCTTCCTCGCGACCGACCCCGAGGAACCCTCGCTCCAGCGCCCGCTCGGTGACGACTCGCGCGAGGCGTACCTCGGCGCATTCGACGCCTTCCGGCGTGGCGCGGCACGGGCGTGGCGGGAAGCGGGGGCGACGTACACCGAGGTCGCGGCCGACGAGCCGGCGGCGCACGCCGTCCGCCGCATCACGGTGCTCCCGCTCGGCGTCGCGGCGAGCGGATGAGCTTCCTCGCTCCGGGCTTTCTTGCGCTCGCGGCGGCGGCCGCCGCCGTGGTGGTGGCGCTGCACTTCTACGCGCGTCAGCGGCCGCGCGCCGCGTTGCTCCCCACCGCGCGGTTCGTACCTGACCTCGCGGCGCGGGCGCCCTCGCGGGCCTCCCGGCCCGCCGACCTCTTGCTGCTGCTGCTGCGTGTCCTCGCCGTCCTCCTGGTGGGCGCCGCGTTCGCGCGACCGGTGTTGGACCTTGGGCGGCGCCCCGTAGCGCGGATCTTCGTCGTGGACCGCTCGCGTGCGGTCCGTTCGCCGCTGGGGGTGCGGGACACCGTCCGGTCGCGGCTCGCGGCCGGGGACCTGGTGGTGCTCTTCGACTCGGCGGCGCGGGTGGTGCGCGAGGGCGCGCTGGATGCGCTGGCGCCCGGCGCGGGCGGCGCTCGCCGGGGCGGCGCTGATCTCGACGTGGCGACCGCCGCACTCGCCCCCGCGGGCCCACGCGGCTCGCTGTCGGCGGCATTCGCGCTGGCGTTGCGCAGCGCGCCGCTGGTCGCCCCGGGGTCCGACTCGATCGAGCTGGTGGTCATCTCACCGCTCGTGGACGAGGAGTGGGATGCGGCGACGGCGGACCTCAGGCGGCTCTGGCGCGGCCGGGTGACGCTGGTGCCTGTCGCGGCCGCGGAAACCCGGCCGGTGGCTGCCGTGGACCTCCGCGGCGATGTGGCGGACCCGCTCCGGGCCACGTTGGGACTCGCGGGCCGGTCACTGCGGGGGAGCGCGGGCAACACCGGCGCCGTGCGCCTGGTGCGGGACCGCCTGACGCCCGCGGACTCGGCGTGGGCGCGCGCGGGCGGGGTGCTGGTCTTCTGGCCGGCGAACGGGCCGGAGACGGCGGGCGGGCCGGGGACCGCCACGGGCACGCTCGATACGGTGGGCGCCGTCGTGGCCGAGGGGGCGGTGCTGGTGGCGCCGTTCGCGCGGGTGCGCGGGGTGGCCGGCGGCGAGGGCGGGCTGGTGGTGGCGCGCTGGGTGGACGGCGCACCCGCGGCCGTCGAGCGATCCCTCGGCGCGGGATGCGAGCGCGACGTGGCGATCCCGGTCGCCCTCCGGGGCGACCTCGCGCTGCGTGCGGCGGCGCAGCACCTCGTCGCCGCGCTCACCGCGCCGTGCGGCGGAGCCCGCCGGCTGGCGCCGCTCCCGGACTCCCTGACGAACGTGCTCCGGGGCGCCGGCGCGTTATGGCCGTCGCGGTCGGTGCCGCGACGCGAGGCGCACCTCGTTCCCGCGTCGGCCTGGCTGCTGGCGGCGGCGCTCCTCGGCCTCCTGGCCGAGTCGGCCCTTCGAACGCGAACGGCGAAGCCGTGAGCGAGATCAAGGAGGGCGCGCTCGCGACGGCGCGCGCGCGCGTCTCGCGGACCCAGGTCGTTCTGCTGGCGGGGGTGGTGACGAGTGCGCTCTTCTGGGCGCTCGCGGCCGCGACCCTGGCGTTAGGCGCGCTGGTCGGGCTCGACTGGTGGGTCGGCTTGACGTCCCAGGTGCGAGTGCTGCTCCGGCCCTTCGCGGCGTTCATCGGCGCGGCGGCGGCGGTCGTCGTGGCATGGCGTGGCCGAGGGGCGCGGTCCCCCGAGCGGGTGGCGCTCTGGATCGAGGAGGCGGCGCCGCGGCTGCGGTACGCGCTGGTCACCGTGCTCGAGGGCCGCTTCGCGGCGGCGGCGCCGCGGCTCGAGGAAGAGGTGGCGGCGGTCTCGTGGTGGCGTCCGCTGGTGCGCGCCGCCCTTCGCGCGACGCTGGTGCCCGCCGCGGCGCTGGCACTCGGCGTGCTCGCGCTCGCCGCGCTGCCGCGGGGCGCCGTGGAGCGGGTGGGCGCGCCGCGGCCGGGCGACGCGCTGCTCCGGCCGGGCCCGCGCGGCGGCCCCGCCGACCCACTCTCGCCGCTCGTCGCCACGGTCGTGTCGCCCGCCTACGCGCGTCTCGCGCCGGTGACGCTCGAGGACCCCGACCAGATCGCGGCGCTCGCCGGGAGCGCGGTGCGGATCGAGGGGCGCGGCGACGCGCGGCGGCTCCACGGGCGCCTCGGCGCGGACACCCCCGCGTCGGGACCCGGAGGTGGACGCATCGGCGGGGACACGCTCACGTTCGCGGCCGGCGGCGGGCGCTGGCGCGCCGGCTTCGTGATGCCGGCCGAGCCCGCGGCGCTGGTCCTCACGGCGGAGGGTCGCGAGCGAGTGGTGGTGCTCGCGCCGCAACCCGACTCGGTCCCGGTCGTCACCCTCTCGGCGCCCGCGCGGGACACGATCTTCCGCGCCGCGACCGGCGTGCTGCCCCTCGCGGCGGAGGCGCGCGACGACATCGGGCTCGACGCGGCATGGTTCGAGCTGATCGTGAGCGCGGGCGAGGGCGAGACCTTCACCTTCCGCACCGCCGTGGTCCACCGGACCGCCGCGGGGGGCGCGCGCGCCCTCGCGCTGCGCGCGACGCTCCGCCTCGACTCGTTAGGCCTCGCGCCCGGCAACATCGTCCACCTGCGCGCGGTGGCGGCCGACGGCAACACCGTGGCGGGCCCCGGGAAGGGCGTCTCGGAGACCCGGACGCTCCGCATCGCGCGGGTGGGGGAGTACGACTCCATCGCGCTCGAGGGCGCCCCGCCCTTGTTCGCCGACACGTCGCTCCTCAGCCAGCGCATGCTCCTGATGCTCGCCGAGGCGCTGGAGGCGCGGCGGCCGCGGATGGAGCGCCCGCCCTTCGTGGACGAGTCGCGGCGGATCGCGTCGGACCAGGCGCGGCTCCGGCGGCGGGTGGGCGACGTCATCTTCATGCGCCTGGGCGGCGCGCCGCAGGGTGAGGAGGGCGAAGGCGAAGGGGAGCGGCGGGGCGGTCTCTCGCCCGAGGAGCTGCTCCGGGCCGCGGACTCGGTCACCACGATGACGATGGGCGAGGCGCTGGACTTCGCCGGCGGCGAGTCGCCGGTGGTGGCGGTGAACCGGCCCCTCCTCGAGGCCTACAACGCCATGTGGGACGCGGGGCGCGAGCTGGAGATCGGTGAGCCGGGGCGCGCCATCCCGCACATGCGCGCCGCCCTGGAGGCGATCCAGCGCGCCCGCAACGCGGTGCGCGTCTACCTGCGCGGGCGGGCGGCGCCGCTGGTGGTGGACGTGGCGCGGGTGCGCCTGGCGGGGAGCCGCGAGGGCGCCGGGGGCGGCCGCCGCGCGCCGCGGCCCGCGCTCACGCTGGCCCGCGGGCGCCTGCTGTCGCGCTTCCGGACCGCGCTCCCGCTGCTGGCCGCGCGGGACCCGGCCGCGGTGGACTCGCTGCTCCTGCTCCGGGTTGATGCGTTAGGCGGCGCGCCCGCCGCCGCCGCGGCCCTGGGCGAGGCGATCGCGGCGCTGCGCGCGGGCCGGGACGCGACGGCCCCGCTGGTGCGGGCGCGCCGCGCGCTCGAGGCCGAGCCGCTCCGGGGCGGGCCCCTGGCGGCGTGGGAGGGCGGCTGGTGAGCGGCTTCGTCTTCGCCACGGCGCAGTACGAGTCGGGCGACTGGGACAGCGCGCCGCTGGTCCCGGCCAACATCATCGACACCATCGCGCGGTACACCCAGCTCGAGGTGATGCCAACCGGCGTCGCGGTCCCGTTAGGCTCCGCCGAGCTGTTCCGGTACCCGTTCGTGTTCCTCACCGGGCACCTGCCGGTGCGGCTCAACGAGACCGAGCGCGCCAACCTGCGCACCTTCGCCTCCCGCGGCGGCCTCCTCTTCGTGGACGACCACAACCACGACGTGGACGGCGCGTTCCACCGGACCTGCACGGAGGAGATCACGCGGACCGTGGGGCCGCTGGTGGACCTGCCGAACGACCACCCGCTCTATTCCGCGTTCTTCCGCTTCGAGAACGGGCCGCCCACCACGACCCACGAGCTCAACGGCTGGGGGGATAACCTGGTGCACAAGCACCTGCTCGCGGTGCTGCGGGACGGGCGGATCAGCGTGCTCTACAGCAACAAGGACTACAGCTCGGAGTGGGGCTATCACCCGGAGAGCAAGCGGCTCTACTCGGTGGACAACACCCGGTTCGCGGTCAACGTGATCGTCTATGCCCTCACCCGCTAGCGCGCCGCGGCTCGGTGCCGAGCGTGGGCTCAGGGCGGGCGCCGTGCTGCTCCTCGCGGCGCTGCTCTGGGGATCGCTCGCGCCCGCGCCGCGGGCGCGGGGCCGCTCGGCGGTGCGGGTCGGCGGCGGTCTCGGGGCGGCCCTGGACGCGTGGACCGCCGCGCCCCCCGCGGACACCCTGATGCTCCTCGCCGACACGGTGCCTGTCGCACGGCTCCTGGCTCGGCTCGCCGCGCTCCGGCGCGCGGGGACCGCGGTCACCTGGGCTGACGGTGGCGTGCCGGCGACCGCGATCGCGCTGGAGCGCGTCGCGGACCCGGAAGGCGGCGTGCGGGCGCTGGTCGCCGCGCCGCCTGGTACGCGCATCGTGCTCGCGGACCCGTTCGGCGCGATGGACACGCTCCGGCCCGCCGCGGGAGGCGCCTCGGCGCTGCTGGCCTCGGGCGAGAGCGAGGTGCGGGCCGCCGTGGGCGCCCAGTCGGTCGAGGCGGGCGCGCCGGAATCGCTGGCGCTCCGGCACCTGGTGGTGCTCGGGCGCGCGGGCTGGGAGTCCAAGTTCACCATCGCCGCGCTCGAGGAGCGGGGGTGGACGGTGGACGCGCGGCTCGCGGTCGCCCCGGGGATCGAGGTGGTGCAGGGGACCCCGGCGGCGCTCGACACGGCGCGGACGGCCGCGGTGGTCGTCCTCGATTCGCTGCCGGCCGCGGATGGCGCGCGGGTCGCCGCGTTCGCCCTGAGCGGCGGCGGCCTCGTCCTCTCGCCCTCAGGCGCGCGGACCCCGGCGCTCGCGGCGCTGGCGCCGGCGCGGCAGGGACCGGAGATCCGCGCCGCCACGCTCGCCTTCGCCTCGGCGAGCCCGCGGCGCGCGCTCTCGTTCTTCCCGCTCCAGCTCCGCGGTGACGCGCTTCCGCTCGAGGCGCGGGACGGACGCGTGGCGGCGGCGGCCCGCCGCGCGGGAGCGGGCCGGGTGGTCGAGGTGGGGTACGAGGAGACGTGGCGCTGGCGGTTAGGCGGCGGGACAGAGGCGCCGGAGGCGCACCGCGCCTGGTGGGCGGCGGTCGTGGCGAGCGCGGCGTATCGCCCGGTCACCGGGCGCGGGGCCGGCTCTGCTCCTGGACGCGCCGGTGACGGGGACCCCGTGCGCGGGGCGGGCGCGGACCTCTCGCGGGCCGCGCCGCGGGCCGCGATCTTCGGCGCGCTGGGCGCGCCGGCTCCCGCGGGAGCGCCGACCCCGACGCCGCCCCGGCCCCGGGTGCCGAGCGGGCTCGCCGCGGGCATCGTGCTGGCGCTGCTTCTGGTGGAGTGGGGGTCGCGGCGGCTGCGCGGCGCGCCGTAGCGGCCCTGGCGCCGGCCCCATTACCGTTCCAGTCTCGCCATCCATCGGAGTGACCGTGCCAGCGGCGAACGTCAAGGACATCACCATCATCGGCGCGGGGCCCGTCGGCCTCTTCGGCGCCTTCTACGCCGGGATGCGCGGCGCCTCGTGCCGCATGATCGACGCGCTCCCCGAGCCGGGCGGCCAGGTCACCGCGCTCTACCCCGAGAAGTACATCTACGACGTCGGCGGTTTCCCGAAGATCCTCGGCAAGGACTTCGTCAGGCAGCTCACGCAGCAGGCGCTCCAGTTCAAGGCCGACGTCCACCTCGCGCAGGAGGTCGTCGAGATGCGCAAGGAGTCGGACGGCGAGGGGAAGGCGTTCGTGCTCCGCACCCATGCGGATGAATACGCCAGCCGCGCGCTCGTCATCACCGCCGGCATCGGCGCCTTCTCGCCGCGCAAGCTTCCCCTCGACGACTACGACAAGTGGCAGGGCCGCGGCCTCTACGACAAGGTCATGGACCCGAAGCAGTTCGGGGGCAAGCACGTGCTGATCGTCGGCGGCGGCGACTCGGCCTTCGACTGGGCCGTGAACCTCCAGGGGATCGCGCGGTCGGTGCTGATGATCCACCGGCGCGACGGTTTCCGCGCGCACCAGGCCACGATCGACCAGGTCCACGGCCTTTGCGCCGAAGGGAAGATGGCCCTGAAGACCTTCTGCGAAGTGAAGGCGATCCACGGCGAGGGCCGCGTGCAGGCCGTGACGATCGTCAACACCAGGACGAAGGAGGAGGAGCGCGTCGAGATCGACGCCATCATCTCGCTCCTCGGCTTCGTTTCCAGCCTGGGCGCCATCGCGGACTGGGGGCTCGATCTCCAGAAGGACGAGATCGCGGTGAACCAGATGATGGAGACGAACCAGGAAGGGATCTACGCCGCGGGCGACGTGGTGACGTTCCCCGGCAAGCTCAAGCTCATCGCGACGGGGTTCGGGGAGGTGTGCGTGGCGGTGAACAACGCGGTGCACCACGTGCATCCCGGGAAGAAGACGTTCCCCGGCCATTCCTCGAACATGGAGAACCTGTTCGCGGCGGCGCCCTAAGGCACCGGGCGCGCCCACCCTACTCCCTGCCCGCCCTCATCTCGCCAACGTCCCGACGATCTGGTCGATCCGGCGGATCGCCTCGCGGCTGCGCGCGGTGTGGTGGTTCAGCTCGATCGAGAAGACCCAGGTGCTCCCGTCCGGTCGTTCCAGGTACCCCGACAGCGTGTTCACATTGCCGATGGAGCCCGTCTTGGCGCGGACCCGGTGGGCGGCGGGTCCGTCGCGGAAGCGGTACCGGAGGGTCCCGACGCGCCCCGGCCGCGCGAGGGCGTCCCGGAACGGCGCGCCGCGCGGGTGCGTCCGCATGTACGCGAGGAGCGTGACGAAGGCGCGCGGGGTCACCAGGTTGTGGTGGGAGAGGCCGCTCCCGTCGGACAGGTCGAACATGGTGGAGTCCACCCGCATCGAGTCGATCAGCACCCGCCGCTCCACCGCGATCCCCGCATCCCACGACCCGCTCCCCGCGAACTCACGGCCCAGCGTCTTGAGCAGCATCTCCGCGTACCAGTTCTGGCTCGACTCCAGGATCGGCTCGAGGATGTCCGGCAGGGGGCGCGAGAGGTGCTCGGCGAGGGGCGGGAGGGCTCGCGCCGCCGCCGTCGCCGCCGAGTCGTGCACCGCGCGCACCCGTCCCGCGACCTCGATCCCCCGGTCCCTCAGCACCTGCCGGAACGCCTCGGCGGCGTAACGCGCGCCGTCCGCCACCGCGAAGTTGGCCGTCTCCGGACGCTGGTCCACGGGCAGGTCGCCCACGGCCCGCACGGTGTCGGTGCCCGGGACCCTTTGGAAGTCGAGGGTGCGCGGCGCGTCCACCGGGACGGTGCGGGCCACGTTCACCAGCGCGGCGAGGCCGAAGTCCGGCGCGAAGGTGACGGCCGGCGGACCACCTAACGCCCCCGGCGTGATGCCCAGCTCGACGACGTTGGCGCCGAAACCGAGGCCGCCCACCGGCGCGGCATCCTCCCAGTTGAGATCGTAGTTCTCCCACGAATACTGATGCGGCACGTCGTCGAAGTAGGAGCCGTCGCCCACGAGGTCTCCCGCGACCCGCGTGAGCCCGCGTGCCCGCAGGGAGTCCGCCAGGGAGCCCAGGGCCGCCGCGTCGAGGGTCGGGTCGCCGCGACCGTAGAGCACCAGGTCGCCCCGGATGACGCTGTCTTCGAAGGGCGCGCTCGCGTACACGCTCGTGCGGTAGCGCCAGGTGGGCGGGAAGAGCAGCGTCGCGACGGCCGTCACCACCAGCTTGGTGTTGCTCGCGGGCACGAAGAGGCGGTCCCCGTTGCGATCGAAGACCGGGCGCCCGCTCCCGTCGGCGACCGCGATGCCCCACAGGGCCCGGTCGAACGGTGCTTCATCGAGGAGGGCCCTGATGCGGTCTGCGAGGGTGGGAGCCGGGACGGGCCGCGCGGCGGCGGCAGAGCGCCTCGCGGGCGCCGACTGCGCCGAAGCTCCGCCTGCTCCGAGCAGGGCGCCCGCCGCGCCGAAGAGGGCGAGTGCTTCCAGTATCCTGCGGTGCATCAATTGGTTAACATCATTGGCAAGGTGTATGAAAGTACGACGCTTTCATGGCGGCGGTCAATTCGCGTTGGCCGACTGAGACTCGGCGTGGTCATCGGGATCGCGCTCCTGGCTCCCGCGCCGCTCGCGGCGCAAGCCGAGCGCGACGAGCTCCAGGTCACGGGCGTGGGCTTCCGCGGCAACCACGCGATCGGATCGGACACGCTCGCCGTCTCGATCGTCACCAGCAGCTCGAGCTTCCTCGCCACGTTCTTCCTCACCCGCCCGCTCCACTTCGGTCGGCGGCGGACCTTCGACGAAACGGAGTTCCGCCGCGACGTCATCCGGTTGCAACTGCTCTACCGGCAGCACGGGTACTTCGAGGCCCGCGTGGACACGAGCGTGCGGCGCTCTTCGCGCACCGTGAAGGTCACCTTCCGGATCCAGGAAGGGGCGCCGATCGTGGTGGACTCGATCGCGGTCGCCGGGTTGGACAGCATCCCGGTGCCCTCCCGGCTGGCGCGTTCCCTGCCGCTCGCGGTGGGCCGGCCGTTCGACCGGTCCCTCTTCGCCGCGGCCGCCGACACCATCGCGGCGGTCCTGCGCAACCGCGGCTACCCGTTCGTCGAGGTGTACCGGAGCTATGCGGTGGACAACGCCACCCGCCTCGCGAAGGTGGGATTCGACGTCGCGCCCGGTCCGCACGCGCGCGTGGGCGCGATCGTGATCGACACCCTGCATCGCGTGACCCCGCGCACCGTCAGGCGCTCGCTGGCCGTGCGTGAGGGCGACGTCTCCAACCAGGACGCGCTCTACGACTCCCAGCGCAGCCTCTACCAGACGGATCTCTTCCGCTTCGTCAGCGTGGGCGTCGCGCCGGAGTCGACGGTCGGGGGGAACGACTCGCTGGTCCGCGTGCTGGTGCAGGTCCGGGAGGGACCGCATACGCGATTCCGGACCGGGGTGGGCTACGGCACGATCGACTGTTTCCGCGCCCAGGCGACGCTGTCCCAGAACAACTTCCTGGGCGGGGCGCGCCAGTTGGCGCTGGCCGGCAAGCTCTCGAAGCTCGGCTTCGGCCACCCGACCGCCATGGGGAGCCGGAACACGTGGTGTCCCGGCCTCGCGGAGGACAGCCGTTTCTCGGACACGCTGAACTACATGGCGTCCATCACCTTCACCCAGCCGGCGGTCTTCGCGCGGCGGAACACGATCACGCTGAGCGGGTTCGCGGAGCGGCGCTCGGAGTTCAAGGCGTTCGAGCGCATCGGGGTGGGCGGCTTGGTCTCGTACGGCTTCGCGGTGGGCCGGGACCTCCCGTTCACGCTCACCTACCGGCTGGCGTACGGGCGCACCCGCGCGGACGACGCCACGTTCTGCGTCTACTTCGATCGGTGCGAGCAGTCCTCGATCGCGCAGCTCGCCGGGAGCCGCCGGCAGGCGACGCTGGCCCTCGGCATGGTCCAGTCGCACACCGACAATCCGGTGGACCCCACGAGCGGGCACGTCTACTCGGCGGAGGCTTCCTACGCGGGGAGCGGCATCGGCTCGCAGTACGCGTTCGCCAAGTTCGTGGCCGAGGCCGCGAGCTACCGCCGGCTCTCGCACCGGCTGGTGCTGGCGTTCCGGTTCCGCGCGGGGATCGTGCGGCCCGGCATCTCCGCCGTGGCGGGCGGCGTCAAGTTCGTGCCGCCGGAGGAGCGGTTCTTCCTCGGCGGGCCGACCACGGTGCGCGGGTTCGGGCGCAACGAGATGGGGCCGGTGGTCTATCTGGCGGACAGCCTGAACCAGGCGGGCGCCCCGATCGGGCTGCGTACGTCGCCCCTGGGGAGCAACGCCGTCGCGCTGGGGAACGTCGAGCTGCGCTTGCCGTCACCGGTCTTCTCGAACCGGTTCCGGCTCGCGGTCTTCCTGGACGTGGGCCACCTGTGGGAGCAGCGGACGCGCGGGTTGCTGCCGAGCGGCCTGCGTGCCACGCCGGGCATGGGGATCCGGATGGCGACGCCCCTGGGGCCGATGCGTCTGGACGCGGCGTACAACGCGTACGTGCGGCAGCCGGGTCCGCTCTACGTCGTGAACACGGCGGGCGGCACGCTCGATCTCGTCAACCCGGACTATCCGGGCCCGGGGCGCAGCACCTCGTTCCTGCGGCGCCTGCAGCTGCACTTCAGCGTGGGGCAGGCCTTCTGAGCCGGCGCGCGTGGTCCCTCCCCGGCGGGCGGACATGACCGGCCGTCGCGTTTTGCTGATCGCGGGCGGGGCCGCGGTGGGGTTGGTGCTGGCTGCGGTGGGGCTGGTGGCGCTGCTGCTGGCGACGGCGCCGGGACACGCGTTCGTGCGGAACCGCGCCGTGAGCATGTTGGAGAAGACCCTGAACGGGCACGTGACGATCGGGTCCGTCTCGGGCTCGCTGTGGCGGCTCGCCGACATCAGCGACGTCACTCTCGCCACGCCCGATGGCCGGCCGGTGCTGCGGGTCGCGCGGGTGCGGGTGCGGTACGCGTGGCTCGACATCCTGCGGGGGCGCTGGTTGCTCAACCGCGTCGAGCTCATCCGGCCCACCATCGTGCTCGACCAGGCGCCG
>JBGPHD010000088.1:0-12610 GCA_041484135.1 Gemmatimonadota bacterium
GAGGGAAAGCATCGGCACCAGGTGCTGGTGCTTTTCGAACCGTTCGGCCGGCTCGGCACCGACGCGCAGGGTGGGGGAATCCGGCGTCCGGAGGTCGGGCTGGGCCGCCTCGAGACCCTGCAGCTCGTGGAAGAAACGGTCGTACTCCGCGTCGGACATCTCCGGCGCGTCGAGCACGTAGTAGGCGTGGATGGCGCGGTGCAGGAGGCGGCGCAGCTCGGCGGCGCGCCGCTCGGGACTGGGCATCTACCCCTTCGCCTCTTCGGCGACGACCGCCATCGTCACGCTCACCAGCCGCTCCAGCTCCGCCGCCGAGCTCTGCGGGAGGAGTTGCTCGAGCGAGGCCTGGTCGTGGGCGGTGAACGCGTTCAGCAGCCGCTGGAGATAGGAGAGGAGCGCGAGGCGCTGCATGTCGGCGCGGCGCATCTCCTCGCCCGTCTCCTTGGAGCGGCGGATCAGCTGCTCATAGCGGTGCGCGTTGCGGAGCGCCTTCCCCGTCAGCTCCGCCACGATCTGGCAGAAGCGAATGTCGGCGTCGCTGAAGGTGGTGCCGTCCTTGAAGGTGCGGAGGAACAGGCACCCGATGGCGGCGCCGCGGTACTTGATCGGCACCACGGTGATCGAGCGGACCTTGCGGCGGTCGAGCGCGCCCTTGACGTGCTGGAGGAGCGGGTCCCCCGGCGCGTCGGCCACGAAGACCGTCTCGCCCGTCTCCATGGACCGCTTGATCTCCGGGTACCGGGTGAGGTCGATGACCAGGTTGCGGATGGTCGGGTCCTCGTACGAGGCGACCAGCCGCGCGGTCTTCCCGCCGGTATCCGAGAGGATGATGCTGGCGCGGTCGAGCCCGAACGCCTCGCCGATCTTCCGGGCGATGGCCTGCAGGATGTCCACGAAGTGCAGCGTGCCGGAGATCTCCTGGAGGATGTCCACGATCGCGAGCAGGTGCTCGCGCTCGCGCTCCAGCTCCTCGATGCGGAGGGAGAGGGCCGAGGCGGCTTCGGTGGGCGTGGTCATGGAGGAAAGTTCCGGCCCCTGGGCGCGCGCGTCAAGCGGGTTGCCGCTCCCCGGCCCGCCGAGTACGTTCAGCCTCCCCATGACCGGAGACGCGATGCAGGGTGCACCGTTCGGCGTGAAGTGGACGACGAAACTCGGTCGTTGGGGGTTCGCGGCGGCGGCCCTCGCGTGCGCCGG
The DNA here is from genome assembly GCA_041484135.1 of Gemmatimonadota bacterium. Taxonomy (GTDB): domain Bacteria; phylum Gemmatimonadota; class Gemmatimonadetes; order Gemmatimonadales; family JACORV01; genus JACORV01. Next base: position 1,195 of record JBGPHD010000088.1, read on the forward strand.
CGGCGCCGCGGCGCCGCTGCGGGCCCAGTCGCCCGCGCCCCAGGCGCCGCCCGCCTACGTGGACGCGCTGCCCGGCTCGGGCCGCCCGATCGATCTCGCGGCCACCGCCGGACGGCGCCAGCGACTGATGGACCGCCTCGGCAACGCGGTGGTCGTGATCCCGGCCGCGCACGAGCGCGACATCGAGGGCGTGGACTACCCGCAGGACAACGACTTCCGCCAGCACAACACCTTCTTCTACCTGTCGATGCTCGAGGCGCAGGACGCGTACATCGTCCTCAACGCGCGCGCGTCGGGGCAAGGCGAGGCGGTGCTGCTGCTCCCGGAGCGGAACCCGCAGCGCGAGCGGTGGACCGGGGTGCGGCTCGGGCCGGGCGCCGAGGCGGCGGCCCTCACCGGCTTCCCCGTCGTGCTCGGCGTGCGGTCCCTCGACAGCGTGGTGGCGGCGGCGCTCTCCCGCAACGTGCCGCTCTACGTCCCGTTCGACGTGACCACGCGCAACGAGCCGCGGTTCCAGCAGTGGCGCGCGGACTCGGCGCGGCTGCAGGTGCGCGACCTCCGTCCGATCGTGGACTCGATGCGCGTCGTCAAGGACGCGGTGGAGATCCTGGCGCTGCGCCAGGCCGCGCGGATCAGCGCCGAGGCCCACGCGGACCTCATGCGCCAGGCGCGGCCCGGGATGTTCGAGTACCAGCTCGAGGCGATCATCGAGGCGGGCTTCCGCGGCCGCGGCGCCGACCGGTTAGGCTACCCGAGCATCGTGGGGAGCGGGTTCAACGGCACCACGCTGCACTACGATGTGAACCGCCGGCAGACCCGCCCGGGGGACCTGGTGGTGGTGGACGCGGCGGCCGAGTTCGCCCAGTACACCGCGGACGTGACGCGCACCTTCCCGGTGGGCGGCGCCTTCACCCCGCGCCAGCGGGCCATCTACGACCTGGTGCTCGCCACCCAGCAGGCGGCGATGGACTCGATCCGTCCGGGGATCACCATGGCGCGGCTGGGGCAGATCTCCCGCACCTACATGCGGGACCACAGCGGCGACCTCTGCGCGCCGCAGACGTGTGACACCTACTACATCCACGGCCTGGGGCACTGGATCGGGATGGACGTGCACGACGTGGGCGGCTACAGCCTGCCCCTCGCGCCGGGGATGGTGCTGACGGTGGAGCCGGGGATCTACCTGCCGGCCGAGTCGCTCGGCGTCAGGATCGAGGACGACGTCCTGGTGACGGCGACCGGCTACGAGCTGCTCTCGGGCGCGGCGCCGCGGACCGCGGCGGACGTCGAGCGGGTGATGCGTGAGGGACGCGAACGTCGCCCGCGCACGGATGCCGGGCGCGGCGACCGGCGATAGGAGACGACATGGCCACGGATGCGGACGAGCTGCCGGACCCGGCGGACGCCGGTGACGAGGAGGATGAAGAAATGGACGACACCCAGGGAGGCGCACGGACCTTCGTGGCGGGCCTGGTCATCGGGGCGCTGGTCGGCGCGGGGGTGGCGCTGCTCTTCGCGCCGCAGAGCGGCGCCGACACGCGTCGGCTGATCCGGCGCCGCGCGAAGAAGCTCGCCCACGACGCGCAGGACGGCTACGACGAGGTCAAGGACCGCCTGCGGCGCGCGCGCCGCCGGCACGAGCCGGACGACGAAGCTACCGGCTGATGCGTTGCAGCATCTCCACGGCCTGCTGCTTGTACTGCGGATCCATCGGATCGCACGCCAGCGGGAGCTGCGCGATCTCCTCCAGGTGCGGGCGCGCTTCCGCCTGCCGGTCGGCGTCGATAAGCGCCTCGGCGAGATCCAGATGATGGTAGATGTTCTGCGGATTGATGTTGATGGCCTGCGTGAAGTAGTTGACCGAGTTGTCCCACGACGCCTGGCTGAAGATCGACGCGCCGAGGAACGTCCGCGCGAAGAACTTGGTGATGCCGGGGAGCCGCTGGATCTCCGCGTTCCACCGGCCCAGCACGTGGAGGGCGCCGTCGTGCCGCGGGTCCAGCTCCGTGGCGCGGAGCGCCTCGTCCCGGATCACGCGCGAGTAGCGCACCCGGTCGCGCGCGCCCATCGTGAGCGCCACCCGGCCGATCGACACCGCCACCATGTAGTGGCCGTCGGCGCCGTTGCTGTTCGCCCGCACCGCGCGCTCGGCGAACGCCCGCGCCTCCTGGTACACCGTGTCGCGCTGCGCGCGCTGCGAGTTCGGCATCATCTTGCCGAGGTCCGCCAGCGTCCGCGCCGCCTGCCAGTTGGCGTCGTAGTTCATCGAGTCGAGGGCGAGCGCCGCGCGGAAGTGCGCCAGCGCCTCCTGCGGGTTCCGGCGGCACCGGGCCGCCTCGCCCGCCGCGACGTGGCCCGCCGCGTCCTGCGACAGCAGCGGCGACGCGCACAAGGCGAGGGTGGCAGCCGCGAGGGTCAGAGCACGCATGGCGAAGGCTCCGCGCAATTAAGGAAGGCGTAATGTTCATTCCCGGCCTCATCGAGCGCAAGCGCGACGGCGGCGCCCTCACCCCCGGCGAGTGGCGCGACCTCCTGGCCGCGTATGCCGAAGGCCGGGTTCCCGATTACCAGATGTCCGCCCTCCTCATGGCCTGTTTCCTCCGCGGCCTTTCCCGGGAGGAGTCCGCCGCCCTCCTCGACGGGATGCTCGCTTCGGGCGGCCGGCTCGATTTCTCGGCCCTCGGCAAGCCCGTCATCGACAAGCACTCCACTGGCGGCGTCGGCGACAAGGTCTCCCTCGTCCTGGCCCCGCTCGCCGCCGCGTGCGGCCTCGCCGTGCCGATGATGTCGGGCCGCGGCCTGGGCCACACGGGCGGCACCCTGGACAAGCTCGAGAGCATCCCGGGCTTCCGGACCGACCTCACCCTGGCCGAGACCCGCGCCCAGATCGAGAGGATCGGCTGCGCGATGATCGGGCAGACGCCCGAAGTGGCCCCGGTGGACAAGAAGCTCTACGCCCTGCGGGACGTCACGGCCACCGTCGAGTGCATCCCGCTCATCGCCGCGAGCATCATGTCGAAGAAGCTGGCGGAAGGGCTGAGCGGCTTGGTGCTCGACGTGAAGCTGGGGAGCGGCGCGTTCATCACCGAGGAGGCGCGCTCCCGCGAGCTGGCCGAGACGATGATCCGCCTGGGCGAGGACCGCGGCTGTCCCTCCGTCGCGCTGCTCACCGCCATGGACCGCCCGCTGGGCCGCGCCTGCGGCAACGCCCTCGAGGCCGAAGAGGCGATCATGGCGCTGCGCGGCGAGGGGCCGGAGGACCTGCGCGACGTCACCCTCGCGCTCGGCATCGAGATGCTGGTGCTGGCGGGCGAGAAGGACCGCGCCCGCGCCAGGGCGCGGCTCGAAGAGGCCATCGCGAACGGCAAAGCGGCGGAGCGGTTCCAGCAGATCATCGAGGCGCAGGGCGGGAACCCGGCCGTCGTCGACGACCCGGCGCTCCTCCCGCAGGCCGGCGAGGTCGAGGTCTACTACGCCCGCTCGGCGGGGACGATCCTCGAGGTCAAGCCGCGGCCCATCGGCCGCGCGATCATCCAGATGGGGGGCGGGCGCCAGAAGGTGGACGACGTGGTGGACCCATCGGTCGGGTACGTCATCACCGCGCGGCCCGGCCAGAAGGTGCACACCTCGGAGGCGCTCGCTTCGATCTTCGCGAAGGACGCCGCGGGCGTGGCGCTGGCACGGAAGGCGCTCGATGAAGCGATCGTGATAGGGGAGGGGAAGGCCAAGCCGCTGCCGCTGATCGCGGCGCGGGTGACGGCGAAGGGCGTCGAGACGCTTTCCTAGGCGAGCGGCGGGCGCGGCGCCGCGCCCGGCCCCCAGTCGTCCCCGGCGAAGCCGTCCTCCGGTTTCGCGTTCACATCAAGGTCCCGCACCTCACGCTCCGCCTGCTCCAGCTCCTCGTAGTCGATCGCGTCGTTCTCCTCGTTCGTGCGTCCGGAGGCGCGGCCGCGGGGCGGCATCGTCCGTCCGGGCCCGGCGCCGCGCTCCTCGCGCCGGCGCCGGAGGTAGGTGATGCCGGCCCAGAGGACGAAGACCGCGAGGACGACCCAGAAGATCCTCAGCGGTTGCCGTACGCCTTCGACGGCACCGACTGGACGAACGCCCAGATCGCGCGGATCTCGCTGTCGCTCAGGTCCTTGAAGTATCGGTACGGCATGAAGGCGTTGAGCTGACGCCCGCCGCTCCCCTTGCCCTCACGCAACGCGCGGAAGAAGTCGGCCTCGGTCCAGGTGCCGATGCCGGAGGGGGTGATGTTGACGGCCGGCGGTGCTTCCGGCGGCGCGCCGGGGACGGCGCCGCCCGAGAGACCGGGGCCGTGGCAGGCGGTGCAGCCGGCGATGTTGGCCATGTAGTGGCCGTAGGCGGCGCCGGTCGTGTCGGCGGGCGCCGTCACCGAGCGAGCCGCGGCGTGATCGATATCCGCGGTGTGGAAGAGCGGGAACTGGCCCTGCACGAGAAGCATGCGCGCGACCGGCCCGAACTCGCGCGGCGGCACCGGATTGTCCACCGGCGGCACGCTCTTGACGTACGCGATCACCGACCCGAGGTCGGCATCGCTCAGGTACTGGTAGGCCTCGGAGGGCATCAGCGCGAGCGCCCGGCCGTCCACGCCGACGCCGTGACGGATGGCGCGGACGAAGTCGGCGTCGGTGAGGGTCGCACCCACGCCGCCGGCCCCGCGCGTGAGGTTCGGGGCGCCGAGACGCATGAACGGCGCCGCGTCGATCACCATCTGGCCGCCCAGGTGATCGCCGTGACAGTCGATGCACGACGAGACGGCCGTCGCGATGTGCCGGCCGCGCGCGATGCTCGCCGAATCCGTCGGGATCGCCAGCGCCGGCTGGTCGATCGTGAAGGTGCGCGCGATCGCGGTGTTGCTCTTCCGGTACATCAGGAAGCCGAGGCAGATCACGATGACGATCAGTGCCCCGACCACGATGCCGAGCCACTTCAGGATCTTCAGGAGCATGGGGGGAGTCCTCCGGGTTGGGAGATACTATAGCGCCTTGGCGACCAGGCCTCCAACCAGGTAGCCGACCGCCGCTACGCCCAGGCCGACCAGGAACATGTCCATGCCGCTGCGGATCACGCCGCGGCCGGTGAAGATGCTCCGTGCGCCGCCCACCGCGAAGTGCGACAGCATCGAGACCGCGAACGAGGTGGCGATGGCCGCTGTCCCGGTGAAGAGGAGGAACGGGGCCACCGGGATCAGCGCGCCCACCGCCGTGGCGGTGCCCGTCACCACGCCCTCCCGCATCGGCGTGCTGCGCTGCTCCCCGATCTTCAGCTCCTCGCGCACCTTCTCGGTGAGCGCGCGCGCCGGATCGAGGATCACCTCGTGGGCCCGCCGCCGAGCTTCACCCTTCTCGATGCCCTTCGCCTCGTAGACCAGCGCCAGCTCGTCCTCCTCCACCTCCGGCATCAGCCGGATCTCCTCGGACTCCATCTCGATCTCGTGCGCGTAGACCTCCTGCTCGCTCTTGGCCGCGAGATACCCGGAAGACCCCATGGACAGCGCGTCGGCGAGCATCCCCGCCACGCCGGAGACCAGCACCACGTGCGGGGCCACGCTCGCCCCGATCACGCCGGCCACCAGCCCGAAGTTCGCCGTGAGGCCGTCGTTGAAGCCGTAGACCACGTTGCGCAGGAACCCGCCCGACTCGGCCTGGTGCCACGGCTCGCCCACCACGCCGGCCAGGCCCCCCAGGGTCTCGGCGTGCTCGGCCGACTCCTTGGCCAGGGTGAGCGCGGCGTCCTTGGCGGCCCCCGGCGCGCTGTCGCGGTGCATCGCGAGATACCCCTTCACCTCGCGCCCTTCCTCCCGCAGCAACAACCCGGTCAGCATCCCCGGCCCGAAGCGCCGGGCCGTCCACGCCATCGCTCGTGCCCGCACCGTCGGCCGGGGTTCTCCCGTTACTTCTCCGTTGTCCGCGAGGACTTTCTTCCAGATGGCGGTGTGCCGGTCCTCCACCTCGGCCAGCCGGCGGTAGAGATCCTGCTTCCCGGCGTCCGGTTCCGCTTCGGCGAGGACCCGGTACAGATAGGCGGCATCCAGCTCGTCCTGCCAGTGCTCCCGCCAGGACGCGATGGTTTCGCGATCGGTTGCCATACCTTAGGATAGCACAGGTTCCCATCAGGCGGCACGCCAGGAGCGCCATGAAACCGGTCGGTCGGACCAGGGTCAAGATCTGCTGCATCGGGACGACGGATGAGGCGTGGATGGCCATCCGCCATGGCGCCAACGCGCTCGGCTTCGTGTCGCAGATGCCGAGCGGTCCCGGTGTCGTCCCCGAAGACACGCTCCGCCGCATCGCGAGCGCCGTCCCGCCCGGGGTCGCGACCTTCCTCCTCACCAGCCGGCAGGACGCCACCGGGATCATCAACCAGCAGCGCAAGCTCCGCCTCAACACCGTCCAGATCGTGGACCGGCTGCTGGCCGGGTCGCACCGGGACCTCAAGCGCGCCCTCCCCGGCGTCGCCATCGTCCAGGTCATCCACGTCACCGGCGAGCGCTCCGTGGCCGAGGCGGTCGCGATCGCGCAGGACGTGGACGCGATCCTGCTCGATTCGGGCAACCCGGAGCTGGCCGTCAAGGAGCTTGGCGGGACCGGGCGCGTGCACGACTGGTCGGTGAGCCGGCGCATCCGCGAGGCGGTGGAGGTCCCCGTCTGGCTGGCGGGGGGCCTCAACAGCGACAACGTTGCCGAGGCCATCGAGGCGGTATCGCCCTTCGGCGTGGACGTGTGCAGCGGTGTCCGCACCGACGGCGCGCTCGACGAACAGAAGCTCACGGCGTTCATGCAGGCGGTCGAGCGCACCTACCACCGCTGAGCGGGAACTGGCGCCGCGGCGCGGGCCGTCGTAGGTTCCCGGCCCGATGAGCGTCCGTGTCACTCCCGTCTCCAGCCGGCGCGACCTCAAGCGCTTCATCTACCTTCCCGAGAAGCTGCACCGCGATCACCCGCTGTGGATGCCGCCCATCTATTGGGACGAGTGGTCGTATTTCAACCCCAGGAAGAACCGCGCCTTCGGCTACTGCGACACCACCCTCGCCCTCGCGTACCAGGACGACAAGCTGGTGGGTCGCGTCATGGGCATCGTCAACCGCCGCCATAACGAGAAGCTGAACGAGAAGGTCGCGCGCTTCGCCTACCTCGAGTGCACCGAGGACGCGGAGGTCGCCCATGCGCTCCTCGGCTGGGTCGAGGACTGGGCGCGGAAGCTCGGCATGACGAAGGTCGTCGGCCCGCTCGGCTTCACCGACCAGGACCCCGAGGGCTTCATGGTCGAGGGCTTCGAGCAGGAGCCCACGATCGTGACCTACTACAACTTCGCGTACCTCCTCCGGTTCCTCGCCGCCGAGGGGTACACGAAGGAGATCGACTACGTCGTGTACAAGATCCCGGTTCCCGACAAGGTGCCGGAGTACTTCGACAAGATCGCCGACCGGGTGGAGAAGCGCGGCGGATTCACGCTGATCGAGTTCGCGACCAAGGCCCAGGCCAAGCCGTACATCCGCCCGGTCCTGAGCCTCATGAACGACACCTTCGTCGGGATCTACGGCTACTCCCCGCTCGACGAGGAGGAGATGACGGAGCTGGCCAAGAAGTACATGCCGCTCCTCGACCCGCGGTTCGTGAAGGTGGTGGAGAAGGACGGCAAGGTGATCGCGTTCTTCATCGCGATGCCCAACCTCTACGAGGGCATCGTCAAGGCCCGCGGCCGGATCCTGCCGTTCGGCATCCTCCACATCCTGCGCGCCGCGAAGCGCGCCACCCAGCTCGACCTGCTCCTGGCCGGCATCAAGGAGGAGTACCGGGGTCGGGGGCTCGACATGCTGATGGGACGCGGCATCATGCGCTCGGCCATCTCCGGCGGGTTCACCGTGATGGACAGCCACCACGAGCTCGAGACGAACAAGCAGGTGCGGGCGGAGATGGAGCGCGGGGGCGGGGTGGTCTACAAGCGCTACCGGATCTTCCAGAAGCCCCTCGCCGGCTGAGCCCCGAACCTCTGGCCGGGGCCTCCGGACCGGTGCTACCATTCAGCGTGCGCACGCCCGTTCTCCCGCTCCTCATCTGTGTCGCCGCCAACGCCTGGGCGCAGGCCCCGCGCATCACGCCCTCCGGCGATCCCTCGGTCCGCAGCGACACCATCTACCGGCTCGCGGTGGACCCGGCCGAGCACGCCGGCGAGGCGTTCGTCTACCTCCTCGACGACGGCGTGGTCCGCTTCGAGGCGGACGGCCGCGGCACCCGCACCTACCGGCAGGTCATCCAGATCCTCACGCGGGAGGCGGCCGAGACCTGGGGTGAGCTCAGCTTCTCGTACCTGCCGGGCCGCGAGCGGCTCACGGTGAACTGGGTGCGGGTGCTCCGCGCCAACGGCGACGTGATCAGCAACTCCCCCGCGCACGAGCAGGAATCGCTGGCCCCCGTGGCCGAACAGGCCCCCGTCTACACCGATCTCCGGGTCCGGCGCCTCTCCCTGGGCGGCGTCGCGCCGGGCACCATCGTCGACTACAGCTACACGACCGAGATCAAGCAGCCCATCATGCCGCGGGACTTCCTCTCCCCCTGGCGGGTGACGACCGGCCGCCTGACCCGTCGCTCGCGGCTCATCGTGGACGTGCCCGCGTCGATGACGCCGCGTATCAAGGAGACCAACCTCGACTTCCCGCGGACCGTCACCGAGCAGGGCGGGCGCCGCACCTATGTGTGGGCCACCGCCGACGTGCCGTTGATCGATCCGGAGCCGCTCGCCGCCCAGCCCAACGCCGTGGAGGTGGGGATCGACGTCGGCGCGCCCATCGCCTGGCGCGACGTCGCGGCCTGGTACGCGCAGCTCTCGCGGGACCGCTACGCCATCACCCCGACCCTCGAGCGGCGGCTCGGCGAGATCGTGGCCGGCGCGCGGACGCTGGAGGACTCGCTCCGGCAGGTGCACCGGTGGGTCGCGCAGGACTTCCGCTACGTGTCGCTGTCGTTAGGTATCGGCGGGTACCAGCCGCGGACGCCGGCCGCGGTGCTCGAGACCCAGTACGGCGACTGCAAGGACAAGGCGACCCTGTTCGTCGCGCTGGCGCGGCGCATGGGGGTCACCGCCTATCCCGTGCTGCTGAGCTCGACCGCCACCGCGGAGCGCGAGCTTCCCTCCACCCGGCAGTTCGATCACATGATCGCGGCGGTGGAGCGGCCGGGCGGGAGGCTCTACCTGGACCTCACCGCGGACCTGACGCCGTACGGCTCCCTGCCGCCCGACGAGCAGGGCGGCTTCGCGCTGGTCGTCCATCCCGACGGCACCGCCGACTCGGTCACGCTGCCCCAGGACTCCGTCACCGCCAACCGCAGCGACATCTCCATCGTCGGCGAGCTGTCGCCGGCCGGCGTCTTCAGCGGCCGGTTCACCCGCGTGGGCATGGGGAGCCGCCAGTACCCGCTGCGCCAGGCGTTCACGCACACCATGAGCGCGACCGAGCGGACCGAGCTGATACGCGCCCTCGCCAACTCCGTCATCCAGGGCGCCTCCGGCGACAGCCTCGTGGCGTTCGACGGCCGTGACCTCCGGGCGCCGGCGCGGATCTCCCTCGCCATCCAGAACGGGCGCGTCACCTCGAGCGCGGGCGGCCTGGACGTCCTCACCCTGCCCATCGACTTCCTCACCGTCTCGGGGCTCATCCAGGACCTCGCGTCGCACGTTCCGCGACGCTTCCCGATCGACGCCGAGGGCATCTTCGGCGCGTTCGAGCTGAACCTCACGCTCCAGCTGACCCTGCCCGAAGGCTGGCGCGCCCGCATGCCCGCCGACGTCTCGGCCTCGGGCGCGTTCGGCACGTATGCGGCCACGTACGTCCAGCAGGGAAGGGAGCTTCGCGTCTCCCGTCGCTTCGTCGGGGCGCGCGGACCCCAGCCTCCCGAGCGGGTCGGCGATCTCCTCTCCTGGCTCCGGGAGATCGGCCGCGACGAAGTGCGCTACGTCGTCCTGGACCACCCCTGACCGTCGGTCCCGTCTGAAACAACGGTATTGACTTCTCGTACTACACGTGTAGAATGGCTTTCCCGAGCGCCGAGCCGGAGATCCGGACGGGCGCGGGATGGCAGGCACTCCGACCAGGCAACGGGCGGCACGCATGGACGACACCCTCGATCTGACCGAGCTGCAACTCGCCGTGATGCGGGTCCTCTGGGACCGGCGCGAGGCCCCGGTGGCCGACGTGCACGAGGTCCTGCACCGGGAGCGGGGGCTCGCCCTGACCACCATCGCGACCCTGCTGACCCGCCTCGAGAAGGCGGGGCTCGTGGCCCGCCGCCCGCACGGCCGACACTTCGTCTATCGGCCCCTCGTATCGGAAGAAGAGGTGCGCCGCTCCATGGTCAGCGGCCTGGCGGAGCGGCTCTTCCACGGTGACGTCGCGGCGCTGGTGAGCCACCTCCTGCGGGAGCGGGAGATCGCGCCGGACGATCTGGCGCGGGTGCGGCGGTTGATCGAGGACCGGGAACAGAGCGGGGAGTCCTGACATGACCATCCTCCTCAGCGTGGTCGCGTGGCTCATCACGTACCTGATGCACAGCACGATCCTGCTGGGCGGGGCGGTCCTGCTCGTCACGTTAGGCGTCGTGCGCTCCGATCAAGCGCGGGACACCCTCTGGAAGGTGGCGCTCGTCGGCGGCCTGCTCACCGCCACGGTGCAGCTCGCCCTCAGGCTCGAGCCGGTGGTGGGGACGGCGCGGCTCACGCCCGCCGCGGAGGCGGAGCTCATCGACGTCGCGGCGCGCGGCATGGCGCCGTCGGTGTTCTCCCCGATCGGGAGGGGGGGTCGGGAGGACGCGGGCCCGGCGGCTTCTGCCGAGCGGCTCGCCGGGGACGTCCGCGAGGGCGCGGTCGGCGTGCCGCACCGGCGCGTGGACCCGCCGCTTCGCCGGGTGCTGAGCGGCGTCAACATCAGCTGGCCCGGGGTGGTGCTGCAACTCTGGCTCTTCGGCGCGCTCGCCTTCGGCCTCCGGCTCGTCCTCATGCGTCTCTGTCTCACGCACCAGCTGGCGTCGCGCCGCTCCCTGAGCGACGGCCCGCTCGTCCGCATGCTCGATGAGCTGCGCGCCTCGGCGGGCGTGCGGCGGGGTGTCCGCCTCAGCGTGAGCGACGGCATCGCGGGACCGATCGCCATCGGCCGCTCGGAGATCGTGGTGCCCGGGCGCGTGCTCGACGGCCTCGCGGCGGACCAGCAGCGCGCGGTGCTCGCGCATGAGCTCGGGCACCTGGTGCGGCGCGATCCCGCCTGGCTCGTGCTCGGCCATGCCATCGAGTGCCTGTTCTTCATGCAGCCGCTCAACCGGCTGGCGCGACGCCGGCTCCAGGACGTGGCGGAGTACCTCTGCGACGATTGGGCGGCGAACCGCACCGGCGGGGGCATGGC
>JBGPHD010000089.1:0-12582 GCA_041484135.1 Gemmatimonadota bacterium
GAGGAGGACCCGACGTTCCGGGTGCACACCGATCCCGACACGGCGCAGACCATCATCTCGGGGATGGGCGAGCTGCACCTCGAGATCATCGTGGAACGGATGCGCCGCGAGTTCAAGGTGGACGCCAACGTCGGCCGGCCGCAGGTGGCCTATCGCGAGACGATCCGCCACCGCGTGACGGACATCGAGGGACGGTTCGTGCGGCAGACGGGCGGCCGCGGCCAGTACGGCCACGTCGTCATCAACCTGGAGCCGGCCGAGCCGGGCGCCGGGTTCGTGTTCGAGGACAAGATCGTGGGCGGCTCGATCCCGCGGGAGTACATCCGCCCGGTGGAGCAGGGGATCGAAGAGGCGCTGGAGAACGGCGTGCTGGCGGGCTATCCGATGGTGGATGTGAAGGTCGAGCTGATCGACGGCTCGTACCACGACGTCGACTCCAGCGAGATGGCGTTCAAGATCGCCGGGTCGATGGCCTTCAAGGAGGCGGCGCGCGCGGCGAAGCCGGTGCTGCTCGAGCCGATCATGGATGTGGAAGCGGTGACGCCGAGCGAGTATCTCGGCGACGTGATGGGGGACCTCTCCAGCCGGCGGGGCCGGATCGGCGGGATGACGCAGCGCGGCGGCGCGCAGGTCATCGGCGCCTCGGTGCCGCTCTCGGAGATGTTCGGCTACTCCACCGCACTGCGCTCGATGAGCCAGGGGCGCGCGGTGTACTCGATGCAGTTCTCGCGGTACGAGGAAGTGCCCAAGGCGAAGGCCGAAGAGATCATCACCAAGGTAAAGGGCTAAGACGATGGCCAAGGCAAAGTTTGAGCGCAACAAGCCCCACGTGAACGTCGGCACCATCGGCCACGTGGACCATGGCAAGACCACCCTCACCGCGGCGCTGACCAAGGTCTCCGCCGACCATGGCTGGGGCACGACCTACATCACCTACGACCAGGTGGCGAAGGCCTCGGAGTCCCAGGGCCGCCGCGACGCGACCAAGATCCTCACGATCGCGACCAGCCACGTGGAGTACAGCACGCCCAACCGGCACTACGCGCACGTGGACTGCCCGGGCCATGCCGACTACGTGAAGAACATGATCACGGGCGCGGCGCAGATGGACGGCGCCATCCTGGTGGTGAGCGCGGTGGACGGCCCGATGCCGCAGACCCGCGAGCACATCCTCCTGGCGACGCGCGTGAACGTGCCGGCCATCGTGGTCTACCTCAACAAGTGCGACCTGGTGGACGACCCGGAGCTGCTCGACCTGGTGGAGCTCGAAGTGCGCGAGCTGCTCAGCAAGTACGAGTTCCCGGGCGACGACGTGCCGGTGATCCGCGGCTCGGCCAGCAAGGCCATCGAGGGCGACCCCAAGTGGGTGAAGTCGGTCGAGGACCTGCTCGCGGCCATCGACGCGAGCATCCCGGAGCCCAAGCGCGAGGTGGACAAGCCGTTCCTGATGCCGGTCGAGGACGTGTTCTCGATCACCGGCCGCGGCACGGTGGCCACCGGCCGTATCGAGCGCGGCAAGATCAAGGTCCAGGAAGAGATCGAGATGGTCGGCTTCGGCGCGGCCAAGAAGGCCGTGGTCACGGGCGTCGAGATGTTCCGCAAGCTGCTCGACGAAGGCCAGGCGGGCGACAACGTCGGCCTGCTGCTCCGGGGCGTGGAGAAGAACGAGATCGAGCGCGGCATGGTGCTGGCCAAGCCGGGCTCCATCACGCCGCATACCAAGTTCCATGGCGAGGTGTACGTCCTCACCAAGGAGGAGGGCGGCCGCCATACGCCGTTCTTCAAGGGGTACCGGCCGCAGTTCTACTTCCGCACCACCGACGTGACGGGGAACATCCAGCTCCCCGAGGGCGTCGAGATGGTGATGCCGGGCGACAACGTGCAGATGACCATCGAGCTCATCACGCCCATCGCCATGGAAGAGGGGCTGCGCTTCGCGATCCGCGAGGGCGGCCGCACCGTGGGCTCGGGCGTCGTCACGAAGATCCTGGAGTAGCGATGAAGAAAGTCCCCGGTCGCATCCGCATCCGACTCAAGGCGTTCGACCACGCGCTGATCGATCAGGCGGCGGCGGATATCGTGCGCACGGCGGAGAAGACCGGCGCGCAGGTCACCGGCCCCATCCCGCTGCCGACCAAGCGGCAGATGTGGACGGTGCTGCGCAGCCCGCACGTGGACAAGAAGAGCCGCGAGCAGTTCGAGCTCAAGACCCACAAGCGGCTGATCGACATCAACGACTCGCGGCCGCAGACGGTGGACGCCCTGACCAAGCTGGATCTCCCGGCGGGCGTCGACGTCGAGATCAAGGTGGAGTAGCGCATGGACGTGATCATCGGTCGCAAGCTGGGCATGACGCAGCTCTTCGCCGAGGACGGCACCGTGACACCGGTGACCGTCATCGAGGCGGGGCCGTGCCCGGTCCTCCAGGTGCGTGCCGCCCCGGCCGTGGGCGGCCATGCGCGCGTGCAGCTCGGCTTCGGCGAGCGGAAGGACAAGCTCTCCACCAAGGCCGAGCGCGGGCACGCCGCCAAGGCGGGCCTCAAGGTCGCGCCACGGGTGCTGCGCGAGTTCCCCTCGGCGGGTGAGATGCCCGAACTCGGCACGGTCGTCACGGTGGCGACCTTCGCGGTGGGTGAGAAGGTGAAGGTCACCGGCGTCTCCAAGGGGCGCGGGTTCCAGGGCGTGGTGCACCGGTACGGGTTCCACGGCGGTCCCGCGAGCCACGGCAACACCCGGTTCCGGAAGCCCGGCTCGGTGGGTCCCGGCACCGACCCCTCGCGCGTCATCAAGGGCAAGCGCATGCCGGGCCACATGGGCGCCAAGCGCCGCACCCAGGTCGGGCTCACGGTGGCCAAGGTGGACGCCGAGAAGAACCTCCTGTTCGTGCAGGGCGCGGTGCCCGGCGCGATGCGCGGCATCGTGACCGTGCGCAAGGAGACCCGGTGAGCGCGGTCGAAGTCCTGGCCTACACGGCCGAGGGCGCGCGGCGTCCCAACGCGGTGCGCCTCCCCGCGGACCCGTTCGACGGGCGCGTCCACATGGTGGTGATGCACGAGGCGGTCAAGACGTTCCTGGCCAACCAGCGCCAGGGGACGGTCATGACCAAGACGCGCGGTCTCGTCACCGGCGGCAACCAGAAGCCGTGGAAGCAGAAGGGCACCGGCCGGGCTCGGCAGGGTTCGATCCGCGCGCCCAACTGGCCCGGCGGCGGGACCGCGTTCGGTCCGCTGCCGCGCGACTACCGGCTCGGGATGCCGCGCAAGGTGCGCCGCCTGGCCCGGCGCTCGGCGTTGAACGCGCGGGCGCGCGAACAGGCCCTGGCGGTGATCGAGCCGCTGGCCTTCGCCGAGCCGAAGACCAAGCGGATGGTCGCGTTGCTCGGCCGCATGGGCCTCGGGGAGCACCGGGTCCTCGTGCTCACCAGCGAGCACAAGCCCAACGTGGCCCTCTCGGCCCGCAACCTCCAGAACGTCGAGGTCATGCGGTACGCGGACGCCTCGACCTACGACATCCTCCATGCCGAGGCGGTCGTGATCGAGGAACCGGCCCTGGGTCCGCTCGAGACGGGTGCCGAAGCGCCGGCGGAAGCGGCGACGGCGCCGTCCCGGAAAAAGGCGCGGGCGGCCAAGCGCGCCGAAGCGGCGGAAGCCGCCGCGGCGGAGCCGGCCGGCAAGAAGAAGAAGGCGGCGGCCCGCAAGGCGGCCCCCGCGAAGAAGGCCGACAAGCCGGCGGCGAAGAAGTCCGCCCCGGCCAAGAAGGCGGACAAGCCCGCGGCGAAGAAAGCCGCCCCGGCCAGGAAGGCCGACAAGCCCGGGGCGAAGAAGCCCGGTACGAAGAAGAAGTAGGAGCGCACGATGCCAGACGTCACCCATACGCTGATCAAGCCGGTGGTGACCGAGAAGTCCTCGGCGGCGTACGAGAACGCGAAGATCTACACCTTCCGCGTCCACGGGAGCGCCAACAAGCCGGCGATCCGCGACGCGATCGAGCATCTCTTCGGCGTCCGCGTGACCGCGGTGCGGACGATGACCGTCCGCGCCAAGGAGCGGAAGGCGGGCGGCATGGGCCGCGGGCGCGCGGGGCGCCGCGCGTCGTGGAAGAAGGCGATCGTCACCCTCCGCGAGGGCGACGCCATCCAGATCTTCGAGGGTTAGGCCATGGGCATCCGGCAGTTCCGGCCCGGCACGCCGTCGCAGCGGTTCCGCATCATCTCCGATTTCGCGGAGATCACGCGGACGACGCCCGAGGAGTCGCTCCTCGAGCCGTTGCGCTCGCAGGGCGGGCGCAACAACCAGGGGCACGTCACCACGCGCTACCGCGGCGGCGGCCACAAGCGGATGTACCGGCGCATCGACTTCCGGCGCGACAAGTTCGGCATCCCGGGCAAGGTCGCGGAGATCGAGTACGATCCCAACCGCTCGGCGCGCATCGCCCTGATCCTGTATGCCGACGGGGAGAAGCGCTACATCATCCACCCGCGCGGGCTGCAGGTGGGGGACACGGTGAATTCGGGCCCGGGGGCCGACATCCGGCTCGGCAACGCGGTCCCGCTGACCGAGATCCCGCTGGGGACCACGGTGCATAACGTGGAGCTCAAGAAGGGGCGCGGGGGCCAGATCGGCCGCGCGGCCGGGGCGGAGATCCAGGTGGTGGCCAAGGAAGGCGCCCACGTGACGCTGAAGCTCAAGAGCGGCGAGGTGCGCCTGGTGCGCGGGGAATGCCTCGCGACCATCGGCCAGGTGGGGAACGCGGAGCACGAGCTCGAGAGCGTCGGCAAGGCGGGCAAGTCGCGCTGGCTCGGCCGGCGGTCGAGGGTGCGTGGCGTGGCCAAGAACCCGGTGGACCACCCGCTGGGCGGCGGCGAAGGCAAGTCGAGCGGCGGCCGGCCCCCGGTCTCGCCGTGGGGCAAGCCCGAGGGCGTCAAGACGCGCCACAAGAAGAAGGCGAGCACCAAGCTCATCATCCGGGGCCGCAAGCGCGGCAAGGCGACGCAATAATGGCACGCAGCGTCAAGAAGGGCCCGTACGTGGACGAGCGGCTGCTCAAGCGGATCCACGAGATGAACACCAAGAAGGAGAAGCGGGTGCTCAAGACCTGGTCGCGGGCGTCCACGGTGACGCCGGACTTCGTCGGGCACACGCTCGCGGTGCATAACGGGAACAAGTTCGTGCCGGTGTACGTGTCGGAGAACATGGTCGGGCACAAGCTGGGGGAGTTCTCGCCCACCCGGCTCTTCCGCGGCCACAGCGGCAAGCTCTCCGCCGACAAGAAGGCGAAGCTCGAGGGTGAGGGCGCCGCGCCGCCGGCCGCGGGTGCCGCGCCGGCCGCCGCGCCGAGCGGTGGGCCGGGAGCCCCTCCCCCGCGGGCCGGCAAGCCCGCGCCCGGAGGGAAGGCCTAAATGGAAGCGCGCGCGTTCCAGCGGTCGGCTCGCCAGTCGCCGCGGAAGATGCGGCTCGTGGTGGACCTGATCCGCGGCTTGCCGGTGAACCAGGCCTTCTCGATCCTGAAGTTCAGCAAGAAGGGCGCGGCGAAGCAGATCTCGAAGGTGCTGCTCTCGGCGGTGGCCAACGCCCGCGTGGCGTCGGACAGAGCGAACGAGCGGCTCGACGAGGACGCGCTGTTCGTCAAGCATGTGACGATCGACGAAGGCCCGTCGCTGAAGCGGTTCATGCCGGCCGCCATGGGGCGGGCGACGCCGCTCAGGAAGCGGACCAGCCACGGGACGATCACCGGGGCCACGACGGAGTAAGAGCGTGGGACAGAAGGTACATCCGCACGGCTTCCGGCTCGGGATCGTCAAACCGTGGCGCTCCCGGTGGTACGCGAACCGCGAGTTCCCGGCCCTCCTCAAGGAGGACGAACTCATCCGCACGTACCTCAAGACGCGGCTCCAGCACGCCGCGATCAGCGACGTGCACATCGAGCGCAAGCCGGGCAAGGTCCTGGTGACAGTCCACACCGGCCGGCCGGGCGTGGTGATCGGGAAGCGGGGCGCCGAAGTGGACAAGCTCCGCGACGAGCTGGCGCAGCTCACCGGCAAGGAGATCGGGATCAACGTCGAGGAGATCAAGCGGCCCGAGCTCGACGCGCAGCTGGTCTCGGACAACGTGGCGCACCAGCTGGCGCAGCGCATCTCGTTCCGCCGCGCCATGAAGCGCGCGGTGCAGTCGGCGATGCGGATGGGCGCGCAGGGGATCAAGATCAAGTGCGGCGGGCGCCTCGGCGGGGCCGAGATCGCGCGGGTCGAAGGGTACCACGAGGGCCGGGTGCCGCTGCACACGCTGCGGGCCGACGTGGACTACGCGACCTCGACGGCCAAGACGACATTCGGCACCATCGGCGTGAAGGTGTGGATCTTCAAGGGCGAGGTCGTGGAGGATGCGCGCGGCCGGACCTACAGCACGGGGGCGTAGCCGATGCTCGCACCCAAGCGGGTCAAGTTCCGCAAGATGATGAAGGGCCGGATGCGCGGCGTCGCGGGCCGGGGCGCCACGGTGGCCTTCGGGCACTACGGGCTGCAGGCCCTCGAGGCGGGCTGGGTCTCCAACCGCCAGATCGAGGCCTCCCGCGTGGCGATGACGCGCGAGATGAAGCGCGGCGGGAAGCTCTGGATCCGGATCTTCCCGGACAAGCCGATCACGAAGAAGCCGGCCGAGACGCGGATGGGGAAGGGCAAGGGCAACCCGGAGGGCTGGGTGGCCGTGGTCAAGATGGGCCGGGTGCTCTTCGAGATCGAGGGGGTCCCGGAGGATCTCGCCCGCAAGGCGATGGCGCTGGCCTCGGCCAAGCTGCCGATCAAGACCCGGTTCATCGTGCGGGAGGACTGACCGATGGCGGCGAAGATCACCATCCGGGCCATCCGCGAGATGACCGATGACGAGATCCGCGGCAAGCTCGTGGAGCTCGAGAAGGAGCGGTTCGGACTCCGCTTCAAGTCGGCCACCGAGGTGGTGGCCAACCCCATGGATCTCCGGAAGGCGCGGCGCACGGTGGCCCGGTTGAAGACGGTGCTGACCGCCCGCGCGGCCAAGGCGAAGGCGACATGAGCGAGCAGCAGGCGGTGGAACGCGGACGGCGCAAGGTGCGCGTCGGCACGGTGGTGAGCGACAAGATGCACAAGTCGTGCGTCGTGTCCTTCGAGCGGCGGATCACGCACCCGCTCTACGGCAAGCAGTCGACGCGCACCAAGCGCGTGGTGGCGCACGACGAGACGAACCTGGCGCACGTGGGCGACGTGGTCCGCATCATGGAGACCCGGCCGCTGTCCAAGACCAAGCGCTGGCGCGTGGTCGCGATCGTCGCCAAAGCGCAGTAGGGAGGGGCCGTGGTCCAACAGGAGACGATCGTCAAGATCGCCGACAACTCGGGCGCCAAGCGCGCGCTCGTCATCCGGGTCCTCGGCGGCTCGAAGCGCCGCTACGCCGGCCTGGGCGACATCGTGGTCGTGGCGATCAAGGACGCGCTGCCCACGGGCACCGTGAAGAAGGGCGAGGTCGCGCGCGCCGTGGTGGTGCGCACCGCCAAGGAGACGCGCCGCAAGGATGGCAGCTACATCCGGTTCGACGAGAACGCGGCCGTCATCATCAACGAGGACAACGAGCCCCGGGCCACCCGCATCTTCGGGCCGGTGGGGCGCGAGCTGCGCGAGAAGCGGTTCATGAAGATCGTGAGCCTCGCGCCGGAGGTGTTGTAGCATGCGGGTGCTGGTCCACAAGAAGGCGCGGCGCGCCAAGCGCCGCCCGGAACGCCAGGCGCGGCCCAAGCTGCACATCACCAAGGGCGACCTGGTGCAGGTGATCTCCGGCGACGACAAGGGGAAGCGCGGCAAGGTGCTGCGCACCATCCCCAAGAAGGGCCGGGTCGTGGTGGACGGCGTGAACGTCGTGAAGCGTCACCGGAAGGCGCGCCAGCAGGGCGAGGAGAGCGCCATCGTGTCCTTCCCGGCGCCCATCGCCGCGTCCAAGGTGATGCTCATCGATCCCAAGCAGGACCGGCCGACGCGGGTGCGCCGGCGGGTGGATCAGGACGGGACCGTCGAGCGCATCGCGGTGCGCTCCGGCGAGCCGATCCCGCGGAACCGGTAGAGGCCATGAGCGACGTCGAAGACGTGAAGGTCGAGAAGCCGAAGGGCGAGAAGCCCCGGGGCGAGAAGGGCGAGAAGGGCAAGGGCGGCAAGGGCGAGAAGGGCGCGCCCAAGGCCGAGGCGGCCGAGCCGCGTGCGCCCGCGGTCCCCTACGAGCCGGCGCCGCCGGCGCGCCTGCACGAGCACTACGTGCAGCACGTGCGGCCCGCGCTCACCCGCGCCTTCGGGCTGAAGAACCCGCACCAGATCCCGCGGCTGCTGAAGATCGTGCTGAACGTGGGGTTCGGCGGGTCGCAGAAGGCGCCCAAGGCGCTCGACGCGATGGTGAGCGAGATGAGCCTGATCGCCGGCCAGAAAGCCATGGTCACGCGGGCCAAGAAGGCCATCTCGAACTTCTCGCTGCGCCAGGGGATGCCGATCGGCGCCTGCGTGACGCTGCGCGGGGCGCACATGTACGAGTTCCTGGACCGGTTCATCAGCATCGCGGTGCCGCGGATCCGCGACTTCCGCGGGCTCCCGACGAAGAGCTTCGACGGGCGCGGGAACTACACGTTCGGCATCAAGGAGCAGATGATTTTCCCCGAGATCGACTACGACAAGGTCGAGCGTATCCACGGGATGGACATCACGATCGTGACCAACGCCAAGCGCGACGACCTGGCCATGGCGCTGCTGAAAGAGATGGGCATGCCCTTCCACGGCGAGCAGCCGGTGGTCGTGGGCTGAACTTTCGAGGAGCCGATGGCAAAAACGTGCTGGATCGAGAAGGCCAAGCGGAAACCGAAGTTCTCGACGCGCAAGGTGACACGGTGCCAGCGGTGCGGCCGGTCGCGGGCGTATCTGCGCAAGTTCGGTCTGTGCCGCATCTGCTTCCGTGACCTCGCCCTCAAGGGGGAGATCCCGGGCGTGCGGAAGAGCAGTTGGTGAGCAGCGGGAGCCGGGAGTCGGGCGCCGGCGTCCCCGCTCGCGGCCGAACCGTTCGATGAACACAAGGAGTGCAGTGGAATGAGCATGACCGATCCCGTCGCAGATATGCTGACGCGCATCCGCAACGCGTGTCTGGCCCGGCACCGCCGGGTCGACATCCCCGTCTCCAAGCTGAAGGCGGAGATCGCGAAGCTGCTGCGCGACAACCACTACATCCAGGAGTTCCAGGTCCTGGATGACGGGCGGCACGGCCTGCTGCGCGTCTACCTCAAGTACCACGACGGCGACCAGCCGGTGATCCGCGAGCTGAAGCGGGTCTCGAGCCCGGGCCTCCGGCGGTACGTGGGCGCGCGGGAGATCCCGCGGGTCCGCAACGGCCTCGGCATGGCGATCCTCAGCACGCCCAAGGGCCTGATGACGGACCGCGATGCGCGGACGGCGCACATCGGCGGCGAACTCCTCGCCTTGGTCTGGTAGGAGGCCCGCCATGTCGCGTATCGGCAAGAAGCCCGTGCCCCTGCCCAAGGGCGTCACCGCCACGGTGAACGGCACGACCGTCGTGGTGAAGGGCCCCAGGGGCGAGCTCACCCGCACGCTGCACGCCGAGCTCGCGGTGGCGGTGGACGGTGGCGCGGTGGTGGTGACGCGGCCCAGTGACTCCTCGTGGCACAAATCGCTCCACGGCCTCTCGCGCACGCTCGTCCACAACATGGTCGAGGGCGTGACGAAGGGGTACGAGAAGACGCTCGAGATCCAGGGCGTGGGGTACAAGGCGGAGACCAAGCCGTACGGGCTCAACATCGTGGTGGGCTACTCGCACTCCGTGGAGTTCAAGGCGCCGCCGGGCATCACGCTCAAGGCGGACCAGCCCACGGTGGTGAAAGTGAGCGGCAGCGACAAGGAGCTGGTGGGACAGGTGGCGGCCAACATCCGCGCGATCCGGCCCCCCGAGCCGTACAAGGGCAAGGGGATCCGGTACCAGGGCGAGAAGGTCCGGCGCAAGGCCGGCAAGACGGGAGCGAAGTAACGTGAGGCGGGTACGTAAGCCCAGGACGGCCGAGGCGCGCCGCGCACGGCGGCACGTGCGGGTCCGGCGCAAGGTGGCGGGGACCCCGGAGCGGCCGAGGCTGGTCGTGTTCCGGTCGCTGAAGCACATCTACGCCCACTTGGTGGACGACACCAAGGGCCAGGTGCTCTTCGGCGTGGCGGACCGGTCCGAGGGAGTGAGCCCGGAGGGCACCGGCAAGGTGGCCAAGGGGTTCGCCGTCGGGAAGGCGCTGGCCGAGCGGGCCAAGAAAGAAGGGATCACCCGGGTGGTCTTCGACCGCGCGGGGTATGCCTATCACGGACGCGTCAAGGCTGTGGCCGACGGCGCGCGCAAGGGCGGATTGGAGTTCTAGGGCAATGGGACGAGGCGATCAGCAGGGGGGGCCCCGGCGCGACCGGCGCGACCGCGAGTCGGAGCTCATCGAGAACGTGGTGAGCATCAACCGCGTGGCGAAGGTGGTGAAGGGCGGCCGGAGGTTCAGCTTCAACGCCCTGGTGGCCGTGGGTGACGGCAACGGGAACGTGGGCGTCGCGACCGGCAAGGCGAACGAGGTCAGCGAAGCGGTGCGCAAGGCCGTGGAAGCGGCGCGCCGCAAGATGATCGCGGTGCCGCGCGTCGGCCGGACGATCCCGCACGAGGTGACGGGCACCCTCGGTGCGGGCCGCGTCTTCCTCAAGCCGGCCGCCCCGGGGACCGGCGTCATCGCCGGCGGCCCGGTCCGGGCCGTGCTCGAGTGCGCCGGCATCCAGGACATCCTCACCAAGAGCCTGGGGAGCAACAACCCCCACAACATGGTGCGCGCCACGGTGGACGGCCTGAGCCAGCTCGTGACGGTCCGCCAGATCGCGCGGGAGCGCGGGGTCGAGCCCGATTCGCTCGGCTACCGGCCGCGGCAGGGCGAGGTGGCCCATGCCGGGTAAGGCCAGGACCCACGCGGGTGCGCGTCTCAGGGTCAAGCAGGTGCGCAGCGGGATCGGCCGGCCGGCCAACCACCGGCGGACGCTCGTAGCGATCGGCCTCCGGCACCACCAGGACGTCGTGGTCGTGAGCGACTCGCCGTCCATGCGCGGCATGCTGTTCCAGGTGCGGCACCTCGTCGAGGTGTCGCCGGTCCAGGAGGGTTGATGGAGCCGAAGCACGCCGAGCGCGTCACCCTGCACTCGCTCAAGCCCGCCCCAGGCTCGACCCAGCCCACCAAGCGGCTCGGCCGCGGGCCGGGGTCCGGGACCGGCAAGACGGCCGGCAAGGGTCACAAGGGCCAGAAGGCGCGGTCCGGCGGGCACGTGCGCCCCGGCTTCGAGGGCGGCCAGATGCCCCTCATCCGCCGGGTGCCGAAGCGCGGCTTCACCAACCCCTACAAGGTCCGGGCGCAGGTCGTGAACCTCAAGGCGCTCGCGAACTTCGCGGGGCGCGAGGTCACCGCCGGATCGCTGGCGGAGGCCAGGCTCGTCGAGCACGCCGGCCGGCCCATCAAGCTGCTGGCCGATGGCGACGCCCCCAAGGGGCTGATGGTGAAGGGACTCACCGTCTCAGCGTCCGCGCGCGCGAAGATCGAGGCGGCGGGCGGCAGTGTCGGGGAGTAGTCGGTGACCGGCCCGTCGCTGCCCAACCCCTTCAAGATCCCGGAGCTCAAGGACAAGCTCCTCTTCACGCTGCTGTGCCTGCTCCTCTACCGGCTCGGCGCGCACATCACCGTGCCCGGCGTGGACGCGCAGGCCACGGTGGACTTCTTCCGTAACCAGGGGAGCCAGACGCTGTTCGGCGTCTACAACCTCTTCGTGGGCGGCGCGCTCTCCAAGGCAACGGTCTTCGCCCTCGGCATCATGCCGTACATCTCGGCCAGCATCTTCTTCCAGATCATGGGCGCGGTCTTCCCCGTCATCGACCGGCTCCAGAAGGAAGAGGAAGGCCGCAAGAAGATCACCCAGTGGACCCGGTACCTGACCATCGTCCTCGCGGCGGCCCAGGCGTGGGGCGTCGCGCTGTTCATCCAGTCGGTCACGGGCGCCGTCTCCGATCCGACCAGCATGGGCTTCCGGATCAGCACCGCCTTCACCCTGACGGTCGGCGCGGTCTTCATCATGTGGCTCGGCGAGCAGATCACCGAGCGCGGGATCGGCAACGGCATGAGCCTGCTGATCTTCTTCTCGATCATCGACCAGGGCCTGCCGGCCACCCTGCGCACCATCGAGTCGCTCAAGGTGGGCGCGCTGTCGGTGCCGGGCTTGATCCTGCTGCTCGTGGTCATGGTCTTCGTGGTGTGGTTCACCGTCGCCATCACCGTGGCGGCGCGGCGGATCCCGATCCAGATCCCGCGCAAGGTGATGGGGCGCGGCCGCATCCGTGAAGGCCAGAAGTCGTTCATCCCGCTCCGGATCAACTCGGCCGGCGTGATGCCGATCGTGTTCGCGCAGTCCATCATCATCGTGCCGGGCACCATGGCGCAGTTCTCGAACATCGGGTTCCTGCGCGACCTGTCGGAGCTGTTCCAGCCGACCTCGTGGGTCTACTACGTGGCCTACAC
>JBGPHD010000090.1:0-12464 GCA_041484135.1 Gemmatimonadota bacterium
CCCTTGGTGTAGCCCTTGAGCCGCTGGCCCACCTCGATGCCGGCCGGGACGGTGAAGCCGTGCACCATGCTCGCGAGGACGGCGAGGTACATGGCGTAGCTGGTGTTCCAGATCTTCCAGCCGGGCCCCATCCCGGGATCCACCAGCAGGTGGTGCGCCGAGGCCATCGAGATGAAGCAGACGTACAGCACGAAGGCGGCGCGGCTGACCTTCTCGTTGAGCACCACCGAGCCCACCGTGAGGGCGCCCAGGAGGTACCAGATCGAGACCATCGCCGCGACGTTGATCTGCTGCGACGAGTGGCCGAGGCCCCACCACACCAGCCGGTACATCTGGGGATCGATGTTGAGCAGGTGCGTGCCGTCGGCGCGGGTGATGGACCAGAGGAAGGTCGGGATGTAGATCGCCGCGCCGTGGCCGAGCGTGATGACGGCGATGATCGCCGCGGTGGCCGCGCCGAAGGTCACCAGCGGCACCGAGCCGGTGTAGGTCTTCTCCCTTTTCGCGACCACCATCGTCGCGAAGAAGAGCAGCGTGACGATCAGCGCGCCCACCGCGAACAGGATGACGCCCAGATAGAAGAGGGGATGGGCCTGGAGCGGCACGTACGAGGTGAAGAGGACGTCGGCCTTGCCCATCCACATGATCACCTCGACCATCACCGCGCCGACGACCATCAGCACGAACGCGAACCACGCCAGGCGCGGCGCCGCCACGCGGCTGCCGAGCAGCACGGCGCTCGCGAAGTAGAGCACCGCCATCTCGAAGAACAGGATGAAGAAGATGAGCATCGTCATCCCGTGCACCGTCAGGATGCGGTAGAACCACTCCGCGGGGAGCAGGTGGACCGCCTGCCAGCGGGTGAGCAGGACCAGCACGGCCGCGATCCCGCCGACGAGGAGCGCCACCGTCGCCGCGACGGCGTTGGCCTTGATCAGCGCGTCGGCCTGGGCGTGGACCTTGAGCCCGGTGACGGAGCAGGTGCGGAACGTGTTGTTCATCGGACGCCTCCCTGCTTCGCGGTGTCGGGCGTGGCCGGCGTCGCCGTCACCGTGCTGTCGGCGAGGCGCGGCAGGAAGGCGGCCGCGCTGTCCACGACGACGATCCGCCCCACCATCGTGTGGTGGCCGATGCCGCAGAACTCGTTGCAGATCACCCGGTAGTCGCCCGTCTGGTTCGGGACCACGCGGAGGCCATAGTCGTAGCCGGGCACGATCTGGAAGTTGATGTTCAGCGGATAGAGGTTGAATCCGTGGTTCACGTCGATCGACGAGAGGTGCAGCGTGTAATGGACGCCCGCGCGGAGACGGAGCACCGGCATCCAGCGCCACATCATCCCGACCATGTAGATGTCGGCGCCGGCGGGCGGCTCGACCACCGCGATGCCGTGGTCCTCCCCCACCTGGTATTGCGCGATGAACTCCTGGACCCGGGCCATGTAGGCGGCGGGCTCGACCCTGCCGCGCACGCCCGAGGGGTTCTGCCCGCCCTTGAGGTGCCAGAGGGGCATCATCGCGAAGAGGACCATGCACCACGCGAAGGCGATACCCACCCACAGCTTCTCGGCGCGGTGCGCCGGCTTCCACCAGATGCCCTGCGGGGCGACGATGGCGGAATGGACCGTCTCGGGCGCGCTCATGGCAGGGTCGACCGCGGGAGCGTGATCACCTCGTAGAGCCCCCAGCCCGTGTAGAAGACCACCATCACCAGGATCCCCACCACCAGCAGGAGGAACGGGTTGTCGAAGAGGCGCTGACCGAGCGGGACCTTGTCGGGGTCACGTGCGGCGCCGCCGGGCTGTTCCGCCATTACGGCCTCCTTGGGGTCGCGCGGGCGTGATGTCCGCGATGGTGGTGGTGCGGAAGAACGTGGCGACCTGTGCGGCCACGGCCTTCCAGCGCCCGTGGGCGGCGCAGGCCGCGCCGTCGCTGCAGTCGCGGCGCTGGAGCAGGCACTGCTGGCGTTCCTCGAGCCGGTCGAACGGCGCGACGACGTCGAGGAGGGGGATGCGCTCCGGCGGCCGGGCGAGCTGGAACCCGCCGCCCTTTCCCCTCACCGAGGTGAGGATGCCGTTGCGCGCGAGGACGTGGAGCGTCTTGGAGAGGTAGTTCTGCGGGATGCCCAGCGCCTGGGCCATCTCGCCGACCGGCACCGGTCCCTGCTCGCCCTGCCCGGCGAGGTAGAGCGCGGCACGGAGGGCGTATTCGGCGGTCTGTGACAGCACGCGGGGACCTCGGCACAGGGGACTCCCGAAATGTTGCTAATATCATGATATTATCCGCAATTCGGCGGCGCAAGAGGCGCCGGATAGGTTCCAGGGAGCGTGATGCGACGACTCACGGGCGTGCTCGCCCGCGGCGTCCGGCGGGTGATGGCCCGCGCCGACGCCGCCATGAACCGGCTCTACGGCTGGCGCCACAATCCGCTCTACATGAGCGGCACGCTGGCGGCGGTCTCGCTGGCGGTCGTGCTGGTGACCGGCATCTACCTGCTTCTCTTCTACCGCATCGGCGCCCCGTACGCCTCGGTCGCCCGCATCACGGACCAGGTCTGGGCCGGCCGCTGGATCCGGTCGCTGCACCGCTTCGCGTCGGACGCGGCGGTCCTGGCGGCCGCCGTGCACGCCCTGCGGCTCTTCGTGCAGGACCGGAGCTGGGGCCCACGCGCGCTCGCCTGGGTCTCCGGGCTCGTCCTCCTCTTCAGCATCTTCGTCTGCGGCTGGACCGGGTACGTGATGGTGTGGGACGTGCAGGGGGAGCTGCTGGCGCGGGAAGGCGCGCGGTTCTTCGATCTCCTGCCGCTCTTCTCGGAGCCCATCGGCCGGGCCTTCGCCGGGGACCGGGCCATCCCGGGCGCGTTCTTCTTCCTCAACCTGTTCCTGCACGTCGCGCTGCCGATCGGCGTGGGGCTGCTGCTGTGGATCCACGTCTCTCGCGTGGCCCGGCCCGCGATCCTGCCGCCCCGCGGCCTGACGTGGGGCGTGACCGGCATCCTCACGGCGCTCGCGGTGGTGTGGCCCGTGGCGATGGCCCCCGCGGCCGACCTGTTCCGGGTCGCGGGCCGCGCGCCGTTCGACGCGTTCTACAGCTTCTGGCTCCCCGTGGTGCGACCCCTGCCCGCCGGCGCGGCGTGGGCGCTGGTGATCGTCGTGTCGGCGGTGGCGCTGGGCGCGCCGCTGTGGGCGCGCCCGCGGAAGGCCGCGCGGCAGCTCCCCTCGACGGTGGACGAGCGGCTCTGCACCGGCTGCGAGCAGTGCTACCTCGACTGTCCCTACGAGGCGATCGCGATGATCGCCCGGACCGACGACCGTCCCACGCTGGTGGCGCACGTGGACCCCGACCTCTGCACCAGCTGCGGGATCTGCGCCGGCTCCTGCGCGCCGATGGGCGTGGGTCCGCCGCTCCGCACCGGGCGCGACCAGCTCGAGCTGGCGTCGTCGTTCGTCGCCGAGCGACAGTCAGGCGCGCGCGACGTCGTGATCATCGCGTGCGGGCGCGGGGCGGGCGGGGTCGGGGCGCTCGAGTCGGTGGAGGGCGCGCCGGTCCACGCGGTGCAGTGCGCCGGCAACCTGCACTCGTCGGTGGTCGAGTACCTGGTCCGCTCCGGGGTGGGCGGCGTGCTCGTCGTCTCGTGCCCGCCGCGCGACTGCTGGAACCGCGAGGGCGCCAAGTGGCTCGAGGCCCGTCTCTATCACGACCGGGAGGCCGAGCTGAAGGCGCGCGTGGACCGCCGCCGGGTGCGGCTGCTCTACGCGGCCGAGGGCGAGCGGCACGCGGTGCTCGCGGAGCTCGCGCAGTTCCGCGCCGCGGTAGCAACACTCGACGCCGCGGCGGGCGAAAAGGACATCGACCTCAGCGCGCTGTGCGAACCCGTGCACGACGGCGCGGCCCCGTGAGCGCCGCCCTGCGGCCCGCCGGCGTGCTCGTCGCGTTGCTCGCCACGGCGGCCCTGGGCGCGCTGTCGCGCGTCCCGTACACCGGGCGTCGTGGCACCGATGCCTACGTGCGGCTCGCATGGCGGACGCGCGGCGAGCGGGTGGAGACGTGCCGCCGCCTCTCACCCGAGGAGCTGGCCCGGATCCCGGCGCACATGCGCCGCGAAGAGGAGTGTGTCGGCCACATCCTCCCCTACCGGCTCGAGGTCACCCTCGACGACTCGCTCGCTACGCGGGACTCCGTGGCCTCCAAGGGCGCGCGCGCGGATCGACCCCTCTACGTCTTCCAGGAGTTCCCCGTCGCGCCGGGCCGGCACCGGCTGAGCGTGACCTTCGCGAGACTCGGCGCGATCCCGGCGGGACAGGAGGAGCACGGCGCGCTCCCGGAGCGCTTGGAGCTCGACGCGGAGGTGACGCTCGGGCCGCGACAGATCGCGCTGGTGACGTATGACGAAGAGCGCCGGAAGCTGGTGCTCAAGGGTTACGGGGCCCCGGTGCCGCGGTAGCCGAGCCCCGTACTCGCGCTTTCGGGGGCGGGGCGCGCTCCGCTATCTTTCGCGGTCCTTAAACCCGAGTGTGCGGTGCCCAAGATCTGGCTGGACGGACAGTACGTCGAGAAGGACGATGCGAAGATCTCGGTGTTCGACCACGGCGTCCTCTACGGGGACGGCGTGTTCGAGGGGATCCGCGCCTACAGCGGCAAGGTCTTCCGGCTCGGCCAGCACCTCGACCGGCTCTTCGCCTCGGCACGGGCGCTGATCCTCGAGATCCCGATGGCGAAGGACGCGATGGCGGCGATGGTGGAGGATTGCGTCCGCGTCAACGGCCTGACCGACGCCTACATCCGACTGGTCGTGACGCGCGGCTTCGGCGACCTGGGCTTCGATCCCAGGAAGTGCCCGAAGGCGACGGTCTTCTGCATCGCCGACAAGATCGCGCTGTGGCCGGCGGAGGTGTACTACCGCGGGCTCCGGGCGATCACCTCGTCGGTCCCGGTCAACCTCACGAGCGCTCTCGCGCCGCAGATCAAGTCCCTCAACTACGTCTCGCACATCATGGCCAAGATGGAGGCCACCAACGCCGGCGCGGATGAGGCGCTGATGCTGGAGCCCACCGGCCAGGTGGCGGAGGCGACGGGCCAGAACCTCTTCTGCGTGAACGGCCGCCGGGTCCGTACCACGCCGGAGCACAACGGCATCCTGCGCGGCGTGACCCGCGGCGCGGTGCTCGAGCTTGCGCGCGAGGCCGGCTACGAGGTGCATGAGGAGCCCCTCACCCGGTACGACCTCTATACCGCGGACGAGGTCTTCCTGACCGGGACGGCGGCGGAGGTCATCGGGGTGGTCCAGCTCGACGGCCGGAAGGTCGGCAGCGGCAAGGTCGGCGAGATCACCAAGGACGTCGCCCGGCGATTCCGCGTCCTTGCCACGCGGGGGGACTGAAGGCGCTGGCAGGTCCGGTGCCGAATTGGCGGGGCCTGTTTCCTTGACCCGTTCAGCGCGGGCCGAACATATTGCCCCGCCGAGGGGTACGTTGTCCCGGCGTTCGTGATCGCCGGGTGGACCAGTCCGAGGAGACACGCATCTCTTGAAGCTCAGGTGGATGGCCTTTGTCGGTCTTGCGGCGTGCGCCCAGTCGGGGCCGGCGCCGGTCACGCCGGTGGGCACCCGGTCCGCAAGCGCCGACCCCCCGGGAGGCCGATGCTGCGCTCCTGAGAGCGCCGCGGTCCTCTCCACAGCGCCGCGATCCCCAGCCGACCCAGCCCACCCCTCCTCACCTACCGCCAGCGCCTTTCCGGACACCCTCTCCGAGGAGGTGTTCCTGGATTCGCTGCGGGAGATGCATGCGGACTCGCTCACGCCCCGGGTGGTCGCGGTCGCCCCCGACGCGGTGCACCAGGAAGCGGCGAGTCTCTTCGGCCGGCCGGAGGCGCCCCTGGCATCCGCGACCTGGGACATCGACGTGTCCTCGTACACGTCGAACGAGCGGGTGCAGTACTGGATGGATTTCTTCTCGGGCCGCGCGCGCCGTCACTTCGAGATCTACCTCTGGCGCCTGGGCCGTTACGACTCGATGATCCGCACCCGGCTCGCGGCCGCCGGCCTTCCCCAGGACATGATCTACCTGGCGTTGATCGAGAGCGGGATGAACCAGAACGCCCGGAGCCGCGTGGGAGCGATGGGGCTCTGGCAGTTCATGCCGGGCACGGCGACGCGGTACGGCCTCACGGTGGACGCGTGGGTGGACGAGCGGCGCGACCCGTATCAGGCGACCGATGCCGCCATCCGGTTCCTCACCGAGTTGAACAACCGGTTCGGCTCCCTGTACCTCGCGGCCGCGGCGTACAACAGCGGTCCGGGGAAGATCCAGCGGGGCCTCGCCCGGTACGACTTCGGCGCGCTGAACGGCGACGACCGCTACTTCGCGCTCGCCGAGGGCACGTTCCTCCGGCGGGAGACGCGGGACTACGTGCCCAAGCTGATCGCGGCGGCGCTGATCGCGAAGGAGCCGGAGCGCTGGGGCTTCTCGGGGATCGAGCCGCTGACGCCGCTCGTCTACGATTCGGTCCAGGTGCGCTTCGCGGTGGGCCTGGACGTGCTGGCGCGGCTGGCCGGCACGACGCCGTTCGCCATGGAGGACATGAACCCGCGGCTCTACCGGTCCGTGACCCCGCCCGACCGGACGGTCTGGGTGCGGGTGCCGCCCGGCACGAGCGACAGCGTGGCGGCGCGCCTCGCGGTCCTGCCGTCGCGGGACCGGGTCACGGTGCTGGTGCACTACGTGGCGCGTGGAGAGACGTTAGGCCGGATCGCGGGGCGGTATGGTGTGAGCGTCAGCGATATCCGAAGCGCCAACCGCAACGTCGACCCGCGCCGGCTCCGTACCGGCCAGCAGCTGGTGATCCCCACGTCGCTCGCGGGACGGCGGAGCGCGGCGGCCGCCGGCACGCCGTCGCGGCGCGCCGCGAGCCCCACGCACCGGTCCGCGACGGCGCGCCCCACGCCCGCCCCGACGCGCCCCGCGCCCGCCGCGGCGCGCCGCCCGGCGGCCACGCCCGCGACCGGGGCGGCCGTGACCATCCACCGGGTGCACATCGTGCAGGCGGGTGAGACGCTGGGCCAGATCGCCGACCGGTTCCACGTGGGGCTCTCGCTGTTGCTCCTGGAGAACGGCTTGAACCCCCGGAGCAGGATCCATCCGGGGCAGGGGATCAGGATCCCGAGCTAGAGACCGCGCGTCACCTCTTTATCCGCCACGTTCCCGATCTGCCGCCGGATTTCATGACCAGCCGTATCGCGCCGATCTCCATGCCGCGGTCCACCGCTTTCACCATGTCGTAGACCGTCAGGGCCGCCACGGCACACGCCGTGAGGGCCTCCATCTCGACCCCCGTCCGTCCCTTGAGGCTCGCCTCGGCGCGCACCCTGACGCCGGGGAGTCTCGCGTCGAGCTTCGCCTCGACCGCCACGTGATCGAGCGTCAGCGGGTGGCAGAGCGGGATCAGGTCCGCGGTGCGCTTGGCCCCGACGATCCCCGCCAGCTCCGCGACGCGCAGGACGTCGCCCTTGTCCACGCGGTTCGCCTTGACGAGCGCGAAGGCCGCGCGGCTCATGCGGATGCTCCCTTCCGCGATCGCGTGGCGCAGGGTGGCGTCCTTGCCGCCCACGTCCACCATCCGCGCGCGGCCCTCTGCGTCCACGTGCGAGAGGACCGGCTTGCCGGGCTTGTCGCTCCGGGCCTTCGCGCCGCGTCCCTTCACGAGCCGCCTCCCGCCAGCCGGCGCAGCAGGTCGTGCGCGATGAGCTGAGGATTCACGTTCCCCTGCGCGAGCTTGCGGGCCTTCTCGATGGCGCGGATCGATGCCAGCAGCGTGGTGGCGGAGGCGTCGCCCACGCCGGGAGCGCCCGGGTCGCGCAGCTTCTCGGCCAGCTCGTCGCGAAGCTGCTCCGCCGCGGCGTCGAGCCGGTCGGTGAATTCACCACGGCCGCCGTAGGGTCTCACCCCCAGCACGTACTTGAGCCGGGTCTCCGGCTTCTCAGCGGCCGTCTCGAGCAGTTGCTGCCCCGCGGCGCGGGCGTCCCGCGCCTCCGCCGAAAGGGCCAGTGCGGCGCCGATGGACCCGCCGGCGACCGCGGCGCGCCGCTTCGCGTCGGCGGGTGGGTGCTTGGGAGTCGGCACCTCCACAAGAAAGCGCTCGACGACGGCGGCGGGGAGCCGCTTCACGCGCAGCTGCACCATCCGCGAACGGATCGTGGGCAGCAGCGCGGACGGCTCGGCCGTGGTGAGGATGAAGTAGGTGTCGGGCGGCGGCTCCTCGAGCACTTTGAGCATCGCGTTGGCCGCCTCGGGGCTCGAGGCCTGGGGGACGAGCCGGTCCGCTTCGGCCACCAGGAAGACTTTGCGCTTCGCCATCGCGGGACGCATCTGCACGCGCCGGTGCAGCGCCCGCACCAGCGGCAGGAAGAGCCCGGTCATGCCGTCGGGCTGACTGTAGAGGGGTTGTTCCCGCCGCGCGGCGATGGCCGCGCCGAGTTGGTCCTCGGCTTCCTCGAGCTGCTTCGACTCGTCGCCCTTGGGCCGCGCGATGGGGAAGAACCAGTGCACGTCCGGGTGGGTGAGCGTCGCGGCGAGCCGGCACGCCTGGCACGCCTCGCAGGGGGCGCCGGGGCCCTTCTCGCAGACAAGCCCCTGCGCGAGCCACAGGCCGAGGCGTTGCTTGCCGACGCCGGGTGCGCCGACGAGGAGCAGCGCCGGCGGCAGGCGGCCGGCGGTCATCGCGCCGGTGAGGCGTTCCTTCAGATCCTCGTGGCCGTACAGGGGGTGCAGGGGCACGCGAGGAATGTACGAAAAAGCGTCGTGAGTGGTGATAGGTGAAGCGCGCGGCTGGACATTCGCTGGCGACCTGCCAGTTTTCCCGGTCATGCACGTCGACCCGGTCGCCCAGGTAGTGCTCGCGCTGGCGGTCATCCTCCTCGCCGCCAAGCTGGGGGGCGACCTGGCGGTGCGCATCGGTCAGCCCGCCGTGCTCGGCGAGCTGGTCGCGGGCGTGGTGCTCGGGAACCTCGGGCTCATGGGGTACAACGGGCTGGCCGAGTGGCCGCAGGACGTCTCGCTCGACCTGCTGGCCCGGATCGGCGTGCTGCTCCTGCTCTTCGAGGTGGGGCTCGAGTCCACGGTCACGCAGATGTTGAAGGTCGGCGCGTCGTCGTTCCTGGTGGCGACGCTCGGTGTGGCGGCGCCGTTCGCCCTGGGATGGGGCGTGGGGGCGTGGCTCCTGCCCGATCGCAGCCCCTACGTGCACGCCTTCCTCGGCGCGACGCTGACGGCGACCAGCGTGGGGATCACCGCCCGGGTGCTGCAGGATCTCGGCCGGTCCCGGAGCTCGGAGGCGCGCATCATCCTGGGCGCGGCGGTGATCGACGACGTCATGGGGCTGGTCATCCTGGCGGTGGTGACGGGCGTGATCGCGGCGGCGGACGCGGGGCGCGCGATGAGCCCCGGCGCGATCGGCCTGGTGGTGGTGAAGGCGACGGTGTTCCTGGTGGGTTCGCTGTCGCTCGGCCTGGCCATCTCGCCGCGCCTCTTCACGCTCGCGTCACACCTGCGCGCGCGGGGCGTGCTCCTGGCCGTCGGCCTCGCGTTCTGCTTCGTACTGGCGTGGCTCGCGTCCGCGATCGGCCTGGCGCCCATCGTCGGGGCCTTCGCCGCCGGCCTGATCCTGGAGCGCGTCCACTATCAGGAGTTCACGGACCGCGGCGAGCACGGACTCGAGGAGCTGATCCGGCCGATCGCGTCGTTCCTCGTGCCGGTGTTCTTCGTGCTCATGGGCATGCGCACCGACCTCCGGTCGTTCGCGCAGCCGGGCGTCCTCGGCCTCGCGGGCGCCCTGACGTTCGTGGCCATCGCGGGCAAGCAGCTCTGCGCGGCGGGCGTCATCGGGAAGGGGATCGATCGCCTGTCGGTGGGGATCGGGATGATCCCGCGCGGCGAGGTCGGGCTCATCTTCGCCAACATCGGACTCACGCTGACGGTGGCCGGCGAGCGGATCGTGGACCAGGCGACCTATTCGGCGGTGGTCGTGATGGTCATCGTGACGACGATGGTCACGCCGCCGGCGTTGAAGTGGAGCCTGGGGAGAGGCGTTGCACCACACCAAAGTGTTGAAGGTTGAAGAAGAGAGAGCGTTGAAAGGTCAATAGACGCGGCCGCCGAGCGGGACGTCGCGCTCGGGCTCCAGCAGCACCACGTTCCCCTCCGCGTCGGGCAGGCCGAGGACCAGCACCTCCGACGCGAACCCCGCGATGCGCCGCACCCCCAGGTTCACGGCCGCCACCACCAGGCGCCCCACCAGCTCCTCGGGCCGGTAGAGGGCCACGAGCTGCGCGCTCGAGGTCTTCCCGCCCAGCGGCCCGAAGTCGATCCAGAGCTTGATCGACGGCTTCCGCGCCTCGACGTTAGGCTCGGCGCGGGTGACGCGCCCCACCCGGAGGTCGAGGGCCGCGAACGCGGCGACGGGATCCGGCGCCGGCGCGGTCATCCGGGCCGGCGCGCGCCGCGGACCGCGTCGGCCCAGCGCCCGAACGCCTGGACCGCGATGGACGCCGTGTGCGGGAGGTGCTTGCCGGCCCCGTTCACCAGGTCGGCGGCGTGCACGAGCTCCGCATCGAGATCGGCCCGGAACGCATGCGCCATCTGCTCGACGATCTGGCGGGTCACCTCGAGGTGGAACAGGATGCCGTAGGCGGTCGCGCCGGCCCGGAACGCCTGGCACGCCGTCAGGTCCGACCGCGCCAGCGACACCGCGTCCTCCGGGAGATCGAAGACGTCGCCGTGCCAATGGAGGACCGTGAACGACGGCGGCGCGCCCGCGAAGGGCCCGGTGACCATCGCCTCGGGCGAGATCGTCACCGGGAACCAGCCGATCTCCTTCTTCGGGGCGCGGTGCACCCTCGCGCCGAGCGCCGAGGCCAGGAGCTGGCTGCCGAGGCAGATGCCGAGGACCGGCAGCGCCTTGGACAGCGCGTCCTCGATCAGCTTCTTCTCGTCGTTGAGATGCGGGAAGCGGTGGTCGTCGTTCACGCCCATCGGCCCGCCCATCACGACGAGCCCTTCGACGCCCGCCATGGTGGGCGGCACCGGCTGACCGAGATCGGTCCGGATGATGTCGGTGTGCAGGCCCCGGCCGTGCAGCGTGCCGGCGATGGCGCCCGGCGTCTCGGCCGCCACGTGCTGGATGCAGAGGACCTTCGGTGGGGTCGGCATTCGGTCGGGTAGAATACGGGGGCGGTCGCGGAGTCGAAAGGGCCGAAGCGCAACAGGCGTTGGTAGTCGAAAGCCCCGCGGGTGACGCCCGCGGGGCTTGGACCCTTCAACGCCCGTTCTTCTTCAACCTCATGCCCTGCCGCCGCTTACTCCCGAGGAGGGACTCGAACCCCCGACCCGCCGGTTAACAGCCGGCTGCTCTACCAGCTGAGCTACTCGGGACCGAAACGCGCCGAATCGTAGAGGGAAGCGGGGGTGGAGTCAACCGCTTAGCGGAACACCGAGTAGGCGATGAGGGCCAGGTTGGCCGCGCTCAGCAGCAGGCCGAGGTCTTCGCGAGTGAACGTCTGCCGCGGGACGATGAGCTGGTCTCCGGAGCGGATGCCGAGCTCGCGCAACGTGGCGCGCGCGATGGCGGAGGGCTCGATGGAGACCTGGATCTGCTCGCCGCTGCGGATCAGGCGCATCTCCCGCTGGCGCGCCGACCGCAACGGGCCGCCGGCGAGGGCGAGGAGGTCGAACACGGTCATCGTCGGATCGACGGAGTAGAGCCCAGGCTTCACCACTTCGCCGAGCACGGCGACCCGGAAGAGCGGGACGATGGTGACGAAGGGCTGGGTCAGCAGCTGGCCGAGGTCGCCGCGGATGCGCTCCCTGAGCTGGGTGACCGTCATCTGCCGGACGTTGATCGAGCCGATGACGGGGAAGAGCAGGTCGTAGTTCTCGTCGACGGGGAAATCACCTGAAAGCTCGTCGTGGCCCCACACCTGGATCTTGATGACGTCGCCGGGGCGCACCGCCAGCGTGGCGGAGCCGGAGTCGGACCGGAGAGGGGTGAGCGGGGGCGGATGCCCGCCGCAGCCGCCGCCGGCGGCCAGGGCGATCAGGCCGACGAGGGCGAGCGAGGCACGGATGGTGGGGAGCCGCATCGCGCCCAAACTAACGGGTCGCCAGCAACGGCGCGAGGTAGTGCCCCGTCCGGGAGTCGGCGTGGGCGGCGATCTCCTCGGGCGTTCCGGCCACGACCACGCGACCGCCCTCCTCGCCCGCCTCCGGCCCGAGGTCGATCACCCAGTCGGCCTTCTTGATGACGTCGAGGTGGTGCTCGATGACGAGCACGGTGTTGCCCGCGTCCACCAGGCGGTCGAGCACGCCGAGGAGGACGCGCACGTCGTCGAGGTGGAGTCCGGTGGTCGGCTCGTCGAGGATGTAGAGCTTCCGGCCCCGCTTCTTGCCGGCGGCGGTGAGCTCGCGCGCGATCTTGAGG
>JBGPHD010000091.1:0-12421 GCA_041484135.1 Gemmatimonadota bacterium
ACGTGCACACGCGCGCCCATGTCTATCGCGCGATCGTCGAGGGTCTGGCCTACGCGCTACGCGAAGGCAAGGAGCGGTGCGAGCGCCGGAGCGGCGTCCCCATCACGGAGCTGCGCGTCTCGGGCGGCGGCTCCCAGAGCGACGCGGCCATGCAGATCACCGCCGACGTCTTCGGCCTGCCGACGGCCCGGCCCCACGTCTACGAGACCAGCGGCCTCGGCGCGGCGATCGACGCCGCCGTCGGTGTGAAGCTCCACCCCGACTTCGACACCGCCGTGCGCGACATGACGCGGATGGGGCGGGTCTTCGAGCCGGTCCCCGCCGCCCGCGCCACCTACGACGCGCTCTACCGGCGGGTGTACCGTCGGATGTACAAGCGGCTCCAGCCCCTGTACCATGAGGTCCGCCGGATCACCGGCTACCCGGCCCTCGCACGGTAGGAGGATCTCTGCGCCACACCCCGGCCATGCTCGTCGTCATGATCGCCACGTCCGTCCCGGCGTGCGCGCAGCGGATCCCGCTTTCGCAGCATGCCGCGATCAGCCAGCGCGTGGGCACGACCGACATCAGCATCACCTACAACCGCCCGGTGGCGCGCGGCCGCGCCCTCTTCGGCGACTTGGTGCCCTGGGGGCGCGTCTGGCATCCCGGCGCCGACTCGGCCACCACGATCTTCTTCTCGCATGATGTGCGGGTGGAGGGTCGCGACCTCGCCGCGGGCCGCTACACGCTCTGGACGATCCCGCAGACCGATCAATGGACCGTCATCTTCAGCCGCGCAGTCGACGTCTGGCACGAACCCTATCCGGGCGAGGACCGCGACGTGCTGCGGGTGACCGTGACGCCGGAGCACGGCGAACACATGGAAGTGCTGGCCTACTACTTCCCCGTCGTCGCCGCCGACTCGGCCGTGCTGCGCCTGCACTGGGGCGAGACGATCGTCCCGATCAGGATCCGGACGAGACCGTAGCCGGCCCCCCGCCCGAGCGCCGCCGCGCGTGTCCCGGGACGCGCGCCTTCACGGCGTACTGCTCGCGGTCCGCCTTGGCCAGCAGCTCCCCCACCGTGGTCCCATCCCGCGGCGACTCGGCGATGCCCGTGCTGACGCTGACCGGCGGCTCCTCGCCGTCGGCGGTGAGGAACGCCGTGACCCGCCGGCCGACCTCGCGCGCCGCGGCTTCGTCGGACTCGGGCAGGACCAGCGCGAACTCGTCCCCGCCGTAGCGCGCCGCCGTGTCGATGGAGCGGCAGCACGCCCGCAACGCCTCCGCCACCCGCCAGAGGGCCCGGCTCCCCACCAGGTGGCCGTGCCGGTCGTTCAGCAGCTTGAGCCCGTCGAGGTCGAAGAAGAGGACGGCGAAGGGCCGCAACGTCCGGTCGGAGCGCTGAAGCTCGGCCTCCATGACCGAGAGGAGCCGCCGGTAGTTGGCGAGGCCCGTCAGCGGGTCGCTCACCGCGAGGTGGCGGAGCTGCGCCTCGACGTTGCGCCGCTCGCCCACCACGGCGGCGAGCGCGAGGGTCGTGACCGAGGCCACGCCCAGGTATGACTGCAGCAGCATCAGGGCTTCGTTAGGCGGCGAGACGGCGAAGGTGCCCAGCCCGCGCAGCGTGCCCCAGATGGAGGCGCCCGCCACCACCAGCACCGCGGTCGCGGCGCCGCGTCGCCCGAACCGGTAGGCGGCCCACACCAGGGGCGGCAGGCAGAGGAAGCTCAGAGGGCGGTGCGCGACGGGTGCGAGCAGCCCGCCGAAAGAGATCCCCGCGGCGAGCGCGAGCGTGGCGAACATCCCGGCCGCCTCGAGCCCCTCGGTCCAGGTCCCGTGCAGATCGTGCCGCGCGATCCAGAGGAGCAGGACCGGCGCGACGATCAGGTCGCCGCTGGCATCCCCCAGCCACCAGGTCAGCCAGACCTTCCCGATCTCCGCGACGGGCACGAAGCCACCCAGCGCCAGGCTCGCGACGCCGATCGTGGCGCTCACGGTCGTGCTCACCCCCGCCGCGAGCAGGGCGAAGATGAAGACCCCGCGGGGCTGCTGGAGCGCGTTGCTGCCCCCGGCATACCGCCGGAGGAGCCAGGCCCCCGCCAGCCCTTCCAGCGTGTTGCCGGCGGCGACCCCGAGCGAGGTGAGGACCGTCCCCGCCGTGGTGACGTTGGCGAGGAACGCGCCCACGAAGATCGCCGGCCAGACCCGGTCCCCGGAGACCAGGAACGCAGCAAGGGCGATCCCGGTCGGCGCCCACACGGCGGTGGCGCTCGGGTTCACGAACGCGACCCGCAGGCCGAGCTTCGCCGCGACCAGATACACCGCCGCGAGCGCCGCGAGCCCCACCAGCCGGCGGGCCAGCGGTGACCGGACCATCCCGATACCAGGCATCCCGAAAGCCTACGAGAACGGGGGCACGCCGACCGTGACGCGCGCCACGTCCCACCGGTGTCGGGTGACGCCGGACACACTTTCCGCGGTAGATTGGGGGCCCATGGCGCCCCGCCTTACTAAGACCCGCTTCGTTTCCGGCTGGCAATGTCACAAGCTGCTCTGGCTCCAGGCCCACGAGCCTGACGCCCCGGAGCTCAAGGTCGGGGTGGTGCTCGAGGACCGGTTCGACCAGGGCCGTCAGGTCGGGGAGCTGGCGCGCGGGCGGTTCCGCGGCGGCGTGCTGATCGACTCCCGGCAGGACGACGGGCGGCGCGTCGCCGAGACGCGGCGCGCCCTCGACGCCGGCGCGCCGGCGGTCTTCGAGGCGGCCTTCAGCGAGGGAGGCGTCTTCGCCGCGATCGACGTCCTCCTCCGCGAAGCCGACGGCTTCCGGCTCATCGAGGTGAAGTCCTCCACGAGCGTGAAGGACGAGCACATCCCCGACGTCGCCATCCAGACCTGGGTCGTGCGGAAGGCCGGCCTCGACGTCAGGCGCATGGAGGTGATGCACCTCGACACGAACTTCCGGCACCCCGACCACGGCGACCTCTTCACCCGCGCCGACGTGACGGACGCGGTGGAGGCCATCGTCCCCGAGATCCCGGGGCTGGCGTCGGCCCAACTCGCGATGCTGGAAGGCGCGCAGCCCGACATCGCGATCGGCAAACAGTGCTGGGACGTGCGGGAGTGTGCCTTCTGGGACCGCTGCTGGCCGCGGGACGAACACCATATCTGGACCCTCTACCGCGGCTACAAGGACGCCAAGCTCGGGCTGATGCGGCAGGGCGTGCGGACCATCCAGGACCTGCCGGAGGGCCACAAGCTCAACGTGATCCAGCGGCGCCAGCGGCGCGCCGTGGAGAGCGGGCAGCTCATCGTCGAGCCGGGCCTCGGCCAGGCGCTCGAGCCCTTCGGTGGCCGGCTGGGGTTCCTGGACTTCGAGACGGTGGGCCGCGCGGTGCCGGTGTGGGACGACGTGGGCCCGTGGCGCCAGGTGGTGGTGCAATTCAGCTACCACGAGCAACAGGCCGACGGGACGTACACCCACCGGGCCTATCTCGCCGAGGGCCCCGGGGACCCGCGGGAGGAGCTGGCGCTCGCCATGCTCGCGGCCACGGAGCAGGCCGAGCGGATCGTGATGTACAGCTCGTTCGAGCGGACCCGCATCAAGGAGCTGGCCGGGTGGTTGCCGCACCTCGCGCCCCGGCTCGAAGCGTTAGGTGCCAGGCTGGTGGACCTCCTGCCCGTGATCCAGAACCAGGTGTACCATCCCGCGTTCCACGGCAGCTTCAGCATCAAGAAGGTGCTGAACCCGCTGGTGCCGGACCTCACCTACCACGACCTGGCGATCGTGGACGGGCTGGTGGCGAGCGTGGAGATCGCGCGGCTCCTCTTCGTGGCACACAAGGTGAAGGACCGCGACCGGACGCGGCGCGACCTCCTGGCCTACTGCGAGCGCGACACCTGGGCGATGGTCCGGCTGCTGGAGCGGCTGCGGGAGCTGGCGAGATGACGGCCGCCGACGACCCATCCCGCCTCACCGCCGACCAGCGCAACGCGATCCTCGCGGGCTTCCTCGGCTGGATGCTCGACGCGTTCGACTTCTTCCTGGTCGTGATGACGCTGACGGCCATCGCCCACGAGTTCGGCAAGACCGACAGCGCGATCGCCCTCTCCATCACCCTCACGCTCGCCTTCCGGCCGGTGGGCGCGTTCATCTTCGGCCTGCTGGCGGACCGCTACGGCCGGCGCATCCCGCTGATGATCGACCTCGTCTTCTATTCGATCGTCGAGGTGCTGTCGGGTCTCGCGCCGACCTACACGACCTTCCTCATCCTGCGGGCGCTGTTCGGGATCGGGATGGGCGGCGAGTGGGGGGTGGGCGCGTCGCTCGTGATGGAGAAGGTGCCGCCCAAGT
The DNA here is from genome assembly GCA_041484135.1 of Gemmatimonadota bacterium. Classification (GTDB taxonomy): domain Bacteria; phylum Gemmatimonadota; class Gemmatimonadetes; order Gemmatimonadales; family JACORV01; genus JACORV01. The sequence continues at coordinate 4,336 of JBGPHD010000091.1, forward strand.
GGCGCGGCATCGTCTCCGGGTTGCTCCAGCAGGGGTACGCGGCGGGCTACCTGCTGGCCGCGGTCTGCTACTTCGTCGTCTTCCCGCGCTACGGGTGGCGGCCCCTCTTCTTCATCGGCGGGCTCCCGGCCCTGCTGGCGCTCTTCATCCGCGCGCGGGTCAAGGAATCGGAGGTCTGGCACCGGACGCGCGAGCAGAGCTGGAGTCATCTCGGCCGGGCCATCGGGCGGAACTGGAAGACCTTCCTCTACCTCACGGTCCTGATGGCGGCGATGAACGGGGTGTCGCACGGGACGCAGGACCTCTACCCCACCTTCCTCCAGCGCGACTGGGGCTTCACGCCGCAGCGGCGCGCCGCGCTCACCGCCTTCTCGATGATCGGCGCGATCGTGGGCGGGACGCTGGCCGGCTTCTGGTCGGACCGGGTGGGCCGGCGGCGCATGATCGTCATCTCCCTGATCGGGGCCACGCTCGTCATCCCCGCCTGGGCCTTCGCGCCCTCGCTCGGCGTGCTGGTGGCCGGCGCGTTCTTCATGCAGTTCTTCGTGCAGGGCGCGTGGGGCGTGATCCCGGCCCACATCACCGAGCTCTCACCCGACTCGGTGCGCGGCTTCCTGCCCGGGTTCGCCTATCAGTGCGGCGTGCTCATCGCCAGCTCGATCGCGTGGCTCGAGGCCGTGTTCGCGAAGAGCTCCTCGTACCACTGGGCGATGGCGTTCACGGCGGGCTCGGTCTTCTTCCTCTGCGCGGTGGTGACCCTGCTGGGGCACGAGAAGCGGGGCGTCGTCTACGGCGCCGGAGCCGCGCCCGCCGGCGGTTAGGCGGGTCGCGGCCGGCTGAAGCCGGTCCCGGCGGAGGCTGTGCCAGATTGCACCGCGCCGGAGGCGAGGTTGCGGGACGGGCGGCGAGCCGGTATTGGTCAGTGCACCCCAACCCTGTGAGGAGCACATCATGAGAGGAGCCGGAGTTCTGATCACCGCCGCCACGGCGCTGCTGCTGGCGCGGCCCGCCCTGGCCCAGCGCCCGACCGCGGACGCGATGCCCGAGTCGTACCGCCAGGTGCAGCTGCGCGCGCTCGATCTGCAGCGCCGCACCCTGCTCGCCATGGCGGACTCGATGCCGGAGCGGCTCTATCGCGACAAGGTGACCCCGATCCAGCGCGACTTCGCCCAGCAGATCGGCCACGCCGCGGGGTCGGTGCCGTTCATCGTCACGCAGTTCCTGGGCGCCCCGGCGCCGCAGCTCCCCGACACGGCCGTCGCGTTCAACAGCCGCGCGGGCCTGCGGAGCTTCGTCAACGCCTGCTATGACTGGGCCGCCAACGTGCTGCGGAACCAGACCGCGGCCGACCGCGCGCGCACCGTGAGCCTGTTCGGGAACCAGATCCCGGGTTGGCAGGTCTGGGACGAGCTGCACGAGCACACCTTCTGGACCGCGGGCCAGATCGTCGCGAACTTCCGCAAGCACGGGATGGCGCCGCCGGGATTCGGGTTCTTCTAGGCCGGGGACGTCCGCACCACCTAACGTCATCAGGCTCCGGGCCGGCCCCGCCGGTCCGGAGCCCGCCGTCAGAAAGGTCCGCATGTTCACGCTCGCCCTCGCGGCCCGGCTCCAGCAGGCGCCCGCGCCGCCCCGCGCGCCGCGCACCATCCGCGTCCCGCGCGACGTCCCCACCGTCCAGGGGGCCATCGACAGCGCCCGCGCGCGCGACACGGTCCTGGTGGCGCCGGGCCGCTACTTCGAGAACCTGCGGCTGCGGGGCCGCAACATCGTGCTCGCCGGCGAGTTCCTGCTGGCGCACGACTCGTCGCTGATCGGGCGCACCGTCCTCGACGGCAGCCGGCCCACCAACCCCGACTCCGGCACGGTGCTCACGATCTACCAGTTCGAGGACTCGACCACGGTGATCGAGGGCTTCACGATCACCGGCGGCACCGGCACCGTGTGGTACGACAACAAGGACAAGATCTTCTTCCGCGAGGGGGGCGGGATCCTGGTGGATCTCGCCGGGCCGACGATCCGGAACAACGTGATCACCGGCAACCAGGCCACGTCGGTCGAGGGGAACGTCCTCTCCGCGGGCGGGGGCGGCGTGCGGGTCGGCTTCGCCGATCCGATCCTCGAGGCGAACGTGATCACCCACAACCGCGGCCGCTACGGCGGCGGCGTGGTGCTCTTCTACGCCGCGGCGACCCTGCGTCGCAACGTCATCACGGAGAACGAGGGGGGCGAGGACTTCGGCGGCGCGGGCGTGTGGATGTGGGGGCGCCTCACGCTCCGCCTGCCGTACCTCATCGAGGGCAACGTGATCCGGGACAACGTCGCGTCGGGCCCCGACGGCCGCACCAGGTTGCGGCGCCCGCCGCCCATGGCGGGCCGCGGGGGCGGGCTCTCGCGTCGCGACGCGCCGGCGGTGATGCGGGGCAACACCATCACCGGGAACCGCCCGAACGACGTCGAGGAGATACCCGAGTAGGGGTCTTGCCGATCGCGGCCGCGATCCGTACTTTGGCCCCACGGGCGACGATCCGCGCCCAACCTCTTCGACCCTTCCCCAGCAGGGGTCCTCGTGAGGCAAAGGGGGGCAGACTCCCGGATCGCTGTGAGCTCTTGGGTGACGCCGCGGTACGTAGCTGCTGGGGGGCGCGTGGCCGTGGCCTGACCCCAAGAGGACTGCCATCATGACGACCCAGAAGGACTTCAAGCGCCTCGTTCGCGCGCGCATGCAGAAGACGGGCGAAGCCTACACCACGGCCCGCACCAGACTCCTCACCAGGAAGCAGGCCCCGTTCCATCCCAAGCCGGCCACGGGAGCGTCCGCGGCCGTCCCGGCGTCTCCCTCGCCCACGCCGGCCGACTACGGCCGTATCGCCGGCATCAGCGACAAGGCCCTCAAGGCCAGGACCGGCTGCACCTGGGAGAGCTGGGTGAAGTCGCTCGATCACGTCGAGGCCCATACCTGGCCGCACGGCGAGATCGCCACGCACATCTACGAGAAGTACAAGCTCGACGGCTGGTGGGCCCAGATGGTCACCGTCGGCTACGAGCGCATCAAGGGCCTGCGCGCGAGGGGCCAGGGCCGGGACGGCGCGTTCGAGGCGACCAAGAGCAAGACCTTCGCGGTGCCGCTCCCCCGGCTCTACCGCGCCTTCCACGACACCCGCACCCGCGCCCGCTGGCTCCCGGGGGTGGCGATCAAAGTGCGCAGCACGCAGAAGGAGAAGTCCCTGCGCATCAGCTGGACGGACGGGACGCCGGTGAACTTCTACTTCACGGCGAAGGGCGCCGGGAAGTCCCAGGCCCAGCTCGAGCACCAGCGCCTCCCCGACAAGGCGGCCGCCGACCGCCTGAAGGCGTACTGGGGGGAGCGCCTGGGCGCGTTAGGCGCGATGCTGGCGCCTACGGCCCCGCCGCGGCCTCGAGCCCGCGCGCGTCGGTGACGCGATAACGCCCGCGGCCGGCCGAGGCGATCACGCCTCGCCGCCGCAGGGCGCGGAGGCCGCGGACCACGACCTCACGCACGGTCCCCAGTTCCTCGGCCAGCTGCTGGTGCGTCTGGTCGAGGGTGAACGCCGCGCCGCCGCCCCCCCCACCGGCGGCGCGGTGCCGCGCCAGGACCACCGCGGCCACACGCGCGGTCACGTGGCGCGCGGCGAGCCGGTCGAGCCGCTCCACCAGTCCGCGCACCCGCCCTGCCAGCGAGCGGGCGATGGCCCAGCCCACTTTCGGGTCCGCGGCCATGGCGGCGGCGATGGCCTGCGGCGTGTACACGACGCAGCGGGTCTCGGTCCGCGCGATGGCGGTCGCGGGATAGCCGCCGCCGTCGAAGAGCGGGACCTCGCCCAGCGTCCCGCCCGGCCCTTCCTCGTGCAGCAGGTGCGGGCGGCCGCGGGTGCCGCGCATCACCCGCACGCGGCCCTCGAGGATCACGAACAGCCCGCGTGCCGGCGAGCCCTGGGTGTAGAGGACCTCGCCGGCCCCGAAGCGCCGCTGGACGGCGCGGGCCGCGAGCTCGCGCCGCCCCGCGGCGCCGATCCCTTCGAAGAGCGATGTGCCGGTCATGGGGACTTTGGTCCCTTCGCGCGCCAGGGTGACCCGGTATCCTACGTCCGGACACCACAACGGAGGAAGTCGTGAAGAGAACATCGGTCATCGCCGTGACACTCGTAGCGGCCGCCGTGGGCGCCACCCCGCTCGCGGCCCAGCAGCACGACCACGCGCGCATGCATCCCATGGCCGCCGACTCGGACTCGGCGTTCGCCGCCATGCAGGCCCGCGGCCAACACGTGATGGGCGTGGACCAGGCCACGTCGCGCCACGTCTTCCAGCCGCTGGCGGACGGCGGCCGTATCGAGCTTCAACGAATGGTGGACGATACCGCGGGGGTGACGCAGATCCGCCGGCATCTCTCCGAGATCTCGGTGGCCTTCGCGCGGGGGGACTTCTCCGCTGCGGTCGCCACGCACGCGCAGGAAGTGCCGGGGACCCGGGTGATGGCGGCGAAGCGTGGGGCGATACGCTACGCGATGACGCCGCTCCCCCGTGGCGGCCAGGTCCGGATCACCACCCGCGACCCGGAGGCCCTCGCCGCGGTGCACGAGTTCCTCGCCTTCCAGCGGCGCGAGCATCGGGCGGGAGTACACTGACTGGGACAGATTCGGCGGGGCCGCACCGGGCCTTCGGGAGCGCGATCGGACCGGCGCCCGCCCCAGTCGCAGGTAACCACAGGCGTCAGCCGCCGGGCCACCGCGCTGTCACGTGTCTTCCGGAAGAGTGTGTTGCCGCAGCAAGCTCAAACGGTTTTCTCACCGGCGACTGCGCTGCGAAAGGCATCGGTCGCAACCAGGATGCCGCCTAGCGCTTGCGGTCGACGGTCCTCCCATCCAGAATTCGCAGACGATTCCTATGCCCAAGTTGCGCTAGCCAGTGCGAGTGGCACGCATCTCAGCGGGGCCTAACAAGCATCTCTAGAGTTTGGCGGTCACACATGCCATCGCTGACTTCAAGCCAGTTCTCGGCCCTGAGCTATGACGACATCGTAAGGCTGGGTTCCAGTGGCGGGGAGGTTGCTCTGCATGTGAGCGATCCCCTGCCCCACGACCCGATGCGGGTCGGGCTCCTGTTGGCATGCATGTCTCGGCATGATGGGACCCTCACTGTGACCTTCCAGCACACCCCTGTTACCTCACCAATCGCATTGTCTCTCAAGCGAAGCATGCTGGGCCCGCTTCTCTGGGGCTCTAACAGCCCCAAGGCGATCACCATCCCCACCGCGAATCTCGCGCGCGCGGACCTAGCCGTTACTGACCCCGAGAGTCGACTTGTTTGCGTGCACTCGTCCAAACTCGACCCCACCAACCCGGACGACTTTCAAGCCGACCTCGTCGACTACCTCAGAGCGTCCCGTCTCCCGCTGGGAGGGTTCATTCTCGGAGCCCTAACCACAGTCGCGTTTGAAGCGTCCTCCAACGCAGAGGAGTACTCTCCGTTCTACACGCCCTCAGATTCAGCGGATGTCTTCAGATTCGTCGCCCTTCAGCGCCACGAGTCACCAACGCGTCTCCTCGCTCCTCTTGCCCAAGACTATTTCGCCAGCTACCACGCGGCAGGACACGCGGACACGGCAGGCTGGCTTGAGTTGACCGTAGTAGACGCGGGCATGGGAATCGCCTACCCGAGCTACTACCTGCTGCCGGAACAGCTTCGGGGGCCAAATCGAGACGTCTATCAGGCGAACCCAGTGGAGGAGAGCACAAGACTTCAACTCGTGCTAGACGAGATTACATCTACCAAGGGCGCATGGGGCAGAGTGCTGAACCGTCACACAGCGGTCGGGCAGGGAACTCGCTACATCAAGTTTCGCCTCGCGGCCGTGCGTGGATTCGCCAGCGTGCGGACTGGCCGCTTCTCCGCGCAGTGGTCGTACCCAAGGGTGGAGATCTCATCGAGGGACGTCGCGCAGCTCCCGATGTACACAGTGTCCTCTCAAGCCACATCCCTGTTTGTCGGGACTGCATGGCAAGTACTCATTCCTCTCAACACTCAGCTCGCACTTGGCGTATGACTGACGCATCGACTGGCCACTGGTCCTTCGCATGCGTGATGAGACCCGGGCAGCCCTTCTACTTTCAATCACCTCGAGCGGACCGCGCGACTCGCGTTAGCCTGATCGATCCGTTCTTGGGCCTGCAGGAGCCTGCGGGGGAGCTTGAGCGGATTCTTCTTGATCTGTCGCAGAGAGTGCTTGCGGCGGATGCCATTGTGATACGCAGTGCTGACCTTGCCAAGGCTGCTAGCTCTCTAGCCTTGCCCTCCGATACGGGCCAGAAGATTGAACGGCTAACGGGCGTGCATCCCACGTTCTTCTCTCTTGGTTTCCCGGCCACTGGGAACACAAGACAGCTTGAGTTGGTTCAGATCAGTCCAGGCAAGGCTCCCCCTCCGAACCTATTGGGACTTCGTGCTCTCGAGCTTGAGGCCCACCTGGCCAGATCGGGAGCAGTTCACGAGGTGGCCGAGGGCCATTTTCAGTTGCCGTCCGGCGTGCATGCTGACAAGTACATCAGAGTTGGCGACGCCCTAGATGACGCGGCAGTCATCTCACGAATCGCAGATTGGCTTGAGCCCCTAGTAACCCGCGACACAATCATTCTCGGCGATACTTGGACGATCCTCCCCCTTCTTCAAGAGATCAGTCACCGACCGGGGAATAGCGTCTATTCCGTCGGTTCACTGCATCTTGGCCGCGGGGCGCCGATTCTGACGTTCCCGAGCTACCCCAGCGCTCCGGCTGTGCGCTCGCTCCTGCAGGCCATTAGACGGCTACTACTCGCTTCGACGAGCCCAAGACTACTAATAGTCAACAGCGTGAGTGGATCGGGAAGAGTCGTGCAGCGAACTCACGACCTTGCACAACAGCAACTTCCGGATGTCGAGGTCAAGTCGGTGACTTTGGTCGGAACCGATCCACGACAATCGCCGACAGATGCATTCTTGACGCTTCCCGTGGACCGTTATGACGCCCATCTGGGCGCTCCCTGCAAGTTATGCGAGGGGACCGAGCGCCCAGCGGTTGTGCCCATAGACCACAAGCGATACACGCCGGTCATCGTGCCCGTACATCACCGGTCCATGATCAGATCGGAGGTGGCCAAGAAGCACCGAGACTTCTGGGAAACCGTGGATCGGCTGAATGCCGTTGTGGTTCACGCAGAGGAAAGCACCAAGGGGGTCGGCAGGCACCTCGCCATAGACATCCAAGTAGAGCGTCTGCTTGAGGACCTCAACTTCCGCGAGGACGTGGGCAGGTGCCTGAAGCAGTTCGATAGACAGTTCGATTGCGTGATCATTCCAGACAATTTTTCTACAGAGGCCCTTGTACGCCTGATCGGCGAGTACTTTCCGAACGCTCGCATCGTGAGAATCGAGCGCCCACCGCTCACGGCCCCCACCTCGCCAGCAGGCATTGCCGCGTCGCAAGCATCGAGGGCCAAGATCGCCGAGCAGCTTCCCGGATGCAACTCCATCTTGATCCTAGATGAAGTTGTCATCACGGGAGGGACGCTGCGTGCCGTGCATCGGCTTGTACAGGACATACTCCGCACTACCGCGGAGCGAGACTATGAGGTCTACGCATTCGCTGTGGTTGCTCGCCCAGAATACAGAGATGACTGGCTCTTCATCGAGGATTCGCTGCGGCAGGGTGAGGGCTTGAAACACCTTGGCAATCACATTCTCATACCGGTGCCAAACGATCCGTGCCCATGGTGTGAAGAAGTGGCGTTCCTCAGTTCTACACTGCAGGTTCTAAGAACCCATGCGCCAAGCCAGCGCCCGCCGGACGCGTTGCGCATTGGTGAGCTAATTGAGGGGCGAATAGGACTACTTCGCGCGAGCCGCTCCGGCACCGACCGTGGACTCCGTAGCAATCTGTTTCTGTGTAGTGAGACCGGTGACATGGGTGCGCGCCCGGCCAGTGGGCTAACTCCTCATAGCCTCTTCGGTAACAGGCTGAGCGAAGCCGGAGCATTTGCTGCAATGGCCTGCGCAATGCACTCCATTCGAGTTCACAACAACGAGGATCACA
>JBGPHD010000092.1:0-12132 GCA_041484135.1 Gemmatimonadota bacterium
ATCCGCATCGCCTCGAGCATCGTGATCGTGCCGGTGCCGTTGTCGGTGGCGCCGGAGCTGCCGTCCCACGAGTCGAAGTGCGCCGCGAGCATGACGTACTCGTTCGGCAGCTCGCGGCCGCGGATCTCGGCGGTCACGTTGAAGACCGGCACCTCACCCAGCGCTTCCGACTCCGCGAACACCTCGACGGCCGGCCCCTGGTGGTTCATGGCGAGCCGATAGAGGAGACCGTAGTCCTCGCAGCTCACGTCGAAGATCGGCACCAGCTCCGCCCGGGTATCGAAGATCTTGTCGACGCCCCATCCGGCGGACCAGTTGGACGTGAGGATACCGGCGACGCCGGCCGCGTCGAGGCGGGCCTCCAGCCGGGGATCGAGACGGGTGGTCCCCGGCGTGTAGCCGGCCCGGCGCACGCTCTCGGTCCACGCGGTGCGCGCGGTGTCGCGGGCGGCGCGCAGGCGGGCGAGCGTGGTCCCGGTGGCCCACGCCGCCCAGTTGGTGTCGGGCCGGCACGTCGGCTGCGGGAAGGACGCGAGCAGGAACTTGCCGCGGGCCTGTGGCAGCCAGGCGATGAAGGCGGCGCTGTCGGCGACGTCGGGGAAGACGATGACGTCACCGCGGACGGCCCGGCCGTTGGTGCCGGGGCTCCACGCCAGCATGGTGCCCTCGAGGGAGCGGACGCGCGGCGCCACCATGTCGATATGGCTGCGTCCGCGACGCCATCCGCGCCAGGTGCCGTACTGCTGTTTGCGCGCCGTGATCCCCCACGAGCTGTAGAGGCTCACCAGCCAATCCTGTGCGGCCGCCATGCCTGGCGACGCGGTGAGCCTGGGACCGAGCGAGTCGAAGAGCACCTGCCCGAAGCGCGCGGCCTGCGAGCTGTCCATGCCGATGGCCCAGATGCGGCGAATGACGGGGTTGTCGGTCGTGAATCCCGAAGGCTGGCCGAATCCCTGTGCCGCGGCGGGAGCGGCTGTGAGGGTAGCGGCGAGAGCGATGGCGAGAAGGCTGCGTCGCACCGGAACGTCTCCTGCGGATGGTGGGCAACGGGAATGTGGACGACCTGCCTCATGCTACGGACGAGGGGCTCGCGCGGTTGCGAGGGCGAGGCCCGCCCTGGCCCCGCGCGTCAGGGTCCTCCTACTGTCCTCCGGACGATCGTGATCGCGTGCGGATAGCGGAGCGCGCCGAGAGGCGTGTCGATCGTGGGCACCGCGCGCACGACCACCTCGGTGCGACGGGCGTCCATGCCGGCGAGCCCCGCCGCCAGGTTGAACGCGTCGGCCGCGCTGGTCTCGAAGAACCGCCAGAGGTCCAATCGCACCGGGAGCGCCACGTCCTGGGCGACGCCGGGCGGGAAGGTGTACACGGTGTCGAGGACCCCCGAGACGGTCTCCCTGCCGTTGAGGTCCACGGTCCACTGGAACCGCACCAGGCGGGCGGTGACCGGGTTCTCGGGGGGGTTGAGGGCGGCCAGGTGCACTACGAAAGCGAGCGGGATCTCCTGCCGGGCCACGGCCGCGGCGAGGCGGGCGGCGTCGAGGGGGCCGAGGTCCCGCAGGCTCCGCACCCGGTCGAGGTTCACGCTCGCGAGCCGCACCCCGCTCACCCGGTCGATCTCGAAATCCACCTGCCGGAGCGCGGTCACCTGCCGGAGCGTCGCGCAAGCGACCAGCGCGAGGGTCGCCAGGGGTGCCGTTCGAGTCCACTTGCGTGACGTTGGACGAGGTTTCGCCGTCATCAGAGCAAGAACGCCACGCGGTGGCCGCGGCACAAGCGCGTTCCCGGCCTTGCTTGGCCCTCACGCGGCGTCTATGTTACTGCGATATCAATGACTTACGGGGGTCCTCGCGGCCCTCTCTCCCGCTCCCCTAACCGGGTGGACACTCGCCGGAATGCGCTGGCCGCTCTTCAAGCTCGGGTCGTTCCTTCCCGCCAACGAGATCGCCGTTGACCTCGGGACCGCCAACACGCTCATCTACGTGCGTGGGGAAGGGATCGTGCTCAACGAGCCCTCGGTGGTCGCGATCGAGAAGGCGACCGGGAAGATCAAGGGCATCGGTCTCGAGGCGAAGCGAATGCTGGGCCGCACGCCCGACGGGGTGCTGGCCGTTAGGCCCCTCAAGGACGGCGTGATCGCGGACTTCGACGTCACCGAGAAGATGCTCCGCTACTTCCTCTCCAGCATCATCAACAAGCACGTCTTCCCCGTGAAGCCCAAGGTGATCGTCTGCGTGCCGAGCGGCATCACGGAGGTGGAGAAGCGCGCGGTGCGCGACAGCGCGCAATCGGCCGGGGCCAAGGAAGTCTACATGGTGGCCGAGCCGATGGCGGCGGCGATCGGGGTGGGGCTGCCGATCGAGACGCCGACCGGCAACATGGTAATCGACATCGGCGGCGGGACGACGGAGATCGCGGTGATCGCGCTGTCGGGGATCGTCTGCGACACGTCCATCCGCACCGGCGGCGACGAGATGGACACGGCCATCGTGCAGTTCATGCGCAAGAACTACAACCTGCTGATCGGCGAGCCGACGGCGGAGCGGATCAAGATCGAGATCGGGAGCGCGGCGCCGGTGGGGGACGAGCGCGAGATGGAGGTCAAGGGCCGCGACCTCGTCTCCGGCATCCCCAAGACGGTGCGGGTCCACTCCAGCGAGATCCGGGAAGCGATCCAGGAGCCGGTCCAGCAGATCGTGGACGCGGTGCGGCGCGCGCTCGAGATCACGCCCCCCGAGCTGGCGAGCGACATCGTGGACCGCGGGATCGTCATGACGGGCGGCGGCGCGCTGATCCGCGGCCTCGACGTCCTCCTCTCCCACGAGACGAGCCTTCCCATCCATCTGGACGAGGATCCGCTAACCTGCGTGGTCCGGGGGACGGGGCGCATCCTCGACGATCCCGAGAAGTATCGCACGGTCCTGACGACGTAGGCGGCACGTGGCCTTTCGCGCGGAGCGCTACGGGACCCGGGCCGACACGGTCGTGTTCGTGGCCTGCCTGCTCCTTTCCCTGACGGCGCTCGCCCTCCCCGAAGGTCTCCGCGCCCCGATCGCGGGCGGCCTGCGCGGGACGGTGCTCTATCCCTTCCTCACGCTCGAGCACCGCGCGGTCGAATCGGCGGAGTCGCACGAGCGCCTGACGGACCTCAGGGCCGAGCGCGACTCGCTGGCGCTCGCTTCCACCTTCCTCCCCGACCTCACCGCCGAGAACGAGCGCCTGCGGCAGCTGCTCGGGCTCGGCTCGCGCCTGGGCTACGGGTTCCTGACGGCGGAGGTCCTGCACCAGGCGGGCATCAGCGACGGGCTGACGCTGGTGCTCTCGGCGGGCAGCGCGGAGGGGGTCCAGCCCCTGGCGCCGGTGGTGACGGCGGACGGGCTCGTCGGCATGGTGCGCACGGTGGACGCGCACACCAGCGTGGCGCTGGCATGGACGCACCCCGACTTCCGCGCCAGCGCGATGGTCGAGGGACGGCGGATCTACGGGATCGTGGCGGCGCGCCGGGGCGAGGCGGCCGGCGAGCTGATGGAGCTGCACGGCGTGCCGTACCGCGACCTGCTCGGAGGCGGCGTGCGGGTCGTGACGTCGGGGCTGGGCGGGGTGTTCCCGCGCGGCATCCCGCTCGGCACCGTCCAGGGCATGCTGTCGGAGTCCGCGGGCTGGGAGCGCACCTACGTGCTGCGGCCGGCGGTCCATCCCGCCGAGGCGAGCCACGTGATGATCCTCGCGCCCCTGCGCGCCGGCGACACGCTGACCGCCGTCTTCCGTGCTCCCCTCGCGCGCGACAGCGTGACCGCTCCCGCACTCCCCGCCCGGCCGCCTTCGCGCCCGTGAGGAACCGCGCCGCAGCCGTCAGGTTCTGGGCCGTGATGCTCGGCTTGGTGGTGGCGCACTTCGTGCTCCGTCCCCGCCTCGGCGACCCGCGGTTCGCGCCGGACTTCGTGCTCATCGCGCTGCTCTTCCTCGCCATCCGCACCCGGCCCGGCGTCGGCGCGGGCGCCGGCTTCCTGGTGGGGCTCCTCACCGACGCGGTCGCACCAACGGCGTTCGGCGCCGCCGCGCTCGCCACGACCGTCGTCGGGTACCTGGCCGGTTGGCTCAAGGCGGTCTTCTTCGCGGACAATCTCCTCGTCAACGCGCTCTTCGTTTTCGTTGCGGCCTGGGTGCGCGACGCGATCGCCGTGCTGGCCGGGAACCAGCTCGCGGGCGGCGCGCTGGCGTGGCAGCTCCTGGCCTGGTCGCCGCTCGCGGGGCTCGCCACGTCGGCGGCGGCGCTGGTGGTGCTCCTCTTCTTCCGCGGCTGGCTCCGCGCGGGTCCCGCGTGAGCCATCGCCAGGCGTTCCACCCGTTCCAGCTCGCGCAGCGGGGCGTCCTGGCGACGAACCTCCTGCTGGTGGTGTTCGGTCTCCTGGCGGTGCAGTTCTTCCGGCTCCAGGTCATGGAGCACCGTCTCTACCAGCTCAAGGCCGAGTCGAACCGCCTGCGGCCGGTGCCGCTCGCGGCGCCCCGCGGCCTGATCCTCGACCGCCGCGGCCGCATCATCGCCGAGAACGTGCCGGGCTACTCGGTGCTCCTCGTCGCGGCCAACGAGGATTCGTTGCGGGCGATGCTCCGCCGCCTCGTCCCGCTGATCGCCCTCGATTCCGAGCAGACGCGCCGGGTCATCACGCGCTTCCACGCCGCGCCCTACGAGCCCACGCTGGTGGTGAAGGACGCGCCGTTCGGCCTGGTCTCGAAGCTCGAGGAGCGGCGGGCCACGCTGCCGGGGCTGGTGATCCAGACCGAGCCCAAGCGCGCCTATCCCGACAGCGCGGGGGTGGCGCACCTGGTCGGCTACGTGGGCGAGGTGACCGAGCAGGAGCTGGCGACGCCCCAGTTCGCGGGGCGACGGCAGGGCGCGATCGTGGGCAAGGTGGGCCTGGAACAGGAGTACGAGGACTCCCTCACCGGCTCGGACGGCTGGCGGTTCGTCGAGGTCGATGCGTTAGGCCGCGTGGTGCGCGACGAAGGCGCCGCCTCGCAGCCCACGGTGGCGGGCCGGGTGATCCGCACGACGGTGGACCTCGATCTCCAGCGCTACGTGGCCTCGATCTGGCCGCCGGGCCGGCGCGGCGCCATGCTCGCCATGGAGCCCCGCACCGGCGCGATCCTCGCGCTCTACTCGAGCCCTTCCTACGACCCGAACGCCTTCGTCGGCGGCATCCACGGCGACCTCTGGCGCGCCCTCAACGACGACCCCGCGCGGCCCCTCTTGAACCGCGCCATCTCCACCCGGTACCCCCCGGCCTCGACCTTCAAGCTGGCCATCGCGGTGATGGCGCTGCGGCGCGGCCTGGTGCGCTTCGATTCGCGGATGCCGCAGCCGTGCCGCGGCGGGATGCAGTTCGGCAACCGGTTCTTCCGATGCTGGAAGGCGGAGGGGCACGGCTACCTGACCCTCGAGCAGGCGATCGCCTCTTCCTGCGACGTCTACTTCTACCAGCTCGGTCTGCGCCTGGGCGTCACCAACATCGTCGCCGACGCCATCCGGTTCGGCTTCCACGAGCGCGGCGGCGTGGACCTGCCCGGGGAGACCCAGCCGTCGTTCCCGGCCACCACCGAGTACTACGACCGCCTCTACGGGCGCGGCCGCTGGACCGACGTCAGCGGCATCGCGATGAACCTCTCCGTCGGCCAGGGCGAGAACGCGCAGTCGCTGATCAACATGGTGCGCTTCTACGCCGCGCTCTCCAACGGCGGGCACTTCCCCACGCCGTACGTCGTCGAGCCGCGCGTGGCCCCGCGGCCGCCGGTGGATCTTCCCGACAGCACGTTCATGGGGATCCGGCGCGCGCTGATCGCGGTGGTGGAGCGGGGCACCGCTCACGCCGCGCGGCTCGACCGCATCCAGATGGCGGGCAAGACCGGGACCGCGCAGAACCCGCACGGCCCCGACCATGGCTGGTTCGTCGCCTTCGCGCCGGCGGACAATCCGTCCATCGTGGTGGGCGGCATCATGGAGTTCGCCGAGCACGGGACGGTCGTGGCGCCGTACGTGGCGCGCGTCATCGAGCGCTATCTCCTCGGGCCCGACTCCGGCCGGACGGGGCGCCTCGAGGTTGCGCCCCTCGTCATCCCGGAGGACACCGCGCCGCGCTCGCTGCCCCTCGACTCCGGGCCGCGCGCGGTGCCGAGGACGCCCGCCCCGGCTCCGGCCCGCCGTCCGCCCCGGCCGACGCCCTGATGCGCGCGCTCTCGAAGCTGGACCGCCCGCTGCTCCTCGTGACCTTCGCCCTGACGGCATATGGTCTCGCCATCCTCTATTCGGCCGGACAGACCGATGTGCTGACCTCCATCAGCCACATCTGGCAGCGCCAGCTGCTCTGGATCGGCCTGGGCATCATCGGCGCGACCCTCATCGCCCGGCTCTCGCCGCGCTTCCTCGAGTGGGTGGCGCCGGCGTGCTACGGGGTGAGCCTGTTCGTGCTGCTGCTGACCCTCTTCATCGGCACCGGCGGCCACGGGACCGCCGCGTCGTCTCGCTCGTGGATCGAGGTCGCGGGCGTCCGGATCGGTCAGCCGGCGGAGTTCGCCAAGCTGGCCACGGTGCTGATGCTCGCCCGCTATCTCTCGGCACAGCGGGTCGCCGCCGTCTCGATGCGCGAGCTGGTGCTGCCGTGCGTCATCGCGGCCGTGCCCGCGGCGCTCGTCGCCGTGCAGCCGGACCTGGGGAGCGCCATCGTCTTCGCCGGCATCCTCTTCGCCATGCTCTTCTGGTCCGGGGTCCGGATGCCCCTGCTGGTCCTGCTGGCCTCGCCCATCGTGTCGCTCATCCTCGCCTTCTCGTCCTGGTCGTGGGGCGGGTGGATCCTGCTCCTCTGCGCGCTCCTGGTGATCTGGCGGCCGTTCGTCTGGGAGGGGCTCGCCGTCCTCGGCGCCAACCTGGCCATGGGGGTGGTCGCGCTCCCGCTCTGGCAGCGGCTGGCGACGTACCAGCAGCACCGCCTGGTCTCGTTCCTCAACCCCGAGCTCGACCCGCGCGCCACCGGCTGGCACATCATCCAGTCCAAGATCGCCATCGGGAGCGGCGGGTGGCTGGGGAAGGGCTTCACCCTGGGCTCCCAGAAACGGCTCGCTTTCCTCCCCGCCCAGCACACGGACTTCATCTTCTCCGTCGTCGGGGAGGAGCTGGGGTTCATCGGGGTGCTGGTCGCCCTGGCCCTCTTCATGGCCATGCTCGCCGTGCTCGTCCGCATCGCCCGGAGCAGCCCGGACGCGTTCGGGAGCCTGGTGGCCTTCGGGATCGTCGGGGTCTTCTTCACCCATATCTTCGAGAACATCGGGATGACAGCGAATGTGATGCCCATCACCGGGATCCCGCTGCCGTTCTTTTCGTACGGAGGCTCCTTCCTCCTCACCTGCTTCCTCGCCGTCGGCCTGGCGATGCGGCTTGCTCACGAGGGCCGGGAGCTTGGCTATCACGAGTTGTGACACGAGCTTACAGGTTGATACTGGCGCCCTGAAGGACGGCGGCCCAGATTGAATCGTCCACACGAAGAAGCCCTTGGCAGGGCTCCTTCAACGCTCACCTCCGACATCCGTGGCCATGGCCTGGTTCCGCAAGGATCGGCGGCCTCGTACGTCCCAACGCGAACGGCTCGAGATCCCGGCCGACGTGTGGGAGAAGTGCGAGGAATGCGGGCACGTCGACATCCGCGAGAAGTTCGCGCGATCGCTCGAGGTGTGCCCGAGCTGCGGCCATCACCGGAGGATCGAGGCGGCCGACTACATCGCGCTCCTCACCGACGACGACTCCTGGACCCCCCTGGACGAGAGCCTGCGGTCGGTGGATGCCCTGCGGTTCGAGAACTACCGGGAGCGGCTCGCGGCGGCGACCAAGAAGGCCAGCTCGGCCGACGCCATCCACACCGGGACCGCGACCCTGGACGGGCTCCCCATCCACCTCGGCGTGATGGACTTCAAGTTCATGGGCGGCTCCATGGGCTCGGTGGTGGGGGAGAAGATCGCCCGGCTGGTCCTGCGGTCCCTGAAGACCCGGACGCCCCTGATCATCGTGTCCGCGTCGGGGGGCGCCCGGATGCAGGAAGGGGTGCTGTCGCTGATGCAGCTGGCCAAGACCTCGGTGGTGATCGCGCAGCTCAAGACGCACGGGATCCCCTTCCTCTCTATCGTGACGAACCCCACGACCGGCGGCGTCTCGGCGTCGTACGCGATGCAGGGTGACGTGATCGTGGCGGAGCCGGGCGCGGTGGTCGGCTTCGCCGGCCCCCGCGTGATCAAGCAGACCATCGGCCAGGACCTGCCGGAGGGATTCCAGACGGCGGAGTTCCTGCTCGAGCACGGGATGATCGACGCGGTGGTGCCGCGCAGCCGGCTCGCGTCCACCTGCGCGCGGCTGCTGCGCCTGTTGCAGGGCTTGCCGGCCGGGGCCGGGGAGCTCGCCTCCTGACGGTCCGTTCCTTCGACGACGCCTGTCGCTTCCTCTTTCCCAGAACTGCCGGTCGCATCAAGTGGGGCCTCGAGACAACGGGGGCCTTGCTCGACGTGCTCGGGCATCCGCAACGCCACTTCGCGTCGGTCCACGTGGGCGGGACGAACGGGAAGGGGAGCACCTGCGCGATGCTGGCGGCGATGCTGCGCGCCGCGGGCTACCGGGTGGGGCTCTACACCTCGCCGCACCTGGTGTCCTTCTGCGAGCGGATGACGGTGGACGGCGTGGCGGCGAGCGAGGCGGCGGTGGCCGCCTGGGTGGCGCGGCTCGAGGAGCCGTCGATCCTCCACGAGGCGTCGTTCTTCGAGATCACGACGGCGGTGGCGTTCGCCGACCTGGCGGCGCGCGGGGCCGAGATCGCGGTGGTCGAGGTCGGCCTGGGCGGCCGTCTCGATGCCACCAACGTGCTCACGCCGCTGGCCGCCGGGGTGACGAGGATCGCGCTGGAGCACACCGACTATCTGGGTCCCGATCTTCCGAGCATCGCCCGGGAGAAGGCGGGGATCGCCAAGCCGGGCGTCCCTTTCGCGACCACGGAACCCGACGACGCGGTGGCGGCGGTGCTCGAGCGGGAGGCGCGGGTCCGGGGCGCGCGCTTCGAGCGGGTGGACCCCGCGGGCGCCGGAGATGCCCCGCTGGGCCTGGCGGGCCCGCACCAGCGGGCCAATGCCGCCCTCGCGGTACGGCTGGCCGAGCTGGTGTCGCCGGCCTTCACGGTGGACCGGGCCGCGATACTGGTGGGACTCGCCTCGGCGCGGCTCCCCGGGCGGTTCGACCGGCGCGGGCGCTGGCTCTTCGACGTGGCGCACAACCCCGACGGGGTGCGTGCCCTGGTCGCCGCGCTGCGTGCCTCGCCGCAACCCCGGCCGGTGGTCGCCGTCGTCTCCATCCTCAAGGACAAGGCGTGGCGGGAGATGCTGGAGCTGCTCGCGCCCGGTGCGGACCTGCTGATGCTGACGCGTGCACCCAGCTCGCCCCCGGACCGCGCGTGGTCCCTGGAGGAGGCGGGATCGTGGGCGCGGGCGGCGGGGATCCCGGTCATGGTGGAGCCGGACTTCGATCGGGCGCTCGCGGTGGCGGGGAGCCGCGCGGCGACCGCGCTCGTCACCGGCTCGTTCCACACCGTCGGCGACGCGATGGCTCGCCTTCCCGGCGTCGCACCGCTCGGCTAGATTCCCGCGATGCCGTTCGTCGCCCTGCCGGGGTTTCGCGATGCCTTTCCCGACGCCCTTGCGCGGCGACGTCGCATTTTCGAGGTCTGGCGCCGGGTCGCGGCGCGTTACGGCTTCGAGGAATACGACGGGCCGCCGCTCGAGCCGCTCGACCTCTACACGCGCAAGAGCGGCGAGGAGATCATCGAGCAGCTGTACGCCTTCAACGACAAGGGCGGCCGCAGCGTGTCGCTCCGGCCCGAAATGACGCCGACCCTGGCGCGGATGGTGGGGGCGCGGGCGGCGCAGCTCAAGAAGCCGATCCGCTGGTTCTCGATCCCGCAGCTCTTCCGTTACGAGCGGCAGCAGCGCGGCCGGCTGCGCGAGCACTTCCAGCTGAACATGGACATCGTCGGCGAGGCGGGCCCCGCGGCGGACGCCGAGGTGATCGCGGCGGCGGTGGACATCATGCGGGCGCTGGGGTTCGGGCCGGAGGACGTGCGGGTGCGCCTCTCGGACCGGCGGGTGCTGGCCGAGGCGTTGGCCGGCGGGCCGCGGGTCACGGAAGGCGAGCTGCCGGCGGTGCTCGCGGCGCTGGACAAGTACGAGCGGTCGCCCGAGGCGACGGGCAAAGCGCTCGAGACGGCGCTCGGCTCGGAGGCGCGCGCGAAGGCGGTGATGGACCTGGCGGCGTCGCTCGGGGACGCGGGCCCCCTGCTCGCGACGCCGGCGGCGGCGTCCCTCAACGGCTGTCTCGAGAACCTGCGGGCGATGGGCCTGGGCGAGTTCGTGGACGTGGACCTTCGCATCGTGCGCGGGCTCGCCTACTACACGGGGATCGTGTTCGAGTTGTTCGACGCCAAGCGCTCGCTCAGGGCCATCTGCGGCGGCGGGCGCTACGACCAGCTCATCGCGCAGCTCGACGGCCCCGACCTGCCGTGCGTCGGGTTCGGGATGGGGGACGTGGTCCTGGGCGAGCTGATCGCCGAGCGGGACGGTGCGCCGGCGGCCGGGCCGTCGGCGGACGTGTTCGTGGTGGCCGTCGCGGAGGCGGACCGGGCCGAGGCGCTCGGGCTCGCGCACGCGCTCCGGGAGCGGGACGTCCGCGTGGAGTACGCGCTCAAGGTGCAGGCCGTGGGGAAGCAGCTCGAGCTGGCGGCGGCGCGGGGCGCGCGGTACGCGGTCATCATCGGGGGCACGGAGCGGGCGGCCGGCGCCGCGGTGGTGCGGGACCTGGAAACGAAAGCCGAGACACGGGTGACATTCGAGGAGCTGCGAAGGGACCATGCGTTCACACGTTAGGTGGTTCGCGATCGCCGCGCTGCTCGCGGGGTGCAAGGTCGAGGGCGGCTCGCCGCCCGGCCGGGAGGGTGGGGGCGCGGAGCGTCCGCCGGCGAGCCCGCACACCTTCGCCATCCCGAGCGACACCGCGGCGCCGGCCGAGCGCCAGGTCTTCGACCGCACGACGGACACGGTGGTGGCCGGCGTGCGCCGCCTCACCATCAACGCCATCATCCGCGCGGAACGAGGCAAGGACGCGGCCCGGGCGGCGATGCGGGCCCTGGTGGACGAGGCGCGGCGTCAGGATTCGGGGTTGGCGGCCATCCGCGTGCTCGCGTACCTCCCGCCGTCGCCGGGGGGCCCGCCGAACGCGTCTCTCCAGCCGCTCGGCTACGTGGATTGGGTGCCGGTGGGCGGGTGGGATTCCCTGCGGGTCGAGACGGCGCGCCTGGCGCATCGGTACACGTTCGTGTTCCTCGCCGACCTGTCGCCCCACGCGATCCCGAGCACGCCGTGAGCGACGGCGGCGGCATCACCCCCCGGGACAAGGACTTCAGCGCCTGGTACAACGACGCCATCATGCGCGCCGAGCTGGCGGATCACTCGCCGGTGCGCGGCTGCATGGTGATCCGGCCGAACGGCTACGCCATCTGGGAGCTGATGCAGCGGGCGCTGGACGACATGTTCAAGGCGACGGGCCACCGGAACGCCTACTTCCCGCTCTTCATCCCGCAGTCGTTCCTGGCCAAGGAGGCCGAGCACGTCGAGGGCTTCGCGCCCGAGACGGCGGTGGTCACCCGCGCCGGCGGGAAGGAGCTGGACGAGCCCCTCGTCGTGCGGCCGACCTCCGAGACGATCATCTACGCGATGTTCGCCAAGTGGATCCAGTCGTACCGCGACCTGCCGCTCCTCATCAACCAGTGGTGCAACATCGTGCGGTGGGAGCTGCGCACCCGCCTCTTCCTGCGCACCACCGAGTTCCTCTGGCAGGAAGGCCACACCGCGCACGTGGACGAGGCGGAGGCGGAGCGCGAGGCGCGGATGATCCTCGGACTCTACCGGAAGTTCGCCGAGGAGTGGATGGCGATGCCCGTCATAACGGGCGTCAAGACGCCGAGCGAGAAGTTCGCGGGGGCGCTCCGGACCTTCGCCATCGAGGCGATGATGCAGGACAACCGCGCCCTGCAGTCCGGCACCACGCACAACCTC
>JBGPHD010000093.1:0-12103 GCA_041484135.1 Gemmatimonadota bacterium
AGTCGTTCTTCGGCCGCCTGCGCCAGAAGCTGGCGTGGGGCGACCTCACCGACCGGAACCTCTGATGCTCGCCGAGCTCCGCGTGCGCGACCTGGCGGTGATCGCGGACGCACGCCTCGAGCTCGGCCCCGGCCTCAACGTCCTCACCGGTGAGACCGGCGCGGGAAAGTCCATGCTCGTGGACGCGCTCGCGCTCCTCCTGGGCGAGCGCGCGGCGGGCGACCTGGTGCGCGAGGGCGCCGGCCGCGCCGTGGTCGAGGGGGCCTTCGACCTCGACGGCCAGGACGGCATCCTGCGCGCGCTGGAGACCCGCGGCATCGAGGCCGACGGCGGGCGGGTGGTGCTGAAGCGCGAGGTCCAGGCCGCCGGCCGCAGCCGGGCCTGGGTGAACGGCAGTCCCGTCACGGTCGGGGTGCTCGCCGAGCTCGGCCGGCTCCTGGTGGACCTGCACGGCCAGCACGAGACGCAATCCCTCCTCCACGCGGACGCGCAGCGGGACATCCTCGACGCCTTCGCCGACGCCTGCACCCAGGCCTCGGCGGTGGCGGGCGTCTTCGACGCGCGCGAGCGGTTGATCGCGCAGCGGCGGGATCTGGAGACGCGTCAGGCGGAGGCGCGCAAGCGGGCGGATTACCTGCGCCACGTGGCCGACGAGATCGCACGCGCCGCCCCCAAGGCGGGCGAGCTGGAATCGCTCGACGCCGAGTCACGCCGGCTCGGTCACGCGGAGGAGCTGGGCCGCACGGCGGAAGACCTTGCGCAGTGCCTCGACGGGGACGACCGGGCGGCGGGCGCGTCGTTAGGCCATGCAGCACGCCTCCTCTCGGCGCTGGAACGCGTGGATCCCGTGGGCGCCGCCGGCTGGCGCGAGATGCTCGACGCGGCCACGCTCAACGTGCAGGAGCTGGTGCGCGCCGTCCGCGACTACGCCGACGGCGTTGAGCTGGACCCGACGCGCCTGGCGGAGGTGGAGCGTCGGCGTGACATCGTGGTGCGGCTCGACCAGAAGTACGGTCCCGGCATCGCGCGGGTCGTGGAGACCGGCGCGGAGGCGCGACGGGAGTTGGAGCTGCTGGATACCGCCGGCACCGACCTCGCGGATCTGACCCAGCGGATCGCGGCGCTGGACCAGGACCTGGCCGCGCGGGGCCGCGCACTGTCCGCGCGGCGACGGACGGCGGCGAGGAAGCTGGGAGCGGCGGTGACGAAGCAGCTCGCCGGGCTCGGGATGCCCGACGGCGTCTTCCGGGTGCTCCTCGAGGCGCGGGAATCGCCTGACCGTCATGGCGCCGAGCGAATCGAGTTCCTGGTCGCGCTCAACCCCGGGATGGGCGAGCGGCCGATGGCGCGCGTGGCCTCGGGCGGCGAGCTCTCTCGCCTGATGCTGGCCCTCAAGGTCGAGCTGGCCCGGCACGACGCCATCCCGTCACTCGTCTTCGACGAGGTGGACCAGGGGGTGGGCGGACACGTGGCGGGCCGGGTCGCGGACGCGCTGGCAAGGGTCGCGGCGGACCATCAGGTGCTGGTGATCACCCACCTGCCGCAGATCGCGGCCGTGGCCGCGCGGCATCTCGTGGTGGCCAAGGTGTCGTCGCGAGGCGCGGCGGAGACCGGAGTGGCGCCGGTGGACGGGGACGCGCGGGTCGAGGAGATCGCGAAGATGCTGGGGGGCGGCGAAACGGCAGAGACCGCGCGCCGGCACGCCCGGGAACTGCTCAAGTCCGCTACTGCCAGAGCGTGATGTAGCCCCGGATCACGAGCTTGAAGAGGCTCGCCTGCGGCACCGCGCCCCCCGCACCCCAGAAGGTGTTCTGGTACGACGCGGTCACGGTGTAGGGCAGGCTGGCCCGATGTTGGGCGTAGCGCTGCAGCGTCGAGAAGGTCACTCCCGCCCCGATCCGCATCCGCCGCACCGCCGTCTCCTGCCCCAGGACCGAGGCCGGGAAGCCGATCCGCAACTCGTCGGCCGGGTCCGCGTAGCTGAAGGTCGTGGCGCCCTGCGAGAAATAGTGGTAGCCCAGGCCCAGGGAGAACGCGTCGTCGAGCCGCCAGTTAGGCACCACGTCGATCGCCACGTAGTCGCCGAGGTCGCGGCGCATGTTCGCCAGGGCGGAGAGCGGCGCGAACGGGAGGTTCGCCGGGCTCACGCGGCGCGGCAACTGGTCGGCGAACTGGCGTCCGTAGCGCGCGCCCCAGTGGATCCAGAACGCGTTGCCGAGGATGATGTCGTTGCGTGCCGCCACCTCGATGTCCATCTGGTGGTCGCCGGTGCCCACGTCGATCGGGCTGTTCGGCGAGTCGCGCGTGCCGGTGGGGAACCGCACCGTGACGGCCAGCTGGGCGCGGTAGCGCGCCCGGTCCGCGAGCTGGAACGTCGCGCTCGCTTCGACGTCCCCGAGCCGCGTGCGCACGACCGTGGTGAGTGAGTCTCCGGCGAACGGGCCGGCGGGGTCGCTGAAGAAGCGGCGCAGCGCCAGGGAATCCAGGGCGCTCGTGGGCAGCGGATAGAGCGCCGTGAGGGGCGGGAGCGCGACGCCGAGGCCGGCGTACTGCGCCCGCAGGTTCTCGTAGCTCGTCTTGTCCTGCGCGAGGGCGGCGAGGAGGCCGGCGCCGGCTGCCGTCGTGTCCACCGGCAGGACCGGCGACATCGCCTCAGGCGTCGCGGAGAAGCAGTACGAGGCGTTGCTCGACGCGGTCCCGCCCGCGAGGGCGTAGAAGTCGCAGAGTTGCGGGCCGATCGCGTCGAGGATGGCCTGCGCCTGGGCCTGCAGCGCGGCCGGGCCGCTCGCCGCCTGGGTCTCGAGCGCGATGAGGGCGGAATCCACCTGATCGCGGAACCCGTCCAACGCGCCCGGCGTGAGGAACGCGGGATTGAACCCGACGTTGCCTCGGCTCAGGGCGGCGGCCGCGCCGGTGTCGGATGAGGGTCCGAGGAGGAACGCTTCGACGCGACTGCGGACGAGCGGGACGGTGACCGCGATCGAGAGGCGCCGCGACAGGCCGAGCTCGAAACCGATCGGCACGACGCGCACGTTGGCGTTGAGCGCCAGGCGCGCGCGGCCCAGATCCAGCGCGAAGCCGGGGAGGCCGGCGAGGCCCCGGATGCGGGTCTCCGCCGGGGTGAGGAACGGCAGCCGGTTCACGCCCAGGGATTCGGTCGCGAAATCCACGCCGAGCGGCTCGAGCGCGCCCTTCACGTAGCCCGGCGTGCCCTCGCCGAAGCGGCGGTCCCATCGGGACCAGTCGGGGCCGAGGAGGATGCGGAGGGTGCCGGGGCGCACCGGCACGGCGTCTTCGCCCTGCGGGAACGCGGCGCGGGGAAGTCCGAGAATGGCGAGAAGGGGGATGAGGAGGACCGCGGTCGCGCGTCGCATGCGAGGCGACAAGTCTAGCCACCGCTGCCGAGGGGGTCAATGAAACGGGCGGCCGCTCGCGCGGCCGCCCGTTGCCGAGCCAAGGTCACGCCAGCTCAGGGGATCGTGAGGTTCGTCCCCCACTTGTTCCTGATCGCGGTCGCGAACGCCTGAGCGATGATCCGCTGCCCGGCCAGGTTCGGGTGGATACCGTCCAGCGAGAAGATCGTCCCGAACAGCGTGGTCGTCGGGGTCGCGAGGCTCGGGAAGAGCGGGATCTTCCCCGCCGCCGCCTGCGCCACGAGCGCCGCGTTCCAGTCAGCCAGGGCCCAGTCGCGGGCGGTGGCCTCGGTCGCGATGATGTTGTTGAACTCGGCGATGCGGGCGAAGATGGCCCTCATCTCCGGTTTGCCGACGACGGCCAGCGGGGTCGCGCTCGCCGGGGTCGTCGTGGCCGCGCCGCCGCCGGTGCAATCGAGGCTGGCCAGGCCGCCCGCCGTGAGCGTGCCGGCGATGGCGCCCGTGGTCGCGAACGGCACCAGCGTGCTGTCGCCGACACCGACGCCGGCGCTCAAGGCCGGATGGTTGCAGCTCGGGTCCACCGTGAAGTTGGCCGAAGTGAAGGGGGCCGCGGTGTTGATGCCTAGCGCCGGGCACCCGTTCTTCAGGCAGTAGAAGAGGAAGCCGGGGCTGAAGTGCGGCACCAGCGGTCCGGACGGCAGGTTCATGACGGCCACGCTCGCGCCGGTGGCGTCGAGCCGGTTGGCGATGGCGGTGAACGCCGCCTGGAAGTCCGCCGTGGACGTGAGCAGGGTCGTATCACCCCGGGTCGCCGCACCGAGGGCGTCGTTGGCGAACACCTCGAGCGTGACGAAGGTGGGACGGCCGCGCTCGGCCATGTCGATCGGATTGACCCCGCCGGTGAGGAACCCCGCGAGCTTGAGCGTGTCGGTCGCCCCGAACGGGATCGCCGTCAGGTCCAGGACCTGCTGGATACGGAGGCCCGGGATGCTCACGTTGTTCATGAGCGGCGCGGCGGAGGCCGCGGTGCGGACGTAGCAGCTCGCCCCGGTGGAGGTCGGGAATCCGGCCGGCGTCACCCGCGCGTTCGTCAGCGGGTTCGTGAACGGCGGCGGGCAGCCCGGCTTGGTGAGGCTCGGGTACAGCCAGTTCACGCCGGGCCTCAGGCCCATCGCGCTCGCCAGCAGGTACGGGTACGCCTGCTTCTGGGTGCTGTCGTTGATCCCGCCCGACTGGATGCCCGCGCCGATGCTGGTCCCCATGGCGACGTAGCGCTGGTACCGGGCGCCAGCCGACGGGACGGCGAGCGTGCCGAGGCTGTCGTTGGTGACGAGGTCACCCCAACAGGAGAGCAGGAGCGGCGTCGCCAGGACGGCGAGAGCGGTCCTGCGGGCGGCGGTCGCGATGCGACGTGGAGACATGGTTTCGGGCTCCATGGTTAGAACGCGAACGCCAGACTGGCGCCGAAGAGCTTCGCGGTGGACGTGTACAGCCCGGAGTTGAGGGCGATCGTGGGTACCTGGCCCTCGGCGGCGTCGACCACGCGGCCGTGCCGGTCCTGTTGCCGGATGTACTGGTACGCGACGTCGAGATGCATCCGCGGGGAGAGCTGCAGGCCGAAGCCGGCGGTGCCCTCGATGCGCATGCCCTCGGGGAGGAGTGGCGTCACCGTCTGGGCCGGCGCCGCGGCCTGGTGCCACAACATGCCACCCCGGATGGTCAGCTTGCTGGTCGGGGCGAGTTCGATGCCGCCGCGCCAGCCGCTCGTCGCGCGATAGTCCTCATGCAGCGTGCGCGAGCCGGCCGAATCGAGGTCGAAGGGCAGGACCTGGAAGGAGTGCCAGTTCACGTACTGGTAGTCGATGAGGAGGGTCGCCTGGCTCACCGGCCGCAGCGCCACGCCCAGCACGATCTGCTCGGGGAGCGGGATGCGCGTGTGCGCGCCCTGGCCCGAGTAGAGCTTGCCCGTGAACGCCGACGCGACGACCGCGTCGAGCGGCGTCCCGCCCGGCACGCCGAAGGCGTTGCCGGCCGGTAGCGTGATCCCGGTGGCGTAGGGCGTGAAGTTCGCGGTGCCGGTCACGCTCACGGTGACCCGCGTCAGCACCCGGGCCCCGACGCTGATCCAGTCCCACGGCTTGGCCAGGAAGCCGAAATGCGCGCCGAAGTGGTTGCCGCTGCCGTCCAGCACCGCGTCGGCGAAGTCGGTGCCGACGGGGATGCCGAGCTGCGCGAACGTGGTGCCCGTCGCGGCCAGAGCCACCTGCGACGACAGGTCCACGCGCTGCTTCACATTGACCGTGGCGTGCACGTAGTCGAGGCCCGCGCCCACCTGCACCCGCGGGCTGATGGAGTACGCGACGGTCGGAGAGATGTAGATGGCCTTGAGCTCGGCGCGGTAGGCGAGGAAGCGGCCCGCGAAGGTGTTGGGCCACTCCGAGATCAGGCCGTACGGAGCGTTCACCCCGAGGCCGACCGCCCAGCGCGCGTTGAGCTGCCGCGTCACGAAGACGGTCGGGACCGGGATGTTGTTCTTGGTCGAAGGCGTAGTGGAACCGGTGACACTGTCCGTGAACGCGCCGCGCGGCTCGATCATGACCAGACCCGCCTGCAGGTTCCAGCGGTGGCCTCCGCCGCCGACGATGCCGGCGGGATTGAAGAAGTTCGCACTCGCGTTGCACGGGGACGCGACGCCGGTGCCGGCCCGCGCCATCATGCACGCATCATGCTCGTACACCCCATAGCCCTGGGCGTGAGCGACGGTTGGCGTGGCACAGACGACGGCCACGAAAGCCCCCGCGCTCAGCACGGCGTTTCGCCGCATGGTTCCTCCGACAGGCGGTTTTGATGAGCGAGAAAAACGGAGACGATAAAACGGTCTCGAACTGCAGGGAGAGGCTACGGTCGATGCATCGGTTTGTCAATGTCTTACAGCGCTTGCGTGGTATCCTGGCGCTCCCTAGCTTCCCGACAGGATTCGCGGGAATAGCTCAGTTGGTAGAGCACAACCTTGCCAAGGTTGGGGTCGCGGGTTCGAGTCCCGTTTCCCGCTCTTTGCCCGGGTGGCGGAACTGGCAGACGCAGGGGACTTAAAATCCCCGGGGGGTAACCCCTTGCGGGTTCGATTCCCGCCCCGGGTACTGCCGTGGCACCTAGCTGCTCGCCTGCTTGCGCATGAACCCCTCCACCGACGCACCGAAGCTCCCCACATCGATCGGCTTGGTCAGATAGCCGTCGAATCCGGCTGCGAGTGCCCGCTCCTTGTCTCCCGACATGGCGTGCGCGGTGAGTGCGACGATGGGCGGCAGCGCGTCTCCCGATCCCTTCAGCTTCGCCAGGAGCTGGAAGCCGTCTTCGCCCGGCAGTTGGATGTCGAGCAGGATCAGCTCCGGCCGGTCGCTCCGGAACGTCTCGATCAGCTGCTCGCCCCCCGGCAGCCCCGCCACCGCGTGCCCACGCACGCCGAGGACGGCCTTGAAGAGCTTCATGTTGTCGGGGTTGTCCTCGACGATCAGGATCCTGGCCACTAGGTGGGTACCCCTACGCGCCGGAGGACCGCGCGGATGCGCGCGATCAGCGACGCCGGCTGGATGGGTTTGGTGATGTAGTCCTCGGCGCCCAGCTCGATGCAGCGGCTCTCGGTGTCCGGATCGTCGCGCGCCGTCACCACGATGACCGGCACGCCCCGGCCGGAGAGCCGCTGCCGCAACGCTTCCAGCACGCCGTAGCCGTTGAGCCGCGGCATGTCCATGTCGAGGAGCAGGATCGCGGGCTGGAGTCGCTGGGCCTGCTCGAGCGCCTCGACGCCGTCCTTCGCCTCCGCGACCGCGAAGCCCTGCGTCTTCAGGATGGCCGACTCGAGGTCCCGGATGAAGCTGTCGTCGTCGGCGATGAGGACGAGGGGCGGACCCGCGGGAGCCGTTGCCTCGCCGGCCGCCGCCGCGTCCGACGGCGCGGGCGCTGCCGCCGCGGGGGCGGGGGACGTGAGCGGCGCGGGCGTGGGCCGGGCCTTCAGCACCGGCTCGCCGATCACCCGCACGATCTCGTCGTAGGAGGACTCGCCGGACCAGACGCGCCGCAGTCCCGCTTCCCACAGCGTGCGCATCCCGTATCGCCGGCCCGCCTCGATGATCTGCTCCGACATGGCGCCCGCGGCGATCAGCTCGGCCACCGGGCCGTCGATGGTGAGGATCTCCTCGATCGCCATGCGCCCGCGGTAGCCGGTGAAACCGCACTGCTGGCAGCCCTTCGCCCGTTTGAGGGCCACCGGTCCCTCGAAGCCCGTGGGGGGCCGGTACTGGTCGGGCACGCCGTCCGCGTCGGCCGCTTCCGCGCAGCGGGGGCAGAGACGCCGGAGCAGCCGCTGCGCCAGCACCCCTTTCAGGGCCGCCGCGATCTTGAACCCCTCGATGCCGATGTCCCTGAGGCGCATCACCGACGAGGCCGCGTCGTTGGTGTGCAGGGTCGAGAGCACGAAGTGGCCCGAGAGCGACGCCTGCCAGGCCGTTGTCGCCGTCTCGAGGTCACGGATCTCGCCGAGCAGCACCACGTCGGGGTCCTGGCGCAGCACCGAGCGCAGCGCCGCGGCGAACGTGAACCCCTGCTTCTCGTTCACCTGGATCTGGTTCACGCCCTCGAGCCGGTACTCGACCGGGTCCTCCACCGTCACCACGTTGATCCCGACGGTGCGGACGCGGTCGAGCGCGGCGTACAGCGTGCTCGTCTTGCCGCTGCCCGTGGGGCCCGTGACGAGGACGATCCCCTCCCGATACTGGAGGAGCTTCTCGACCGTCGCGCGCTCGTCGGGCCAGAGGCCCATCGCGTCCAGTTTGAGCGTCGAGGAGGCAGGGTCGAGGAGGCGGACCACGATCTTCTCGCCGTAGCGCGCCACCGGGATGCTCGAGACGCGCATGTCCCACGGCCTGCCGTCCACCCGCGCCATCGCGCGCCCGTCGTGCGGGTGCAGGGGGTCGGAGATGTCGAGCTTGGCGAGCACCTTCATCCGGCGGGTGACCGAGCCGGAGGCGTTGCGCGGCACGCGCATCACTTCGCGCATCACGCCGTCCACGCGATACCGGATGACCATGGCGTGCTCACCCGGCTCGAAGTGGATGTCGCTCGCGCGCTCCCGCACCGCGTCCGCGATGGTCGCGTCCACGAGACGGGCGGTGGGCGCGTCCACCGCGGCGGTGACCTCGGGGGTCGGCTCGGTCTCGTCGACCGTCTCCACCTGGGCCTGCGGACCCAGGCCGCCCACCAGCCGCTCGATGGAGCGCTCCGGCCGGTAGATCTCGTCCAGGCGGCGCGCGAGTATTCCCGGGAGGGCGTAGAGGAACTCCACCTGCCGGCCCGCCACGAAGCCCAGCGCCTGCTCGGCGCTGAGATCGAGCGGGTTGGCGGTGGCGATGCGGATCGCGCGGTTGGTGGCGGAGAGGGGGAGGGCCGCGTATTGCCGCGCGATGTTCTCGGGCACGAACTGCACCGCGGCGGGCTCGACCTTCCCAAGGTCGGCGACCGGGACGTGCGCGGCGCCCGCCAGCACCTTGCCCACCCGGTCGGCGTTACCCATCTCGCGGTCGATCACCACCGCGGCGGCCCACTCCGGCGCCTCGGCGCGCAACGCGTCCGCCTGGTCCTTGGTGATGATCCCTTCGCGCTCGAGGGCTGCCAGGGCCCACGCGTCGCGCGGGAACTGGACGGGGGCCTGCATCTGCTGCGATCGGCGCGGAGCAGTCATCCCTATAACTACGCGCTGTTTGTCCGGTCAGTCAACGCGTACATTCCCCGCGTGACGCGTGCCGAGGTGATCGTGTGATCGCGCGCGGCGAGGTCCTTGTCCCCGGCGACAAGTCGATCACGCACCGCGCGCTGCTCCTGGCGGCCCTCACCGACGGGCCGTGCGTGTTCCGCGGCGCGCTGGCGGCGGGCGACACCCGCGCCACCGCGGCCTGTCTGCGCGCGCTCGGGGTGCGAGTGGGTCCGCTCGGTGATGGCCGCGCCGTCCGCGTCAAAGGAGGCGGCCTGCGCCCCTTCCAGGCCCCACGGGCGGTCCTCGATTGCGGGAACTCCGGCACCACCGCCCGTCTCCTCCTCGGTCTCCTCGCCGGTCATCCCTTCGAAGCCACGCTCACCGGCGACCGGAGTCTCCGCCGCCGGCCGATGCGCCGCGTCGCCGATCCGCTCATCGCCATGGGTGCGGAGATCTCCACGGCGGAGGGAGGTCGCCTCCCGCTCACCGTGCGCGGCGGCACGCTCCACGCCTATCGGTACGAGAGCCCGGTCGCCAGCGCCCAGGTCAAGACGGCCCTCCTCTTCGCGGGGCTGGTGGCGGGCGTGCCAGTGACCGTGAGCGAGCCGGTGGTCTCGCGCGACCACACTGAACGCCTTCTCCAGCTCCTCGGCGTTCCCGTCACCAGCGAGGGCACGGCGGTCACCCTCCAGCCGGTGGCCTCGCTCCCGGCCTTCAGTGGCGAGATCCCCGGCGACCTCTCGTCGGCGGCGTTCCTCATCGCGGCGGGTCTCCTGGCGTCGTCGGGCGAGCTCACGGTGCGGGGCGTGGGCGTCAATCCGACCCGCGCCGGATTCCTGCGCGCCGTGGAACGCATGGGCGCGGTGGTGCGGCAGGAGGAGCGCTGGATCAGCCTGGGCGAGCCGGCGGCGAATCTGCGCGTGGGGCCGGCGGCGCTCCAGGCGGTGGAAGTGGCGCCGGAGGAGATCCCGAGCATGGTGGACGAGGTGCCGCTGCTGGCGTGCCTCGCCTCCCGGGCGGAGGGCACGTCGGTGTTCCGCGGCGTGGGTGAGCTCCGGGTGAAGGAGAGCGACCGGCTCGCGTTGGTGGCGTCCAATCTCGCAACGTTAGGTGTCCGGGCCCACGTGGAGGGCGATACGCTCTGGGTGGAGGGGACCGACGTCCCGCCCCGCGGGCACATCGTCACGGCGGGGGACCACCGGCTGGCGATGGCGTTCGCCGTGCTCGGCACGGTGCCCGGCGCGCAGGTCCTGCTCGACGACGAGCGCTGCGTCGCGATCTCTTATCCGCGGTTCTTCCGGGACCTCCGCACGGTGCTCCACGATGCGTGAGCGCCCGATCGTCGCGATCGACGGGCCCGCGGCGAGCGGCAAGAGCACCACGGCCCGGGCGGTGGCCGAGGCGCTCGGCTTCACCCACCTGGATTCCGGCGCCCTGTACCGCGCGGTCACGCTGGTGGGTCTCCAGAAGCTGGAGCCGAGCCGGTGGACGGCGGCGGGCTTGGTCTCCGCCGCCCGGGCGGCGCGCGTGGCGCTGCACGTGGAGGGGAACCGTTTCGAGCTCAGGATCGGCGGCCGGCCGGTGGGGGACATTGTCCGCTCGGAGTCCGTGACGCAGCAGGTCTCGCGGGTGGCGGCCATGGGCCCGGTGCGCGCGTACGTCAACGGCATCCTGCGGGCCGCGGCGGCCGATGGCGGCGTGGTCATGGACGGCCGGGACATCGGCACCGTGGTCTTCCCCGATGCCGAGGTGAAGGTCTTCCTCGTCGCGAGCCCGGAGGAGCGCGCCCGCCGCCGCCTCGCCGACAAAGGGCGCCCCGCAAATGACGCCACCGTCCGGGGTGAGGCCGGAGCGCTGACGGCCCGCGACGAGCACGACCGGACGCGGACGGTGGCGCCGCTGGCGCAGGCTCCTGACGCGGTCCTCATCGACACCAGCCAACTGACGTTCGCGGAACAGGTTCGCCGGGTCCTCGACCTTGTGCGGAAGGCGGCTGGCGGCTAGGCTTACTGGCTTCGCCGCGCCGGCCTTTGCCGGCACGCGTTCACTTGTCCCGCGCTCGGAGAGGCGCATCGAGGTCCCGAGTAGTATGCTGACCCAGAACCCGGACGCTCCCGGCACGCTCGAGGAGACACCGTCCGCCACCCCAGCCCCCACCAAACTCAACGTCCGCCCCGACCTCTACGACGAGAGCTACTCGGCTGAGCAGTACCAGTCGATGATGGCGATGTACGAGGGCACCCTCCAGCACATCGAAGAGGGTGAGATCGTCAAGTCGAGGGTCCTAAGGGTCACCGACAACGCCGTCATCCTCGACGTCGGCTTCAAGTCCGAGGGCGCCGTCCCGATCGAGGAGTTCAAGGACGCGGCTTCCCTCAAGGAAGGCGACGAGGTCGAGGTCTTCCTCGAGAGCCTCGAGGACAACGAGGGCGCGGTCATCCTCTCGAAGAAGAAGGCCGACTTCATGCGGGTGTGGGAACGCATCCGCGTCGCGTACGAGAGCGACGAGCCGGTCGAAGGCACCCTCCAGAAGAAGATCAAGGGCGGCGTGGTCGTGGACCTCATGGGGGTGGACGCGTTCCTCCCCGGGTCGCAGATCGCGCTCCGCCGCGTGCCCAACATCGACGAGCTGCTCGGCCAGTCCTACGCCTTCAAGATCATCAAGCTCAACAAGCGCCGCCGGAACATCGTCGTCAGCCGCCGCGTCATCCTGGAGGCGGAGCGGGCGACCAAGCGCGAGAAGCTGATGAAGGAGCTGGAGGTCGGGCAGGTGCGGAAGGGGATCGTCAAGAACATCACCGACTTCGGCGCCTTCATCGACCTGGGCGGCGTGGACGGCCTGCTCCATATCACCGACATGTCGTACGGCCGCGTCTCCCACCCGTCCGAGATGGTGAAGTTCGGGCAGGAGATCGAGGTCAAGATCCTGGACATCGACTGGGAGCGGGAGCGCATCTCGCTCGGCCTGAAGCAGCTCCAG
>JBGPHD010000094.1:0-12053 GCA_041484135.1 Gemmatimonadota bacterium
CAGGCGCTCCGCCGACTGCGGCGTGACGGAACAGAAGGACTTCGCGCCTAACAGCTGCTTCACGCCCAGCACTTCGGACTCCCCGATCCCCGGCACGTCCCGGAAGGTGATCTCCAGGGTCTGGCCGCCGGTGACCGCGTAGGTCACGGGCCGACCGCGCAGGCGCCGGTGCGGGTCCACCCGCTCGAGCCCCTCGGTGAGGCGCGCCTTGAGCGCGGAGAGCCGCTCGCGCAGGACCGGGTCGGTGACGGGAGAGCCGATGCGCTCGGCCATCAGGCCCGCGCCCCCGCCCGCTGGTTGTCGAGCACGACGAGCGCGTTGCGCCGGAGACCGGCCCGACCCGCGCGCTCCAGGGCCGTATCGCCGAAGAGGGCGTCGAAGGTCCGTTCGTCGAGCCGCACGATCTCCTCGAGCGTCGGGCGCTCGTCGGCGGGTCGCGCGGCGTAGCGCGGCTCGCGCGTCTCCCGGGCGAAGCTGACGTTCCAGGGGCACACGTCCTGGCAGACATCGCAACCGAAGAGCCAGTCGCCCACCGCGGGGCGGAGCGCCTCGGGCACGTCGCCCGGCGCCTCGATCGTGAGGTACGAGATGCAGCGCGTGGCGTCGAGGACGCCCGGCGCGGGGAACGCCTCGGTGGGGCAGGCGTCGAGGCAGCGGCGACAGGTGCCGCAGCGGTCGGCCTCGAACGGCGCGTCGCGCGCGGGCTCGAGGTCGGTGAGCAGCACGCCGATGAAGGTGAACGAGCCGATCTCCGGACTGATGAGCATGGTGTTCTTGGCGACCCAGCCCAGCCCCGCCCGGCGCGCGAGCTCCCGCTCGGGGAGCGGGCCGGCATCGGCGTAGCTGCGGCAGCGCCCGCCGCCCGCGATCTCGACGAGCCTCGCGCCGAGGCGCTTGAGCTTCTCCTTCATGACGGCGTGGTAGTCGTCGCCGCGCGCGTATTGCGCGACCTGGCCGTGCCCTCCGGCGGCGGGGGGGCGCGGCTGGAAGTAGTTATGCAGGACGACGACCGCTGAACGGGCGTCAGGCCAGGCGCGCGCGGGCTCGCGGCGGATGGCGGCCTGGCGGGCCATGTATCCCATCTCGCCGTGGTAGCCGTGGCCGAGCCAGTCGTCGAGCGCGGCGGCGGCCGCGGAGGGCGCGAGGTCGGTGACGCCGCAGGCGTCGAAGCCGAGCTCGAGGGCGGCCTGCTTGGCCAGGGCGGCGAGCGCGAGCGGGCCCGGGTCCTTGGGGGAGGTCACGAGCGCAGCAGGTCCTTGCGCCACCGCGCGAAGCGCAGGACGTCGCGCACGGGCGGCACGGCCGCCTCATCGCCGTAGGCGGTGTAGAGCCGCCAGCGGACGTACTCGGGGGGCGGCAACGGCAGGAACGGGGACGCGCGGTACCAGTCGCGCCGGCGCATGGCCCACGCGAGGGAGAGGAGATCCCACGCCACTCGCGGATTCACGAGGGCGCGCGCCACGAGCGCGAGCAACAGCGACCTCCAGGTCCGCACTTTGTTTACGCCCCCTTCCTTTCTTCTGTATATTCCGCGCGTTTCCCGCTGGCAAGAGGCCCCATGACGGCAGACGCCGGGCAGAGCTCCGGACCGAAGCGGCTCGCGCCCACGGAGGACGAGCGGCTCCTCAGCACGCCGATGGTCGTGCCGGAGCGCCGGGTCTTCACCTCGACCGACCCCTGGCGCGTGCTCCGGATCATGGGCGAGTTCGTGGAGGGCTTCGACACCCTCGCCAACATCAAGCACGGCGTCACCCTCTTCGGCTCGGCGCGCACGCGGCCCGAGGAGCCGATGTACGGCGCCGTCACCGAGACCGCGAAGCTGCTCGCCGAAGCGGGCTTCACGGTGATCACGGGCGGCGGCCCCGGCGTCATGGAGGCGGGCAACAAGGGGGCGCAGCTCGGGAAGGGCCTCTCGGTCGGGCTCAACATCGAGCTGCCGTTCGAGCAGGGCACCAACCGCTATGTGGATACGTCGGTCAACTTCCGCTACTTCTTCGTGCGCAAGATGATGTTCGTGAAGTACTCGCTCGCGTTCGTCGTCTTCCCCGGCGGGTACGGCACGCTCGACGAGATGTTCGAGGCGCTCACGCTCATCCAGACCGGCAAGATCAGGCACTTCCCGGTGGTGCTCTTCGGACGCGAGTACTGGAGCGGCCTGGTGGCATGGCTGAAGAACACCATGGCCGCGCAGGGCAAGATCGACATCAAGGACCTCGACATCTTCTATCTCACCGACGACCCCGCGGAGGCAGTGGCGATCGTCACCCGGGCCCGCGAGGTGGTGACCGAGCTGTCGACCGGGGAGCGCGGCGGGATGTTCGCCGGGTGAGTCGCACCGCGCGGCGCGCCGGGCCGGCGCCGTGAGCGCCGACCACTCCACGCCGAACCGCCGCTACGTCCGGTATGCCCTGGCGCTGCTCGCGCTGGGCAACCTGCTGAACTACCTCGACCGCAACGTCATCTTCGCGCTGTTCGAGCCCATCCGGCGCGACCTCCACGTCTCCGACACCCAGCTCGGCTGGCTGGGTTCGGCCTATGCGATCGTCTTCTCACTGGGCGCGCTGTTCAGCGGCGTGCTCTCGGACCTCATCTCCCGCCGCGCGGTCATCGCGGGCAGCGTGGCGCTGTGGAGCGGGTTCACGGCGGTCGGCGGCGTGATCCGCTCGTACTGGCAGCTCTTCATCTCGCGCGCCTTCGTCGGCGTGGGCCAGTCGGCGTACCTGCCGGCCGCCCAGGCGCTCCTGGCGGACTACTACCCGACCCAGGGCCGTGCCCAGGCGATGGGGATCTTCTGGGCGGGGCTGGCGTTAGGCGGCGTCCTCGCCGTGTGGCTGGGCGGCGTGCTGGCGACGGCCTTCGGCTGGCGGCAGGCCCTGATCGTGGTGGGGCTCCCCGGCCTCCTGTTCGCCCTGCTCCTCACCCGCCTCAAGGACCCGGTGGTGCGGGTGGCGCCGGTGGTGGCGCGCGCCGCCGCGCCGAAGTTCCCCATCACCTGGCGCGTGGCGGCGCGGACGGTGATGCCGCTGGGGGCGAGCCTGCTCCTCGCGACGGCGGTCTTCGGCTTCCTGGCGCTGTTCGAGAACCTGCCGGCCAGCGCGGACCTGGTGGCCTTCGGCGTGATCGCGGGGTCCGGCCTCGCGTGGACCATCTGGCAGTGGGTGCGCATCGCGATGGTGCGGATGCCGGAGGCGGCGAGCGCGCCGGCCGACGTGGTGGACGAGATGCTCGACTCCGCGAGCCTGGTGCTGCGCACGCCGACGCTCATCTGGCTCTTCCTCGGCGGCGCGCTGACGTCGGCGTCGATGAACTCGCTGGTGGCGTGGTCCACCAGCTTCCTCCAGCGGGAGCTGGACCTCACGCTGCTGGAGGCGGGGCGGCGCATCGGCCCTATCGGCCTCGCGGCCGGCGTGCTGGGCTCGTTCACGGGCGGCCGGCTGGGGGACGTCCTCTTCGAGCGCTGGCCGAGCGGGCGCGTGCTGGCGGGGGCGACAGGGTTCCTGGTGGGCGCGCCGATCTGCGTCTTCATGCTGCTCGCCACCAACGTCAGCCAGTTCTCGATCCTCTTCTTCCTGGTGGTCTTCCTGTTCACCTGGTACAACGGGCCGCTGGCGGCGGTGCTCTTCGACGTGGTGCCCAGGGAGATCGGGGCGACGGTGATGGGGGCCTACGTCTTCTTCATCCACATCGCCGGCGACGCGATCGCGCTGCCGGTGGTGGGGTTGCTCTCCGACCGCTACGGCCTCCGGCCGGCGCTGCTCACGCTCCCGGTGGTGGGGCTGGTGGGGGGGCTCATCCTGATGTTCGCGGTCTTCACGGTCGGGCGCGACATGCAGCGCCTCAAGGTCAAGCCGGCGGCGTGAGCGCCGCCCGCATGCGGGCGACCTCCGCCCGGTAGTACGCCACCGACTCCGCCTCCCGCCGTCCGTCCCACTTGAGCTCGCGCGCCAGCAGGGTGCCCACGAGCGGCGCCACATCCTCGGCCTGCCTAACGGACGTATGGTACAGATGGGTGCGCCTGACGAGCACGTCGCTCACCGTCATCGCCATCTCGCGCCGCGCCTGATAGACGACCTCGGCCCGGAGGAAGGGCCGGCCGGCGACGAGTGGTTGATCGAGACCCGCTTCGCGCGCCGCCAGGTTGGCGACGGCGGGCGCCTCCGCGCCGTAGGTGTTCACGAGGTGGTCCGCCACATCACGGGGGAGTTCCTGCCGGACCAGCTCGTCGGCGAGCGGCTCGAGGTCCGCGACGTCGCCGCCGGGAAGCGGCTCCGTGTCGGTGGGGGCGCGCGGGGGCAGGGGGCGGCCGTCGAGGCGTCGCAGGCGCTTGGCGACCTCGTCCACCATCTCCATCGCCATCGAGCGGTAGGTGGTGAGCTTGCCGCCGGCGATGGTGAGCAAGCCGCTCGCGCTCTCCACGATCTTGTGCTCGCGCGGGACGGCCGCGGTCGAGGCGCCCCCGTCGGCGAGCAGGGGCCGCAGCCCCGCCCACGCCGCCAGCACGTCCGAGGTCTGGAGCCGGGCGTTCGGGAAGACGGCGTTGGCGGAGCGGAGGAGGTAGGTCACGTCGTCGCCGGTCGCGGCGACGTCGTCCGGGGACTCCGTCGTGTCGGTGTCGGTGGTGCCGACGATCGTGACCGCGCCCCACGGCAGCACGAACATCACCCGGCCGTCAATCGGCGAGGTGAGGGTGACCGCGCCGGTGTTGCCGACCCGGGCCTGCGGCACCGCGATGTGCGCGCCCTTGGTGGGGCGGAGGAGCGGCGCGGCGTCGGGCTGGTCGAGCCGCCGGAGCGTGTCGGACCAGGGACCGGTGGCGTTGACGACCACGTGCGCGCGCACGGTGGTCCGGGCGCCCGTGAACGCGTCCTCGACCGTGGCGCCGCGCACCCGGCCCCCCGCCTTCTCGAGCGCGACGACCCGCACGTAGTTGGCGGCGAGCGCGCCGTGACGGCGCGCCGATCGCGCGGTGGCGAGCACGAGCCTGGCGTCGTCGCACTGGGCGTCCCAGTAGAGCGCGCCGCCGGTGAGGTCCTGGTCGCGGAGCTGCGGCTCGATCTCAAGCACGCCGCTTCGCGAGAGCAGGCGGTGATGGTGGGCGTTGCGGAACAGGGCGAGGAGATCGTAGAGCCAGACCGCGGCGCTGATCTGCCAGCGCCGCACCCGGCTGCCGCGGTGGACGGGGAAGGTGAAGGCCCGCGGCCGCACCAGGTGCGGCGCGATGTGCAGCAGCGTGCGCCGCTCGCGGCTCGCCTCGAAGACCAGGCGCAGCCAGCCGTGCTCGAGGTACCGCAGGCCGCCGTGGATGAGGCGGGAGGAGCGGCTCGAGGTGCCGTGGCCGAAGTCACCCGCATCCACCACGGCGGTGCGCATGCCGCGCATCGCGGCGTCGCGCGCGATCCCCGCCCCGGTGATGCCGCCGCCGATCACCAGCAGGTCCACGCCCTCGCCCGCGAGCGCCAGGAGGTCGGCGCGGCGCGTCTCGGCGGAGAAGGCGGGATCCATGACCGAATCTGTCACCAAATGGTGGCCCGCGCACGTGGCGCCGCCGCTGGCCGGGGCCCGGCGGGATAGGTAGCTTTTGGCTCCGGCGGATGCGCCACTCCTCTCGCGCCGGGACGGAGCCGTAAATGAGTGGGACCAACGGTCGGCGGGTCGCGATCATCGCCGGGTGCAGGACGCCGTTCGCCAAGGCGGGCACGGCGCTCAAGGACGTGAGCGCGGTGGACTTGGCGAAGCACGCGGCGCGCGAGCTCCTGGTGCGCACTGAGCTCGACCCGAAGCTGGTGGAGCAGGTGATCTTCGGTCAGGTGATCCCGTCGGTCCTCGCGCCCAACGTGGCGCGCGAGGTGAGCCTGCTGCCGCAGTTCCCGAAGAACATCCCCGCCTACTCGCTGAACCGCGCCTGCGCCTCGTCGAACCAGGCCATCGCCGACGGCCACGACCAGATCACCCTCGGGCACGCGGACGTGGTGCTCGCCGGCGGCACCGAAGCGCTCTCCGACGTCCCCATCCTTCACTCCAGGCGGTTCGCGGCCATCCTGGTCGAAGCGAGCAAGGCCCGGAGCCTCGGGAAGCGGCTGGGGATCCTCGCCAGGACCCGGCCGCGCGACCTGGTGCCGGTGACCCCGGCCATCGCGGAGCCCTCCACGGGCGAATCGATGGGCCAGGCGGCGGAGAAGATGGCGAAGGAGAACGGCATCACGCGCGAGGCGCAGGACGAGTTCACGCTGCGGTCGCACCGGGGCGCCGCCGCCGGGACGAAGGACGGCCGGCTCACCGCGGAGATCGCGCCCTTCTTCGTGCCGCCGCGGTACGAGGAGACGCTCGCTTCGGACAACGGGATCCGCGGCGACTCCACGCTGGAACAGTTGGCGCAGCTCAAGCCGGTGTTCGACCGGAGGTACGGGAGCGTGACCGCGGCCAACGCCTCGCCCCTCACCGACGGCGCGTCGGCGGTGCTGCTCATGAGCGAGGAGAAGGCGCACGCGTTAGGCCTGGAGCCGCTCGCGTTCATCCGCTCCTACGCGGTGGCGGCCGTGGACCCGGGCGAGCAGCTGCTCATGGGCCCCGCCTTCGCGGTCCCCAAGGCGCTGGAGCGCGCCGGCCTGACGTTGAAGGACATGGCGCTCGTCGAGATGCACGAGGCGTTCGCGGCGCAGGTGCTCTCCAACATCCAGGCGTTCGAGTCGAAGACGTTCGCGCGGGAGAAGCTGGGACGGAGCGAGCCGGTGGGCCAGGTGGACCGGGACACGCTGAACGTGATGGGCGGCTCGATCGCGATCGGCCATCCGTTCGGCGCCACGGGCGGGCGCATCACCACCACGCTCGCCAACGAGATGAAGCGGCGGGACGTGCAGTTCGGCCTGATCTCGGTGTGCGCGCAGGGTGGGATGGGCTTCGCCATGGTGCTGGAGCGGCGTTGATGGGCGCGCTCAGCGTCGCGCGCGAGGGCGACGTCGCCGTCGTCACCTTCGACCTCCCGGGCGAGAGCGTCAACAAGTTCTCCCGGAAGGTGAAGGACGAGTTCGCGAAGACGATGACGGCCCTGCGCGCCGACCAGGGCGTGAAGGCGGTGGTCATCATCTCCGGCAAGCCGGACGGCTTCATCGCCGGCGCCGACATCACGGAGTTCGTCGCGGCGAAGACCGAGGACGAGTTCCGGAAGCTCGCCCGTGAAGGGCAGCAGTTCCTCGACGCGCTCGAGGCCTTCCCGGTGCCCATCGTCGTCGCGATCCACGGCGCCTGCGTGGGCGGCGGGCTCGAGATCTCGCTGGCGTGTCACTGGCGCGTCGCGACCAACCATCCCAAGACGATCCTCGGCCAGCCGGAAGTGCAGATCGGCATCATCCCGGGCGCCGGCGGCTGCAACCGCCTGCCGAGACTGATCGGGCTGCGTCCGGCGCTCGACATGATCCTCACCGGGAAGAACATCCGCGCGGAGAAGGCGTTCCGAATGGGGCTGGTGGACGAGCTGGTGGCGCCGCCCATCCTGCGGAGCGCGGCGCTGGCCGCCGCGGCGCGCCTTGCCAGACAGGTGATCCCCCCGCGCCGCCCGCGTGGGAGCTGGCTCCTCGACCGGAGCGCGCTCGGCCGGGGGTTCGTGATCTCGCAGGCGCGGAAGATGACGGTGGGCAAGACGGGCGGGCACTATCCGGCACCGATCGCGGCGCTGGAGGCGGTGGCCTACGGCCTCGCGCACGGCACGAAGCGCGGCCTGGTGCACGAAGCCGACCTCTTCGCGCAGATGGCGATGACCGACGTCTCGCGCCGGCTGGTGGAGATCTTCTTCGCCGCCACCAACCTCAAGAAGGACGCCGGGGTTCCGGCGCCCGCGCCCGACCCGCGCCGCATCGAGCGGCTCGGCGTGCTGGGCGCGGGGTTCATGGGCGCGGGGATCGCGGTCACGGCCGCGGACCAGGCGGGCGTCAGCGTGCGGATGAAGGACGCGGACCTCACCCGGGTGGGCAAGGGCCTCAAGGCCGTCGCGGACGTCATCGGCGAGCGGGTCAAGCGCCGCAGCCTCACCAGGCTCGAGGGCGGGAAGAAGCTGGCCCTGGTCTCGGGGGGCGTGGACTATCGCGGGTTCCTGCGGGCGGACCTGGTGATCGAGGCGGTGTTCGAGGACGTCGAGGTGAAGCGCAATGTCCTCCGCGAGGTGGAGGCGGTGACGTGCCCCGGCACCGTGTTCGCGTCGAACACGTCGACCATCCCGATCGCGCGGATCGCCGAGGCGTCGCAGCGGCCCGAGGCGGTGATCGGGATGCACTTCTTCTCGCCGGTGCACCGCATGCCGCTGCTCGAGGTGATCCCGTCGGCGAAGACCGCGCCGGAGACGATCGTGACCGCGGTGGCGTTCGGACGGCGGATGGGCAAGACGGTGATCGTGGTGAAGGACCGGCCCGGCTTCTTCATCAACCGCATCCTGGCCCCGTACATGGTGGAGGCCGGGCACCTGCTCAAGGAGGGCGTGGCCATCGAGGACCTCGACCGCGCCATGGTGCGCTGGGGGTTCCCCGTGGGGCCGGTCACGCTGCTCGACGAGGTGGGGCTCGACGTGGCGGTGAAGGTGGGCGGCGTGATGCGCGAGGCGTTAGGTGAGCGGGTCACGCCGGCGATCTCGCTCGAGGCGCTGGTGGCCTCGGGACGCCTGGGGCGCAAGAACGGCCGCGGTCTCTTCCGCTACGAGAAGGGCAAGAAGGCCGGCGTGGACCCGGAGGTCTACTCGGTCCTGGGCGTGCCCGGCGGCGGGGGAACGGTGAAGGACACGGTGAGCGTGACGGAGCGGCTCTCCCTGGCGATGTTGAACGAGGCGGCGCGGGCGCTCGAGGAGGGGGTCATCCGCTCCCCGCGCGACGGCGATATCGGCGCCATCTTCGGCATCGGCTTCCCGCCCTTCCGCGGCGGCCCGTTCCGGGCGCTCGACGCCCTGGGCGCCGGGGCCGCGGTCGCCAAGCTCGAGTTGCTCGCCGCGCGCCACGGCGACCGATTCGCGCCCGCGGGGTCCCTTGTCGACCTCGCCAAACGCAACGCCCGCTTCCACTAGACCGGGGACCGGACCACCCATGCTGCGTGCCAGCCTGCTCTACCTCAGCGAACGACCGGCCATCTTCCGGTTCATCAAGAGCAACGGGCTGGCGCGGAAGCTGAGCTCGCGGTTCGTGGCCGGGGAGACGCTCGACACGGCCATCGCGGCGGTCCGGGAGCTCAATGCGGCCGGCGTCACGGCGACGCTCGACTGCCTGGGCGAGAGCGTGCACAGCGCGGAGGAGGCCTCGGCGGCCACGGCCACCGCCATCGGGATCCTCGACCGCATCGCCGCCGAGAAACTGCAGGCCAACGTCTCCGTGAAGCTGACGCAATTCGGCTTCGACGTGGACGCCGCGCTCTGTACGGCGAACATGCGCCGGGTGCTCGACCGGGGCCGGGAGCTGGACACCTTCGTCCGGCTCGACATGGAGAGCAGCCAGCACACCCAGCGGACCCTCGACCTCTTCCTTTCCGAGCTGCATCCTTCCTACGGCGACCGGGTCGGCGTGGTCATCCAGTCGATGCTGCGCCGCAGCGCCGCGGACGTCGATCGGTTGCTGGCGGCGAAGGCGCGGGTGCGCCTGTGCAAGGGCGCGTACAAGGAGCCGCCGGACGTGGCCTTCCCCGACAAGGCCGACGTGGACCGCAGCTACGCCGAGCTGATGGAGCTGTTGCTCGAGCGGGGGAACTACCCCGCCATCGCGACCCACGACGAACGGTTGATCGCGCGGGCCAAGCGCCAGATCTGGTCGAAGGGGATCGAGCACGACAAGTTCGAGTTCCAGATGCTGTACGGCGTGCGGCGCGACCTCCAGCAGGAGCTGGTCAAGGAAGGCTACCGGGTGCGCGTGTACGTGCCCTTCGGGACGCAGTGGTACCCGTATCTCATGCGTCGCCTCGCGGAACGTCCGGCGAACATCGCGTTCATGGTGGGGAATCTCTGGAAGGAGAGCACCCGGTGATCGCGGAGGACGACACGCTCGCCGGCTACGTCGCGGTCCACGGGCGGCCGCCCGCGTTCGAGGGGTCGGATGGCCGGTCGTACTCGGTGGGCGTCTTCTCCGACGACGACCCGGGCACCGACGGAAGTTACGGGGCCTCGCTCCTCTTCATCCGGTGGTCCAGTGAGAACGAACCCGACGGGCACCTGGAGAGCGACTATCTCGCCACGGCCCGGGAGCCCTCCGCGGCGGAGGCGGAGGTGAACGGCATGACGCTGGCCGACGTGAAGCGCACGCTGGACGGGCTGATCGCGCGACGCGACCGGGCGGTCGTCTGAGCGACCTCCCGCTGTTCGCGCCGTTCCGCGGCGAGCGGTACGCGGACGCCTCGTCGCTGGCGCGCCGGCTGGCGCCGCCGTACGACGTGATCGGCGTCGAGCAGCGGGCCGGGCTGGCGGTGCAAGACCCGGCCAACATCGTGCACGTGGACCTGCCGGTGGCGCAGCAGCAGGGCGCGGATCCCTACGCCGAGGCCGCGCGGCTCCTCGAGTCATGGCGGGGCCAGGGGATCCTCACCCGCGACAAGGCGCCGTCGGCCGTGGTGCTGCGCACCACCAGCGCGATCGGGGACGTGGTGCGATCGCGCACCGGGATCTTCCTCGCGGTGGCGGCAGAACCCTTCTCCGAGGGGCGGGTGCTGCCGCACGAGCGCACGCACCAGGGCCCCAAGGAGGACCGCCGGCTGCTGACGCTGGCCACCGGGTGCAATCTCTCGCCGGTGTTCCTGCTGGCGCCGGACGAGTCTGGCGCGCTCGCCGCCGGCCTCCAGCGGGTCACCGCGGGCGTGCCGTGGGCCATCGTCGAGGCGTTAGGCGCCAAGCAGGAGATCTGGGTGACGCCGGGGGGCGAGGCCGAGCGGCTCGCCCAGACGGCGGGCGCGCAGCCGGTCTACATCGCGGATGGGCACCACCGCTACGAGACGGCGGCCCTCTTCCGCGAGGAGGCCAAGGCGGAATGGCGGGCGGGAGCCACGCGCACCCTGGCCCACGTGG
Organism: Gemmatimonadota bacterium; assembly: GCA_041484135.1. Lineage (GTDB taxonomy): Bacteria > Gemmatimonadota > Gemmatimonadetes > Gemmatimonadales > JACORV01 > JACORV01. The sequence goes on from JBGPHD010000094.1 coordinate 11,021, forward strand.
TCTCGTTCCGGGACCCCGGCCTCACCATCCTGGCCACCCACCGCATCGTCGAGGGCCCGCCGCTGGACCGCCAGACGGTGCTCAAGGCGGCGAGCCCGTACTTCGCGCGGGTACAGCCCCACCAGCAGCCGACGCTGCGGGTCGCTTTCTCGGACGGCTCGAACGCGGCGATGGTCCTCAGGGCCAAGGCGGACCTCTCCCAGGCCACCGACCTTCCGAAGCACGCCGCGGTGCGCGGCCTGCCGGTCGCGGTGGCGGATGCGGTGTTCGTGAAGGTGGTGCTCGCGAAGATCCTGAACGGCGTGCCCAATCTCAGGTACACGCCCGATGAGCAGGAGGCGATGGCCGCCTTCGGCCGCGGGGACGTGGCGGTGGCGATACTCCTCCCGCCCACCCGGCTCGAGGAGGTGCGCGCGGTGGCTGACGCGAAGGAGATCATGCCGCCCAAGTCCACCTTCTTCGCGCCCAAAGTGCCCACCGGCGTGGTGCTGCGGCCGCTGGACGGGTGACCGTCAGCTCTTCGGGCGCGCCTCGAGGGCCCTGATCAGCGCCCGGCAGAAATCGGGCAGATCCGCCGGCGTGCGGGAGCTGATCAGGTTGCCGTCCACCACGACCGGCTCGTCCGACCAGATCCCACCCGCGTTCTCCATGTCGTCCTTGATGGCGCGCACCGATGTGCAGCGCCTGCCTCTGATGATCCCCGCCGAGATGGGCACCCAGCCCGCGTGGCAGATGAACCCGATCGGCTTCCCGGCCTCGTGGATGGCGCGGGTGATCGCCAGCAGCCGCTCGGAGCGGCGCATGTGGTCCGGGGCATAGCCCCCGGGGATCACCAGCCCGTCGAAGGTCTCGGGGAGGACGTTCTCGACGTTGGTGTCGACGGTGAGGGGATAGCCCTTCTTGCCGGTGTAGGTCTTGTCGCCGAGACCCGCGACCACGGTCGTCGCGCCCTCCTCCTCGAGCCGGATCTTGGGATACCACAGCTCGAGGTCCTCGTACTGCGGCGCAACGAACACGAGCACGGTCGTGCCGG
>JBGPHD010000095.1:0-12045 GCA_041484135.1 Gemmatimonadota bacterium
CACGCGGGAGGTGATCCGTGTTGCGTGAGGCGCGAACAATTGCACCTCCGCTCCAGGAACACAAGAGACGCCGGCCTTCACGATCGAGACTTCTTCGTGAAGGCGGCTGATTCTCAGACCGGCCGCAAGCTCCGCTGTCTCAGCAAACGCCACCGGGCGCAGCGATCGCACCCAAGGCACCGTTCGCCCGACTGTCCGAAATGAGCCAACAGCAGCTCCCGCCGGCAGACGAAGGCGGTGAGGTACCGGATGAGCGGCTCGAGTTTGCGGGCGTCGGGCACGATGCGCCGCTGGAGGTTCAAGTCCCCGCGCGTCCAGAGGACCTCGCAACGGGCACGCGCGCCGTCGCGGCCCGCCCGCCCCGCCTCCTGGTAGTAGGCCTCCAGGCTCGTGGAGAGGCCGAGGTGGATGACGCGCCGGACATCGGATTTGTCGATGCCCATCCCGAAGGCCGAGGTGGCCACGACACACGGCAGCCGGTCGGTCAGGAACTCCTCCTGGATCTGGCGGCGGACGGCGTGCTCGAGCCCGGCGTGGTAGGGCGCCGCGACGATGCCCGACTGGAGCAGCACGCGCGACCACCGCTCGGCGCCGGAGCGGGTCGGGACGTAGACGACGGCGGCCCCGCGCTGCGGCGTGAGCCCCTCGAGGAGGCGGCGGCGGCGCTCGCCGTCGTCACGGACCTGGATGGCGGCGAAGAAGAGGTTGGGCCGGTCGAACGAGCCGACGATGCGCTCGACCGCGCCCAGGCGCAGGGTGGCGATGATGTCGTCGCGGACGGCGCGCGTGGCGGTCGCGGTGAGCGCCAGGGTCGGCGGACGGCCTAACGCGAGCCGCACGACGCCCAGCCGGCGGTAGGCGGGCCGGAAGTCGTGGCCCCACTCGGAGACGCAGTGCGCCTCGTCTACCGCGAGCAGGCTCACGCCCACCGCCTTGAGCACGCCGACCAGGGCTCCGGTGGCGAGCCGCTCCGGCGCCACATAGAGCAGCTTCACCGCACCCCGCACGACGTCGCGCAGGATCCCTTGCTTCTCGGCGGGTGCGATGGCGCTGGTGAGCGCGGCCGCGCAGATCCCGCGCGCCCGGGCCGCCTGCACCTGGTCCTGCATCAGAGAGATCAGCGGCGAGACCACCACCGTGAGCCCGTCCAGCACCAGCGACGGCACCTGGTAGCAGACCGACTTCCCGCCCCCGGTGGGGAGCACGACCAGCGCGCTCCGGCCCGCCAGTGCGGCGCGCACCGCCCGGAGCTGCCCGGGACGGAAGGCGGGATACCCGAACCGGTCCCGCAGCACGTCCGCCGCGCGTTCCATGTGCCAGACCAGTCCCGTCATGGCGGGACAACGTAGGCGACGAGTGAGGCGGTGTGGTGGCCGAATCCTGTGCGTGCGGCGCCCTTCCATGCGCGCCGCGGTCACTCTCCGCGCGAGGTCAGCCGGGTTCGGCCGAAGAGGCGGCCTTCTTTGCCTGGCGCGCGCGCTGCACGTATCGGAGCACGAAGGCGGCCACGATGAGCCCGATGCCGAGATAGCCCAGCCAAGGCATGCCGTATCGGTCGGAGAGCAGGACGATGCCGACGCCGGAGAACGCCAGCACGTACTTCGCGAGGGTCCAGCCGTTCACTTCTTGAGGAAGGCCGAGATGGCCTGACGGAAGTCCGGCGTGGCACGGGAGACGGCGTTCACCTTGGCGCCGAGCCGGATGCCTTCCTCGAGGCCCAGGCCGTCGAGCTGGTAGAACTGCTGCTTGGTGAGCGCCAGGGCCGTGGCGGAGAGCGCGGCCAACGCGCCGAGCTGCCGCGCCACCTCGGCGTCGAAGCCGTCCGCGGGAAGAACGCGCGAGACGATGCCGAGCCGCGCCGCCTCGGCCGCATCGAGCAGGCGACCCGTGGCCGCGAGGTCGAAGGCCACCTTCTCCCCCACCAGCCGCCGCAGCATCGTCATCACCATGGCCGGCACGAAGCCGCGGTTGATCTCCGGGTAGCCGAACTGGGCACCCTCAGCGGCGAAGACGAGGTCACACGCGGTGGCGAGCCCGCACCCGCCAGCCAGGCACCGCCCCTCGACCACGGCGACCACCACCTTGGGGAGCCGGCGCAACATCACGAAGATCTCGCCGAGGTCCCAGGCCCGCTCCTCGTTCTCGGCGGGGGTGAGGTCCGCGGACTCCAGCAGCTCGCGGAGGTCGAGGCCGGCACAGAAGTCCTTCCCCGCCCCGCGGATCGCGACGATCTGGACATCGGCGGCGAGGTCCAGCGTCTCGATGGCCGCCTTCAGCTCGGCGATCATCCGCCGGTCGATGGCGTTCTTCTTGTCGGGGCGATTGAGGGTCAGAGTGGCTACGCCCTCCGCTCTCACGACCAGTAGCCGCTCTTCCTGCGCGTCTGCGCGCCTGTGCGTCTGCGCGTCTGTCATTGTGTCTGCGCGTCTGTGGTGTCGTCGCTCATTCGACCTCGATCTCCATCCGGAGCAGCGCCGTGCTCAGCGTCTTCCCCTGCGCGTCGGTCTTGAGCGAGATGGTCCCGCCCCCGCCCAGCGCCCCGTGCAGCAGGAAGTTCAGCGCGTGGAGGTTCGGCAGCTCGAAGCGCTCGACCCCGCCCGTGAGCATGCCCTTGAAGTGGCGCGTCACCCGCTCGACCGTCAGCTCGCGCACCAGCACGGGGTAGTACTCCGGCTTCCGCGCGATGACGCCGACGTTGGCGGTGTCGCCCTTGTCGCCGCTGCGGGCGTGCGCGATCTCGACCAGTTGGCGCTTCACTTGGGGAGTGGGGAGTGGGGAGTGGTACCCGCGGTGAGCAACTCCAGTCTCATGGCGAGGTCGCGGGCGTTGCGTCCGTTCTGCCGGCCCAGGAGGACAGCGAGCACCGCGAGTACGATGAACCCCACGCCCAGTGTCACGAAGAGGCTTCCCCCCCAGCGCAGGAACGAGACTCCCGCGATCAAGAGCAGCGCGGCGCGCAGCACCCAGCGGCGCGCTTCAGCCCGGAGCCGTTTCACCAATCGCCTCTGGCGCTCGAGATCGGGGTCATTGCCGGCGTCCATGTGCGCGAGGAGGTCACGCCGTGAAAACACGGACACTGGGATGAATCTCGCGCTTGGGCACCAGCGCCGGCCAGTACGCCACGATCTCTTCGACCTTGGGCCGTCCACCCGCGAAGCCCGTCACGCTCGGCGGACCGTTCAGGATGAGGGGCGCCAGCTCGCGGGTGAAGCGCTCGACGGTGGCACGATCGCCGGAGCGGACGCCCACGCGCAGCTGCACCTCCGCCTGGTCGACAGCGGGTGGCCCCGCGAGGGGTCCATGCGCCGCGTTCACCCCGACGTACTCGGTCAACACCTCGTCGAACGTGAGGCCGAGCCGGTCGAGCCGTGCCCGCAGCACCCGGTCGGCCTCCCTGGCCTTGGCGTAGGCATCGGGCCACGCGTACACCAGCGTGCCCACCGCCTTGAACCCATGGCGATACGCGATCGAGACCTTCAGGAACTCGGTGGCGGGGCGCCCGCCGATCCCGTGGACGCGCACCCGGTCCTTCCCATCCTGCTCGAGGCGGATCGTGGTGAAGTCGGCGACGCAATCCGGCGTGATGTAGGCGCGCGGGTCCCCCATCTCATAGACGCACTGCTCCGCCACGGACGCCACGGTGATGGCGCCGCCGGTGCCCGGGTGCTTGGTGATGGCGAACGTGCCGTCGGCCATCGCCTCGACGATGGGATAGCCGACGTCTTCGAGACACGGCGTATCGGGCCAACCGGCGAGGTAGTTCCCGCCCGAGCACTGCGCGCCGCACTCGATGATGTGGCCGGCGATGGTGCCCGCGGCGATGAGGTCCCACGCGTCCTCCGCCCAGCCAAACTCGTGGATCATCGGGGCCAGCGTGAGGCCGGTATCGGTGACGCGTCCGGTGATGACGACGTGCGCTCCCTGCTTCAACGCCTCCACCAGCGGCCGCGCTCCGAGATACGCGTTGGCGGAGAGCACCCGTTCACGGACGTCGGAAAGCGGACGGCCCGTGTCAATGTCCTTGAGCTCGACGCCGCGCGACAGCAGGTCGCCCAGGCGCCCGAGGATGTCGTCGCCGGTGACGACGCCGATCCTGAGCTTGCCGCCCAGCCCGAGCTGCCGGCCCGCCTCGGCCACCGCGGCGGCGCACGAGTCAGGGTTCACACCGCCCGCGTTGGTCGTGACTCTGATGTTCCGCTCCACCACCTGGGGGAGGATGCGGGCGAGGAGCGGCACCACGTCGCGCGCGTACCCCATCGCCGGGTCGCGTTCCTTCTGCTTCTGCAGGATGGACATCGTGACTTCGGCGAGATAGTCCATCATCAGGTAGTCGATGGGACCACCCTGCACCTGGCGGAACGGCGCCTCGAGCCAGTCGCCCCAGAATCCCTGGCCGGAGGCGATGCGGATGGTGCGGGCCATGGCGGCGGCTACCGCGCGAGCTGCACGAAGGTCCGCTCGAGGACCACCCAGTCGTCGGCGCGCGCGGCGGCGCGCACTCGCACCAGCGGGGACCAGTCTTCCGAGAGCGGATAGGCGTCGGCCCTCGGCAGCCTGACGGTCGCCGAGCCGCCGGCCGCGATGCGGAGCGCCGGGTCGGCCAGCGCGAGCGGCCGCGGCGCCCCGACGAACGACACGCGCACGGCGGCCTCCACGCGAGCGGGCGGGTCCGGCAGCGCGAAGCCCGGGAAGAGCTCGACGGTCACCGGATAGGACCCGCGCCGTGCCGGCAGGTCCGTCTTCACCCGGTGGTAGTCGTAGTTCATCGGGCCGTTGCCGAGCTGCGCGCCGTCCGGGTCGAAGACGGAGATGGCGAAGTCGGTGACCTGGTCCCAGAGCTGGGGCGTGACCTGCACCTCGACGATCACGGCCGTGGCCCAGGCCGGAGCCTCGAAGGCGCGCTGGTACGGCGCGCCGTGCTCGATGGCGGCGTTCCACGCCGTGGTGACGCCGAGCTGCTCGGCGGTGACGGTGAGCGAGGTGTCAACGGCGGCCGAAGAGGCGAAGACCACCATGCTGCCTGACGCCCCGGAGTCCACCGACTCGATGCGGACCGCCGGCGACGTGGCCCGGAGGTCGAAGGTGACGTCGTGCCCGGGCAGCGCCTGCATCACCGCTTCCCAGACGCCGGGGGTGAGGTCGTTCGCGCTCACGTTCATGGTCGCGCGCGCGCCATCGGACCCGCCCACGTCCACGCTCTCCTGGCCGCGCGCGGGGCGGCCGCTCGGCTCGAAGAGCGAGAGGGTGCCGGGCGCCGCGGAATCGCGCATCGTGAGGCGCAGGGACAGGCCCGACGCCGAGGGCGGGACCTCGAGGTAGTAGCGCGCCGCGGAGCCCGCGGGGAGCTTCCGGCCCGACGACGCGACGACGCGGCCCGCCGCGGAATCCGGGACGATCACCGTGCTGACGAGGACGAACGCCGGCCCCGCCGCGGTATCGGCGTCCGGCACTCCGGTCACCGTGCCGACATAACGCCCGCTGCGGGTGAGGCGCGAGGCGTCGTAGCGGACCTCGATCACCGCCGATCCGCTGAGCGAGTCCACGGTGACCGTGGGTTGCACGGGCCTCAGCCACGCGCCGTCCGTCACCAGCCGGTAGACCTGGCTTCGATGGGTGGGGAGCCGGTCCGGCACCCGCGTCACGCGGAAGCGCTGGACGGTGTCGGCGGTGCCGGCGAGGCCGTCACGGCGGTAGGCGGCCGAGGGCCGATCCGCCGTCCGCACTTCCGGGGCGTTCCCCTCAGGGCCGGCGCTGAGGAACATGGGCCGCCCGGCAGGCAGCGTGCGTGGCAGCGGCAGGACCTGGACGCGGTAGCGCGTGACGGCGTGCCCCGCCCGCAGCCACTGGTAGGCCGCCTCGATCCGCGGCACCCCGGACCCCTGGTCCACGGCGCTCTCGCCACCGAAGCGCCGCCCGCTCGTCCGCAGCGCCTGCACGATCTCGGCCGCGTTCACCGCGCGCCCTTCCTGAACGTCGGCCGACACCAGCAACGCCGCGAGGCCGGCCGTGTGCGGCGACGCCATCGAGGTGCCGAGCTTGATCTCCTCGCCCGTGTTCCAGCGCGGGACCGACGAGTACGCGAGACCCGGCGTCACCAGGTCAGGCTTGGCCATTTCCCCGCCGCGCGAACCCCACCAGCCAAGCAAGTCAGGGCTCGGCCCGCCGAACTGGACCGGGGCGAAGACGCCCGGATAGACGGCGCCGCTGGTGAGCGCGAGCTCCGCCGAGCCGGGGAGCCCCATCGTCGAGGTGCCGGGGCCGTCGTTCCCGGCGGCGATGGCGAACACGACCGAAGGGTGCGCGAGGAGGAAGGCGTTGACGACGGAGTCCATGACCGCGTGCGACTCGTCCTCGTTCCCGATCCCGAACGAGAGGTTCATGACGAGCGGCAGGTGCCGCGCCTCGGCGAAGCTCGCCGCGTACTCCATGGCGCGCAGCATGGACCCGTTGGTGCTGACGCCGCCGCGCGCGTTGTTGGCGATCTTGAGCGCGATGATCTGCGCGCCCGGCGCCACGCCGTCGAAGCCGCGCACGCCGTAGAGGTCGTGGGCCGACGCGATGCCCGCCGTGTGGGACCCGTGCCCGGAATTGTCGAGGAACACCGCGAGCACCGGCCCGCTCGCTCCCGGCTCCTCCGTGATGTTCAAGGCCGCGGTGATGGGGCCGCGGCCGCGAGGCGCGAACCGCGACGAGAAGGTGAAGGTCTCGCCGCGCACCAGGTAGTCGGCCACCGGCGTCTCGTCGGCGAGCGACCCGTCCCCGTTGGCGTCCACGAACGCCACCCAGCCCGAGGCGCTCCGCACCACCACGATCCCGTACCGGTCCCGGTTCGAGCCGTTGCGGTTGAAGTCCGCGGCGGGCGCGCCGCCGAAAGACAGCTCGTGCAGCACGCCGCCGAACCACGACGAATCCACGGCCACCGCCGCCACGACCCCCGCCCCGACCAGCGTCACGCCTTCCGCGAGCGCGATGCGGTCCCGGGCGTCCGGACGCACCGGCGACAGCGCGACGTTCCCTTCCCCCGAGAAGTCGCGGAGGTCGAGGATCTTCCGTTCGCCGAGCGTGGTGGTCTGGAGGCCGAGGATGCCCGGATCGGTCCCGCTGTCCAGGATGGCGATGAGCACGCCACGGCCATCGAACGTCGGGTGCATCTGCCGGAACGCGCGCACGCCGGTGACCTCGAGCGGCATCAGGCCTAACTGTGCGGCGGTTGACGCCGGCGCCACGGGCCTGGGCTCGGCGGGCGGCGCGGTCGTGAGATCCACGGTCGGGACCGGTGCGGTGGGCGCGGGGCCCGGCTCCGGTTGCGGCGCCTGGACACCCGCCGTGCGGGCGCAGGCCGCGAAGAGGAACGGGGCGGCGGCAAGCACGAAGCGCGGACCAACGGACATCGGCATCCTAGGCGATCGAAGAGGGGAGCACGTACGGGCCCAGGTGCGGTCCCGCGAAGTTGGCGGAGACCCGGAGCGCGAAGGCGAGCATGTCGCGCACCTCCTCCGGGGTGAGGATCGCGTCCACGTATCCGCGGGCGCCCGCGAAGGTGGCGTCGAGCTGATGCTCGTAGTCGGCCCGCATCGCCTCGACCTGCTCGGTGAGCTTGGGCGTGGGGCCGCCCGCCGCCTGCGCCTTCTCGAGCTCCGGCCCGTACACCGCGCCCACCGCCGATTCACCTTCCATCACGCCCATCCTCCCGGTCGGCAGGGAGAAGATGAAGTCCGGGTCGAACCCCTGCCCCGCCATAGCGTAATAACCGGCACCCGAGGCGTGGTTCACCGTGAGCACGATCTTGGGGACGGCCGCGGTCGCCATCGCCTCCACGAACGCCGCGCCGGCCCGGATGATCCCCGAGCTTTCCGCCTCCGGTCCCACCATGAAACCGGAGACGTCCTGCACGAAGAGGATCGGGATCCCCTCGCGCCCGGCGTTCTCGATGAAGTAGGCGACCTTCTCGGCGCTCTCGGTATAGATGATGCCGCCGAAGCGCGCCGGACCGCCCCCCGGCGTCTTCACGAGGCCCCGCTGATTGGCGATCAGCGCGACGGGATAGCCCTCGATGAGCGCGTGCCCGCAGAGGATCTCCTTGGCGAGGTCGGGCTGGAACTCGTCGAACTTGCCCTCGTCGAGGAAGCAGGCGAGCACCTCGTGCATGTCGTAGGACATGCGGTGGTCCGTGGGGAGCACCGCGTAGAGGTCGGCAGGGGGGCGCCGCGGGGCCCGCGTCTTGGCCCGCGACGGCTGCTTGGCCGCGGGGAGCCGCGGGAGCCGCGCGATCTGCTCGCGCAGGAGGGCGAGGCACGCCTTGTCGTCGGCCGCCATGTAGTGCGCCACCGCGCTCGTCCCGGTGTGCAGCCGGGCTCCACCTAACGACTCGCTATCCACCACCTGGCCGGTCGCGCCCTTCACCAGGTTGGGCCCGCCCAGACCCATGAAGCTGGTCCCGTCCACCATGATGATGACGTCGGAGAGCGCGGGCAGGTACGCGCCGCCCGCGATGCAGGGACCCATCACCGCGGCGAGCTGCGGCACCTTGAGGTAGCGCCGCATCAGCGAGTTGTAGTAGAAGATGCGGCCGGCGCCGTACTGGCCAGGGAAGACCCCGCCCTGGTACGGGAGATTCACCCCCGCCGAGTCCACCAGATAGACGATCGGGACGCGCTGCCGCATCGCGATCTCCTGCGCCCGCAGGATCTTCTTGATGGTCTCCGGCCACCACGCGCCGGCTTTCACCGTGGCGTCGTTGGCGACCACCACGATCTCGCGCCCCGCCGCGACCCCGACCCCGGTGACGACGCCGGCGCCCGGCGCCTGGCCGTCGTACTGGTCGTAGGCGACGAGCAGGCCGATCTCGAGCCACGGCGCGTCCGGGTCGCAGAGGAGCGCGATGCGCTCCCGCGCGGTCAGCTTCCCGGCGTCGTGCTGCTTCTTGATCTTCTCGGGTCCACCGCCCTGGCGCAGCCGCTCGGCGAGCGCCCGGTACTGGTCGGTGAGAGGTTTGAGGCGGCTTTTCTTCTGGGTCACTACGGTCTCAGGTGGTCCTTCGCCCAGGTCCGGATGTAGGCGATGAGCTCGGAGGTGGCGGTGCCGGGCCCGAAGAGCCTCCCCACGCCGCGCGACTGCAGGGCTTCGATGTCTTCCCGGGGGATGATCCCGCCGCCGGTGACGAGCACGTCACCCCGTCCGGCATCGCGCAGGAGGTCCACCACCCGCGGGAAGAGCGTCATGTGCGCGCCCGAGAGGATGGAAAGGCCGACCACGTCGGCGTCCTCCTGCACGGCGGCCGCCACGACCATCTCGGGAGTCTGATGGAGCCCGGTGTAGATGACCTCCATGCCGGCATCCCGCAGCGCCGCCGCGACCACCTTGGCGCCGCGGTCGTGCCCGTCGAGCCCCGGCTTGGCCACCAGCACCCGGATGGGGCGCGGGAGGGTGTCGGCGTCGGTCGCGGAGGTGGGGGCGGGAGCGTTCATTCGCGGGCGGAACCTATGCAGCGTCCAGCAGCGAAACAAGTTGCCGGCAGACGGCGGGCACGTCCGGCGCGGTGCGGCAGTCGCGGTCCCCGTAGCGGCCAAGCGGATCCATCAGGATCGGAGTGAGCCCCGCGCGACGCGCTCCCACCACGTCCACCGGGTACATGTCGCCCACGTACACCGCGGCGTCGGCGGGGACGCCCGCCAGTTCGAGCGCGATCTCGAAGATACGAGGGTCCGGCTTCTCGATGCCGACCTTGCCGCTGTCCACCACGAACAACAGCTCGGCGAGGAGCCCCGCGCGATCGAGCAGCTGGTCCACCGTGCCGTCCGCGTTGGACACGCATCCCACGATGAGGCCGCGGCCGCGCAACGCGGCGAGTCCCTCAGCGGTGCCGGGGAGCGGCTGCGACCAGAGATTCGAGCGTTTGTGCTCGGCGATGATCTCCGGCGTGGCGAGGTGGAACTCGTCGTCGGTGAGCCCCAGCTCGCCCAGCATCGCGCCGAAGTGGATCGTCCAACGGAGACCGTCGGTGGTGCCGTGGTTCTCCGCCATCGCGGCCTCGACGGCCGCGCGTCCGGCGTACTCCGCCGCGACGAAGCCGTCGAGCGGGAGCTTCCGGTCCGTGGCGCGCTCCACCGCCTCGGCGACGCGCGCGTAGTCGATGTGGACGAGCGTGCCGCCGGCGTCGAAGAGGACCGCCTTCACCGGCCGGCCCGGAACCGGAGGATCGCGGCGAGACGGTCGAAGCGTCGTGCCGGCGCCCCGCGCACCACGGCCACCCGGGCGCGCTGGCGCAGCGCGTCCTCGATCGCGTCGTCGAGCAGATCCGCGACGGGGAGCGGCTCGCCCTCGCCGCGCGCCGAGGAGGCGTCCGCGGTGAGTCGGCCGCTTCCCGAGCAGCGGAATCCCGGCACCTCGGCGTCGTGGTCCACCAGCAGCGTGCTCACCTGGCCTCGCGACAGCGCGCGCAGGGTGAACTCGACGCCGTCGGTGGCCCAGCCCGTGGCGGCCGCCGTCGCGAATTCCTCCACGTCCCGTTCGGCGCGGCTTCTTGCCCGGTCGGCGAGGAACGCGGTGACGCGCTCGCGGACCTCGGCGGGCGTCACCTGCCGCAGGGCGAGCGCGGTCGTTCCCACCGCACGGCGGTCGGTGATGGAAGGGTGCAGGTGCCGGATGAGCGCTTCCGGCTCCGCGCCGATCCCGCCCACGAGGAGCCCCGTCACCGGCTCCGCCTTGAGCCGCCGCGAGACAACCTCCGCCACGTGCGCGAAGTGCCGCTGCTTCTCCTCGCGGATCTTGTTGTGGAAGCGGAACTCGCCGACGCCGGGCGCCGCGCCGCGCTCCGGGTGGAAGCGCCCGGGGCGCGTCGCATCCGGCGCCACCAGGCCGTCCAGCTCCTGCACGCCGTCGAGTCCGCACTCGAAGAGCCGCGCCGAGCGACGGTCGGCCACGACCACCAGCACCTGCGAGCCCGACTCGGCCAGCGCCACCAGCTCCGTCACCACCGGCGTGCGGTCCACCAGCACCCGGCTCTTGAGGACGTAGGGGAGCCGCACCGCGCGGAAGAACCCCTTCGCCGCGAAGAGAGCGACGCCGCGCCCGCTCTCGAGGTTGGTGGGATACCGGAAGAACTCCTCGATGCGCTCGAGGGCCGCGAGGACCGTTTCGCGATCGGTGTGGGAGAAGCCGAGCACCGCGAGCCGGTCGGCGGCCCGCTTGATGCGGTTCTTCAGCTTGATGCGGTACTTCTCACCGGCGCGGTCGCCCGGCTCCAGCTTCTGGTAGCAGGACACCACCCATCCGGCCTTGTCCCCCAGCGCCAGCAACTCGGCCAGCGCGCCGTGCAGGTCCGTCCCCGCCGCCGCCCGTCCCCGGGCCCGGCCGGCGGGCCGCCGCTTAGAAGAAGATCGGCTCGCGGTAGGCACCGTACACACCCTCCAAAGCATCACGGATCTCGAACAGCGTGCAGTAGGCGCGCGCGCAGTCGAGCATCGCGGGAATGACGTTGTCGTTCTTGCGGGCGACTTCGGTCAGCGTGTCGAGCGCGCGGCGGCAGCGATCGCCGTCACGCTTCGAGCGCATCGCCCGCATCCGTTCCACCTGCTCGCGCTCGCCTTCCGCGCTGATCTTGAGGAGCGGGATCCCGACCTCGGGCTCGTCTACCACGAAGTCGTTCACGCCGACCACGATGCGGCGGCCCTCTTCGGTATCGCGCTGCTGCTTGGCCGCCGAGAGCGCGATCTGGCGCTGGAACCAGCCCATCTCGATGCCGCGGACCACGCCGCCGATCTTCTCGATCTCGGCGAACTGCGCTTCGGCCTCGGCCTCGAGCTGATCGGTGAGCGCTTCGACGTAGTAGGAGCCGCCGAGCGGATCGGCGACGTTAGGTACTCCGGTCTCGTGCGCGAGCACCTGCTGGGTGCGGAGCGCGAGCTGTACCGCTTCCTCCGTGGGGAGCGCGAGCGTCTCGTCCATCGAGTTGGTGTGGAGCGACTGCGTCCCGCCGAGGACCGCGGCGAGGGCCTGATAGGCCACGCGCACCACGTTGTTCATCGGCTGCTGCGCGGTGAGGGA
>JBGPHD010000096.1:0-11916 GCA_041484135.1 Gemmatimonadota bacterium
CGTGATGAAGCACGTGGACGGCCGTTCCTATGAGGAGATGGCGCAGCTCCTCGGCGTCGGGGTGGACGCCCTGAAGATGCGCGTGCACCGGGCGCGGGACGCCATGCGGAGCATGCTGGAGGGATTGCGGTGAGCCGGGACTACAGCCGGGACGCCCAGCGATATCTGGACGGCGAGCCTCATGGGGACCTCCCCCCGGCCGATCGTGCCGAGGCGGACCTCCTCGCGGCGTCGGTGCGGGAGTACACGCGCCGTCTGCGGCCGCTCGACGCGCGGCTCGACGAGGCGGTGATGGCGGCGGTGCGCACCGGGGCAGCGCCGGCGCCGGCGGCGCGGCCGCGCGGGTGGCGCTGGTTGTTCGAGCCGCAGGCGCTGCGCGTCAGGCCCATCTGGGCGCCGGCACTGGCCGCGGCGGCCGTGCTCGCGATCCTGGCGCTGGGCCGGGGGCCGGAGCGGGGCGCGACCGGCGAGGGGGTGCGCGTGGCGGCCGTGACGGATACCGTGTACGTGCGGTTCCAGCTGGCGGCGCCGGGTGCGCGCGTGGTGGCGGTGGCGGGCTCCTTCAATGACTGGCGTCCGGACGCGCTGCCGATGCTGCGCGACCGTGACGGCGTGTGGACGGTCACGGTGCCGTTGCCGGTGGGCGAGCATCGCTATCAGTTCGTGGTGGATGGCGCGCAGTGGCGGTCCGATCCGACCGCCCACGCGCAGGTGGACGATGGCTTCGGCGGCGCGAACAGCGTCATCGTGGTCGGTCCGAGAGGATTGGTGCGCTCATGAACGTGCGTGGTGTGACCTTGGTGGCGCTGCTCGCGCTCCTGGCGGCGCCGGCCGCGGCCCAGGAGGCCGACGTCCGCGCGCAGCTCGCCGCGCGCGGCCTGCCTAACGACCTCGCCGGGCAGGTGGCCGCCGTCGCCGCCGAGGCCGCGGCGCGGGGCGTGCCCACGGGCCCGCTCGTGGACAAGGCGATCGAGGGGTTCTCCAAGCACGTGGCGGAGGCGCGCATCATCGGCGCGGTGCGCGCGCTGTCCCTGCGCCTGGCCGACGCGCGGGAAGCGGTGCGGGCCGCGGGTCTCGCCTCGCCGACGGCCGAAGTGGTGGCGGCGGCCGCCGAGGCGATGGGGCGCGGCATCGGCCAGGGGCAGATCGGGGCGGTGGTCCGGGTGTCGCCGGTCCTGGCGGTCGCGCCGGGGCTCAGCGTGGCGGCGGCGCTTGTGGCCGAGGGGCTGGGGAGCGAGCAGGCCGTGGCGGTGGTGGTGGACGCCATGCGCGCGGGCCGTCCGGTCTCCCAGATCCTCGACCTCCCATCGACGGCGCGCGCGATGGAGTCGCAGGGGATGAGCCCCGCGGACATCGGGCGGGAGATGTTGCACGGCGGTGATGGACGGCATGACGGCGCGCACCGTGGCGGCGGACCCGGCGGACAGCTGCCGGACCTGCCCCCGCCACCGGGCGTCCGTCCGCCGCGTGACGGCCGCGGCCGTGGCGGCCGACCCTCACACCCGTGACGGGACGCGGGTGCCTGATGGCGGTGGCCGGCGTGTGGTGCGCGGCCGCCGCCCGACTCGAAGGACAGCAGGCGTCGCTCGCCGTGGGCGGCGTGCACGCGCGCTTCGCCGACACCGTCACTGGCTCGGCCGGCGCGATCTCCGGCCGGCTCGCGTTCGAATCCGCCAACCTGCGCGCCGTCTTCGACGGCGACTACACCCGCTTCACCACCGGCTCGTGGGCCACCCGGCTGGGCGCATCGGCGTTAGGCGTCCGGGTCCTGCGATCCGGCCTCGGCCTCGGCCTGCGCGTGGACGCCGCGGGGGACTACCTGGGCCAGAGCACCTGGAGCGGCACCACCTCGGCCGGCCCGCTGCTGGCCGTTCCCGCCGGCCGCTGGCTCGCGGTGGTCGTGGCCTCGGCGGGAGCGGTGCGGCGCATCGACGCCACCTCGGACGCCATGGTGAACGGGTCGGTGACGGTGCGGCGCACCCTCGGCGCGTGGTACCTGGATGCCGGGCTGGCGGGGACCCGCGCGGGCGCGGTGCGCTTCGCGGACCTCTCGGTCGGCGTGGACTACCGGGCGGTGGCGTTCGGTTTCGGCGCCACCGTCGGCACCCGCACCGGCGACCTCGCCGGCGACCCGTGGGTGCAGGGTCAGGGCGATCTGCGCATCACGCCCTGGGCATCCCTCGAGGCCGCGGCCGGCACCTATCCGCGTGATATCACCGGCTTCACCGGCGGCGTGTTCGTGAGTCTCGGGATGCGCCTCGGCGCCGGCCCCAGGAGCCTGGCGAGCCGCGCGCTGTCCGGCTTCCGGCGGGCCGGGAGCGATGGGCGCTCGCGGGTCGAGACGGTCGCTCCCGGCACGGCGCGCGTCACCTTCGTCATGGCCGGCGCCACGGCCGTCGCGATCGCCGGAGAGTGGAACGCGTGGACGCCGGTCGGCCTCACCCCGCTCGGCCACGACACCTGGCAGGCCACGCTCCCGCTCCGCGAAGGTGTCTACCGCTTCTCCCTCATCGTGGACGGCGATCGCTGGGTGGTTCCGCCGGGCGTGCCGACGGTGCCCGACGACCTCGGCGGCAGCGCCGGGCTCCTCATCGTCGGAGGTGTGCGACCCTGACCTCCGGCCTCTCCCCAGAGGGGTTATCGCCTTTCATTCCCACCTGTTAGCTTCCAAGCCTCGCGCCCGTCGTTTCACGCCGAAAGGATCCCGATGCGCCGGTCCGTCGCCGCCGCTGCCGTCGCCGCCGTCGCCGCGTTGGCGCTCGCGCCCCGCGCGTCCGCCCAGCAGATCGCGCCGCCGTCCACCGGCGGCATCGCCGCGCTCGACCACGCCCTCGTCCGCCTCAACCAGAACAAGCGCGTCCTCGTCATCGCCGCGCATCCCGACGACGAGGACACCGAGCTCCTCACGCTGCTCTCGCGCGGGATGGGCGTGGACGCCGCGTACCTCTCCCTCTCGCGCGGCGAAGGGGGCCAGAACCTCATCGGCAACGAGCTGGGCGAGGCGCTGGGGCTGATCCGCACCGGCGAGCTCCTCGCCGCCCGCTCGATGGATGGCGCCCATCAGTACTTCACGAGTGGCTTCGACTTCGGCTTCTCGAAGTCGCTCGAGGAGACGGCGCGGTTCTGGCCCCCCGACGCGATCCTCGCCGACGTGGTGCGCGTCATCCGGCGGTTCCGGCCCCAGGTCCTGGTGGCCATCTTCAGCGGCACGCCGCGCGACGGGCACGGGCAGCACCAGGAGTCCGGCGTGGTGGCGCGCCGCGCCTTCGCGATGCTCCGCGACTCCGCCTGGGGCCCGAAGAAGCTCTACGGCAGCGCCCGCTTCGATACCGCGTCCGCCACCCTGCGGCTGGCCTCGGGCCAGCTCGATCCGGTGGAGGGCCGCTCCATCTCCCAGCTCGCCATGGCGGGCCGCAGCCTCCACCGCACCCAGGACATGGGCCAGCTCCAGCGGCTCGGCACCTCCACCGTGCGCCTAACGCTGTTAGGCGCCGCCGCCGGCGCTGCGGTGACGGCGGTGGGCGGGACCAATAGCGGGGCGGGCGGCGACGCGCTCTTCCGCGGCGTGGACACGTCGCTCGCGCCGGGACTCGGCCGGTACGGGGTGCTGATCGACTCGGCCCGGGGACTGCTGGGGCCCCGCACGGCGGACCGGGTCACGGCGCTGCTGCTGCGCGCGCTCGCCGAGCTCCGGCGCGCGGGCCCGTCGGACTTCCGGGCCGCCAAGGAACCGCTGCTGGAGGAGGCGATCGCGACCGCGGCCGGGCTCGTGGTGGACGCCGCGGCCGACGACGGGCGCGTGGCGCCGGAGCAGACGCTGAACGTGACGGTGAGCGTGTGGAACGCGGGCGCCGCGAGCATCGCCGTGCGCGAGGCGACCATCGAGGCGCCGACGGGATGGGTGGTCGCGGGCGGGCCGCCGCCGACCGCCGACGTCGCCGACCCGCTGCGCGGGGCGTTCGCCCCCGGGTCGAGCGGCATCGAGGTGCGCCGGTTCGGCGTGACGGCGCCGGCCACGGCGGAGCCGTCCACGCCCTACTTCCTGGAGCGCCCGCGCCTTCCGGGAGGCGCGCGCTACGACTGGTCGGGGGCACCCGATTCGCTGCGCGGCGAGCCGTTCGATCCGCCGCTCCTCGCGGCACGGCTCGTGGTGGACGTGAACGGCGTCCCCGTCACGCTCCGGCGCGAGGTGAGCCAGCGTTACAACGACCAGGCCCGCGGCGAGGTCCGGAAGCCCGTCATGGTGGTTCCGGTGGTCGGCGTGACGGTGATGCCGGGCGTCCTGGTCTGGCCGGTCGCGGCCGCCGGATCGCGCACCGTCTCGGTGGAGCTGGTGCACGGCGCGCGCGGGCGCACCGAGGGTGACCTCGCGCTCGAGGTGCCCGCCGGATGGCCGGATGTCCCGCCGCAGCACTTCGTGCTCGAGGGGGAGGACACGCGCCGGAGCTTCGCGTTCGAGGTGCGCGCGCCGCGGGGCCTCGCCCCGGGCGAGCTCGAGATCCACGCGGTGGCCACGGTCGCGGGGGCGGGCGGGAGCCGTCGCGACGAGCTGGCCACGGTGGTAGTGGACTATCCGCACATCCGTCCCGTCGCGTACACGGTGCGCGCCGCGGTCCGGGTCACGGTCGCCGACCTCTCACTGCCTAACCTCCGGCACGTGGGATACGTGCGCGGCGTGGGCGACGCGGTGCCGGAACTGCTCGCCGGGGTCGGCGTGCCGGTCACGCTCCTCTCGCCCGCGGACCTCGAGCGCGGGGACCTTTCCGAGTACGACGTCATCGTGGTGGGGAGCCGCGCCTACGAGATCGATTCCGCGCTGGTCGCCAACAACGGCCGGCTCCTCGACTACGTGCGGTCCGGCGGGCGGCTCGTGGTGCAGTACCAGCAGTACCAGTTCGTGCGCGGCGGCTTCGCGCCGTTCCGGCTCAGCATCGCGGTCCCGCACGACCGCGTGACCGACGAGACGTCGCCGGTCAGGCCGCTCGAGCCCGGGAGCGCGCTCTTCCATGCGCCGAACGAGATCGGCGACGCGGACTGGCGCGGCTGGGTGCAGGAGCGCGGGCTCTACTTCGCGCACGACTGGGACCCGGCCTACCGCCCGCTCCTCGAGATGGGCGACAACGGCGAGCGGCTGGACGGCGGGCTCCTGGCGGCGCGGCTGGGGCAGGGACTGTACGTGTACACGGGGATCGCGTTTTTCCGCGAGCTGCCGGCGGGGGTGGCGGGGGCGTACCGGCTCTTCGCCAACCTGCTCGGCCTGAGAGTCGCGAATGTGCCGTAGCGTGACTGACGGACTGAAAACAGTGTTCAGCGCGGTGCGGGCAGTAGTCGGCAGACGCGCAGACGCGCAGTGGTTGGCAGTGCTCGGTGCGGCAGTACTGATGACTGCCTGCTCCGACGGAAGGACGCCGCTCGTCATCTACTCGCCGCACGGGAACTACCTGCTCGACCTCTTCGAGCAGCGCTTCGAAGCGGCGCATCCTAACGTAGACGTGCGGTGGCTCGACATGGGCTCGCAGGAGGTCCTCGACCGGTTGCGCGCCGAGCGGGCCAATCCGCAGGCCGACGTCTGGTTCGGCGGGCCGGCCCAGATCTTCGCGCGGGGCGTGCACGACTCGCTCCTCGAGCCCTTCCGCCCGACGTGGGCGGAGGCCATCCCGCCGGAGTACCGCGGCCCCGACGATCTCTACTTCGCGGCCTACCGGACGCCGGCGGTGATCGTGTACGCGTCCCAGGCGATGCGGCCGGAGGAAGCGCCGCAAGACTGGGATGCGCTGCTGGAGCCCAAGTGGAAGGGCAAGATCCTCATCCGCGATCCGGTGGCGAGCGGCACGATGCGCGCGGTCTGGGGGATGATCGTCGAGCGCGGCCTGCGCGACGGCGGCGACACGGCGGCGGGCTTCGGCTGGCTGCGCCGCCTCGACGGCCAGACCAAGGAGTACGTGCTCAACTCCACACTGCTCGACCAGAAGCTCGTCCGGCAGGAAGGGCTCATCACCATCTGGGACCTGCCGGATATCCTGCTCAGCCGGCGCGACGGACTCCAGCTCGGTTACATCTTCCCGCGCAGCGGCACGCCGGTGATCCCGGATGCCATCGGCGTGGTACGGAACGCGCGACACCGGGAGCTGGCGCGCCAGTTCGTGGAGTACATCGGCAGCGTCGAGGCGCAGCTGCTGGCGACGCGCGAGGTGTACCGCCTGCCCGCGCGCACCGACCTCCCGGACGACTCGCTCCCCGAGTGGGCGCGCGAGGTCCACCGCTCGATGCGGGTCGCCGACGTGGACTGGAACATGCTCGAGGCCCACGGCGCGGAGTGGATGACGTACTGGGACCGGCACGTCCGGGGCACCGGGACCCGGTGACCGGAACGGGCGGCGGCGGCCCCACGACGGAGCGCCCCTTCCTTCAGCTCGAAGGACTCACCAAGACGTACGGCGCGCACCGCGCCGTGGACGGCCTGAGCCTCAAAGTGTCGCGGGGGGAGATCCTCGCGCTCCTCGGCCCCTCGGGGAGCGGCAAGACCACCACGTTGCGGCTCCTCGCCGGATTCGAGACCCCGGACCGGGGTCGCGTGACCGTGGACGGCGAGGACGTGACGTCGCTGCCCCCCGCGCGGCGCCGCTTCGGGATGGTCTTCCAGCATTACGCCCTCTTCCCGCACCTCGATGTCGGCGAGAACGTGGCGTTCGGTCTGGCTGAGCGCGGTGGGAGGACCGGCCGCGTGGCGGAGGCGCTCGCCATGGTGGACCTGGCGGGCTACGAGCGCCGGCGCGTGACGGAGCTGTCGGGCGGGCAGCAGCAGCGGGTCGCGCTCGCCCGATCGCTGGCGCCGGAGCCGCGCGTCCTGCTCCTCGACGAGCCGCTGTCGAACCTGGACCCCGCGCTCCGGGAGCGGACCCGCCGCGAGCTGCGCGAGGCTATCGCGCGCGTGGGCATCACCACGGTGCTGGTGACGCACGAGCAGGAGGAGGCGTTCGACCTCGGCGACCGTGTGGCGGTGCTGAACGGCGGGCGGCTGGAGCAGGTGGCCACGCCCGACGAGCTGTACGACCGGCCCGCGAGCGCGTTCGTGGCCGCCTTCGTGGGCCGCGCCAACGAGTTGCCGGGGCCGCTCCTGGGCGGGAAGGCCGGTGCGCGCGCGGTGGTGCGGCCCGAGGCGATGCGCTTCACGGCGCCCGGGCCCGGGTCGCTGGCGGGGCGCGTCGTGGCCCGGCGCTTCGCGAGCGGCTACGCCTTCTTCACCGTCGAAGGGGAGGGCGTGACCTTCGAGGTCTTCGCGCCGCATGACGCCGCGCGCGTGGGCGACGCGGTCCACGTGACGGTGGACCGGGTGCTCCTCTGGAAGGAGCCGGCGTGAGGCGGCCGCGCGTCTCCTCCGCGTGGCTGCTCACGCTGCTGCTCGCCTGGGTGGTGGCCTACCCGCTGGTGATCGTCGGCGCCGAAGCGGCGCGCGCGGACCTCGGCGCGTTCGTCAGGCAACCCACGGAGTGGGCGGCGCTCTGGGCGAGCCTCTGGATCTCGGCGGCGAGCGTGGTGCTCGCGGGCGCGATCGGCGTGCCGCTGGCGTTCGTCTTCGAGCGATACGACTTCCCGGGCCGCCGGGTGCTAGGCTCGCTGATCGCGCTCCCCGCAGTGATGCCGCCGCTGGTGGGCGTGATCGCGTTCCTCTTCCTCTACGGGGAGAGCGGCTTCGTGGCCCGCGCGGTGCGCGCGCTCACCGGCATGCAGTCGCCGTGGCGCCTGCAGGGCCCCGCCGCGATCCTGCTCGTCCACGCCTACTCGATGTACGTGTACTTCTACCTCTTCACCCGCGCCGGCCTCGCCCGGCTCGACGCGTCCATGCTCGAAGCGTCGGCGTCGTTAGGCGCCGGCCCCTTCGCGACGTTCCGCCGCGTGACGCTGCCGCTCCTCCGGCCGGCGCTCGCGGGCGCCGCGCTCCTCACCTTCATGACGGCGCTGGCGTCGTTCAGCGCGCCCTACGTCTTCGGCGGCGGGTTCCGGGTGATGACGACCCAGATCGTCAACACCCGGCTCAACGGCGACATGCCCCTCGCCATGCTGGAGACGGCGGCGCTCACGGTGCTCGCGCTGCTCGGCTTCGCGCTCATCCAGCGGACCGAGGGGAACCGGCTCGTCACGTCGGTGGGGAAGGGGACGCCGCCGGCGCTCAGGGCCATCGCGAACCCCACGGCGCGCCGCCTCGCCGCGTTCGCCGGCTGGCTGCTCGCCATCGTGCTGCTCCTGCCCCACGCCACGCTGGTGCTGGTCTCGCTGGTGCCCCTCAACAGCTGGACCACCGAGGCGCTGCCGCCGCATTACACGCTCGGCAACTACGCCGAGGTGTTCCGGGACCCGGAGAAGCTCCGGCCGATGCTGAACTCGCTCTGGATGGCCGCGGCGGCGACCGCCGCGGCGCTGGGCGCCGCTGTATGGGCGGGCCAGCTGGTGGTGCGCCGCCGCTCCCGGCTCAGCCGGTCCATCGAGCTGTTGCTGTCGCTGCCGTGGGCGGTGCCGGGGACGGTGGTCGCGATCGGCCTCGCCACGCTGTTCAGCGTGCGGAGCCCGCTCAGCGGGCGCTGGGTGCTGGTGGGCACGCTGGCCATCCTGCCGCTCGCGTACCTGGTGCGGAACCTGCCGCTCACCGGCCGCGCGGTGCTGGCCGGGTTCCGGCAGCTCGACCCTTCGCTGGACGAGGCGGCGCAGTCGCTGGGGGCGGGAAGGTGGCGGCGCCTCTGGCGCGTCACCCTGCCGCTCCTCAAGCCGGCGCTGGCGGCGGGCGGGGCCCTGGCGTTCGTGACGGCGTTAGGCGATTTCGTGACGTCGGTCCTGCTCTACACCTACGACACCCGGCCCATCTCCTGGGAGATCCTCGAGAGCCTGCGGCTCAACAACATCGGCGTCGCGGCCGCGTTCGGCGTGGTGCTCATGGTGGTGAGCGCGCTGGCGCTGGGCGTGGGGACGAGGGCGTCCCGGTGAGGAATCTCTGGGTCCTCATGGCCACCGCCTTCGTGGACATGCTCGGCTTCGCGATGGTGTTCCCGCTGCTGCCGTTCTACGCCACCGACCTCGGGGCGAGCCCCAAGGTGATCGGGCTCCTGATCTCGTCGTTCTCCATCGCGCAGCTCGTCTCGGCGCCGCTCTGGGGCAGGGTGTCGGACCGGTACGGCCGGCGCCCCGTGCTGATCATCGGTCTCGCGGCGGCCGGCATCGCGTACATCTTCTTCGGGTTCGCGAACACCATCTGGCTGCTCCTGGTCTCCCGCACGGTGCAGG
Source organism: Gemmatimonadota bacterium (assembly GCA_041484135.1). Lineage (GTDB taxonomy): Bacteria > Gemmatimonadota > Gemmatimonadetes > Gemmatimonadales > JACORV01 > JACORV01. The sequence goes on from JBGPHD010000096.1 coordinate 9,277, forward strand.
GGGCGGGGGGCGGCACGACGGGCGTGGTGCAGGCCTACATCGGCGATTCCACCGATCCCACGCAGCGCGCGCGGGGGCTGGGCTGGCTCTCGGCCTCGACCAGCGCCGGCGTGATGATCGGCCCCGCGATCGGGTCCCTCGCGGCGCACCTGGGGCACGCGGCGCCGGGGCTCTTCGCCGCCGGCCTCTGCTTCCTCAACGTGGTGTTCGCGTGGCGGTATCTGCCGGAGTCGCGGCCCAAGCTCGGCGCGCCCAAACGCTCCATCCGGAGCGCCCTCTGGCAGGTGCTCCGGCACCCGCTGGCGGCGCAGCCCCGGCTGATCTGGATCTACGCGACGGGGATGATGGCCTTCACGTCCATGTCGTCGGTGGTGGCGCTCTACCTCCACTTCCAGTTCGGCATCACGGCCAAGACGATCGGCTACGTCTTCGTGTACATCGGCGCGCTCGCCGTGGTGATGCGCGCGCTGGTGCTGGGCTGGATGGTGGACCGCTTCGGCGAGACCAGGGTGATGCGGACCGGCGCGGTGATCTTCGGCGTGGGACTCGCGATGTACACGCTGCCGGCCACGATCTGGATGATGGCGCTGGTGATCCCGCTGGTGCCCATCGGCCAGGCGCTGCTCTTCCCCTCGGTGACGGCGCTCTCCTCGCACCGGTCCGACAAGCGCGAGCTGGGGCAGATGATGGGGGTGCAGCAGGCGTTCGGTGGCGCGGCGCGCGTGGTAGGGCCGCTCTGGGCCACGTGGGTGTTCGAGCGGTTCCGGCCGGGGACGCCGTTCCTCATGGCGTCGGTAGTGATGCTGGTGGTGACGCTGATGGCCTTCCAGGTGCCGGTGGTGGCGCCGGCGGTGCCGGAGCCGACGCCGGCGGACTGAGGCGGGCTAGGGAGTGAGGATCTGGGGCACTTGAATGGTGGGCAGCAACTCGAACGTGAAGATGTCCGAAGGACCCCGGTAGAAGTCTTCCCCCCAGCTCTTGGTCCCCAACACATAGAGGCGGCGGGTGGAGGGATCGATCGCCAAGCCGACCTGCAGCCCGCAGTACGGACCGCAGCTGGACGCGGCCGGCGGCTGGAAGCTCAGCAGATGACGCAGGCTGCTCCGATCGTAGATGTGGATTGTCGGCCCGTTGCTCTCCACGGCGTACAGCCATGGCCCCTCCGGATCGAGCACGAGATCCTCCAGGAACGGCACCGAGTCCGCCATCTGGGCCGCGACCGCTCCCGATGAAGTGGACACCGCCATGAGCTGCTGCGCGTCGCCGGGGCCGAAGCCGCGCCTGCCGGCCACGAAGATCGTATCGCCGTCCGGAGAGAACACGGTCGCCCAGTTCTGCACGACCGGAAGCCGGGACGCGATCGTCCCGGTCGAGGTCGCGATCACGGGCACCCCGGCAAGCGCCTCGAGGGTGAGGGGCACGGCGAGCAACCGGTCGGGCGAGAAGACCAGTCGTTCGGTCTACTCCATCGTTTCGCTCGCCACCAGCTGGCCCGATCGGTAGATCCACATGTCATGGTGTGCCGCGAACAACCAGGTGTCCGGTGAGAGCTCGGCCCAGAGGCGGTTGCCCGCCACGAACGGCGCGCTGTCAACCGGCACCGCGCCCAGCCAGGTCAGAGCGCGCTCGCAGGAGTTGGGTGCCGTCCTCGACCGTCCCTGCGCGACCACCCCTCCCTGACGGAACGACGGGCCGGGCGATACCGAACATCCGCCCCAGTGCGGGATGTTCCAATGGCTCGTCGCCATGCCGGAGCGCAGGTCGAGCTTCACCAGGCTGCTCTCGGTGGCCACCATCATGATGGGAGAACCGGGCCAGGCTGACAGAGGCCAGCCCGTCAACGGGATCGCGTCCGTATGCCTGACGAACCCGACGATACGCACGCTGCCGTAACGGTCCCCACCCTGCAGCCGCACGTGGATTGCGAAGGTGCCGCTCGAGTCCGGCAGGCGCGCGGTGACAGTGGAATCGCCGACCCGCGCAACGGCCAGGCGGAAGGTGTCGAGCATCACCTCGGGGAGCGCCGTCGCTCCCGTCAGTGCGGACGAGACGATGATGAGGTCGCTCCCCGGCCAGGCGGCGGGGTTGAGGAGCCGCACCTCGACGTTCTCCGGGAGTCCGGCGGTGGGCACCTCGCGGCATGCCTGCGCGCCGATCAGCAGCGCGCACATGGCAGCCGGCAGGAGCGACCTCAGGGTTCGAGTTCTCATGGTTCGTGCCACCATCGGCGGTGGACGGTCCCGCCTCGACCGCTGACTCCTCACGTCGAGCCTCACCAGGAGTGCCGCGCTGCTTGAATCCGGAGTCGCAGGGTCAGGGCGACAGGACCTGGGCCACCTGTGTGACCGGCGGCAGGTCGAACGTGGTGACGGCCGACGGAATGAGCTGGACGATGTCTCCCCAGCCCAGGACATCCAGCACGTAGACCCGGCGGGTCGATGGATCGATCGCCAGAATGACCTGCCCCCCGCAATCCAAGCCCTGCCTGCACGCGGCCGGCGGCCGGAGGCTCTGAAGGTGGCGCAGCGTGCCTCGATCATAGACGTGGATGATCGGACCGTCCCGCATCTCCACGCCATACAGCCACGGTCCGTCGGGATCGAGCATGAGGTCGCTGAGGACAGGCAGCGAGTCGGTCAC
>JBGPHD010000097.1:0-11901 GCA_041484135.1 Gemmatimonadota bacterium
CGATCCGCGCGGTGCGGGTGCTCCGCGGGCGCGGGATGGACGCCCGCCTCTGGCTGGCGGGCACCGGTGCGGACCGCGGGCGCCTCGAGCGGATCGCGCGGGCGGAAGGTGTCGCCGACGCGGTGGAGTTCCTTGGCTATGTGAGCGAGGAGAAGAAGATCGAGCGCTACCGCCGCGCATGGGGCGTGGTGTTGCCGTCCCTCAAAGAGGGCTGGGGCATCACCAACCTCGAAGCCGCGGCGTGCGGGACGCCGGCGCTCGCGGCCGACAACTCGGCGCTGCGGGAGTCGGTGTGGGACGGCGAGACCGGGTACCTCTTCGCGACCGGGGACCCGGCCGCGTGTGCCCAGGCGATGACCCTGGTCGCCGAGGACCCGGAGCGCCGGGCGCGGATGTGCCTGACGGCCCGGGCGTTCGCCGAGTCGTTCAGCTGGGACCGCTGTGCGGAGTCCACGGAAACTCACCTTGCAGCCGTGACGGCCGCCTGGCCGCGCGGATAGGAGCCGTCTACATGCGCACCACGATCACCGCCCGCCATGGCGACGTCCCGGACCGACTGAGGGAGCGTGCCGAGGTCGTCGTCGCGCGGCTGGCGCGTCTCGCCCAGCGGCCGACCAGCGCCCAGGTCACGTTCGACATGGACGGCCCCCGGGCGGCGGCGGAGCTGATCATCAAGGCGGCGCGCGGCGCCGTGCTGGTGGCGAGCGCCGAGGCGCTCGACCACCGCACCGCCCTGGACCGGGCCACGGCCAAGCTGCGGCGCCAGCTCGACAAGCGCGAGACCAACCGCCGCCGCCCCGCGGCCGGAAAGCGTTAGGCCGCCCCTGAAGATCCGGGACCTCATCGCGCTCCGGGGCGAGCGCCTCGTCCTCGACGTCCTCTCCGGCGAGTCGGGGCTGGAGCGCGAGCTCCCCTCGGGCGAGGCGTCGAGCCCGGGGCTCGTGCTGGCGGGCTACACCGGGCGGTTCGCGCCGGGGCGGGTCTTCGTGCTCGGCGAGACGGAGATCACCTACCTCTTCTCCCTGGACGTCGCCGCGCGGATGCAGTCGCTCGAGACCCTCTTCGGCTACGAGTTCCCCTGCCTCTTCGTGACCAAGAAGCAGGAGGTCCCGCCCGAGCTGCTGGAGATCGCCAAGCGCCGCGACGTCGCGGTGGTGCGCTCGGCGCTGAAGACCGCCGAGTTCTACCACCGCATCATCCCGTTCCTCCAGGAGTCGTTCGCGCCGCACACCACGATCCACGGCTCGCTGGCGGACGTGTACGGCGTCGGGCTGCTGTTCATCGGCCGGTCGGGGATCGGGAAGAGCGAGTGCGTCCTCGACCTGGTGGAGCGCGGGCACCGTCTCGTGGCCGACGACCTCGTCCTGGTGCGGCGGCTCGGGCACGACGTGCTGATCGGCCGCGGGCACGAGCACCAGCACCAGTTCATGGAGATCCGCGGCATCGGCCTCATCGACATCGCGGCGCTGTTCGGCATCCGCTCGGTGCGCCAGCAGAAGCGCATCGAGGTGGTGGTGCAGCTGGAGGACTGGGACAGCAGTGCCGCCTACGAGCGCACCGGCCTCGACGGCCAGGAGACCACCATCCTCGACGTGCCGCTGCCGATGGTGGTGGTGCCCCTCAATCCGGGCAAGAACATCACCGTCATCTCCGAGGTCGTGGCGATGCGGCACCTGCTCAAGTACAGCGGGGTCGATTCGGCCCGCCAGTTCAACGAGCGGCTCATCGAGCGCATGCGGGACAAGCGGGCCGTGCGCGAATACCTCGAAGAGGACTATGAGTGAGTCGCTGGTCGGCATCATCCTGGCGCACGCCGAGATCGCGGACGCGATGGTCAAGGCGGTGGAGGCCATCGCCGGCACCGGCCACGGGCTGGTCGCGGTCTCCAACGCCGGCTGCGACCGCGGGGCCATCCAGGCACGGCTCGAGGCGGCGGTGGGCGGGCGGCCCGCGGTGATCTTCGCGGACCTGCCGGGCGGCTCGTGCGCCGTGGGCGCCGCCGCCTTCGCGCACGGGCATCCCGGCGTCCGCGTCGTCACCGGCGTGAACCTCCCCATGCTGCTCGACTTCGCCTTCCATCGCGACCGGTCCGTCGAAGATGCCGTGACGCGCGCCGTGGAGACGGGACGGACCGCGGTGGGCGGGGGGGGCGCGGGCCGGTGAGCGTCGGCCTCTTCCGCATCGACGACCGGCTGATCCACGGCCAGGTGGTCGTGGGGTGGGGGCAGCCGATGGGGATCGAGTTCATCGTGCTGGTGGACGACGAGGTGCGCGCGAGCGAGTGGGAGCAGGAGCTCTACCGCATGGGCGTCCCCCCGCAGGTGAGCGTGGTCTTCGCGAGCGTCAGCGAGGCGGTCGCCCAGCTCCCCGCGTGGCGGGCGGACGAGCGGAAGGGGATCGTGCTCACCGGCGACATCGGCGCGATGGACGCGCTCTGCGCCGGCACCGACGGCGCGATCACCCAGGTCAACCTCGGCGGCATCCACTACCGCGACGGGCGCAAGGAGCGGCTCCGCTACGTCTACCTCTCGGACGAGGAGGCGGCGAAGCTGCGCCGGCTCGCCGAGCGCCAGGTCGCGATCACCGCGCAGGACGTTCCCACCGGGAAGGCCGTGCCCCTGGCGGAGCTGCTGGCGTGAGCGGCTGGGCCTTTCTGGCCGTGCTGGGCGTGGGGACGCTGGTGGGCCTCGACGTCGCCAGCGTGCCGCAGCTGATGTTCTCGCGGCCTCTGGTGGCCGCGGTGCTCGGCGCGACGGCGGCCGGGCGGCCGCTGGCGGGGCTTGCGGTGGGCGCCGTGCTCGAGCTGTTCGCCCTGGAGACGCTGCCGGTGGGCGCGGCGCGGGTCCCCGACTGGGGTCCGGGCGCGGTGGCCGCGGGCGCGGTCCTGGCGGTGACGCCACAGGTGAGCGCGGCGGGGGCGTTCGGCGTCGTGCTGGCGGCGCTGGCGTCCGCGTGGCTCTCCGGCTGGAGCGTCCACCTGGTGAGGCGAGCCAACGCGCGCTCGGTCACGGCCCTCGCGGGCGCGCTCGACGCGGGCGACCTCGGGGCGGTGAAGCGGCTGCTGCTGACGGGCCTGAGCCGCGACGCGATCAGGGGCGCGGTGATGACGTCGGTGGCGCTGGCCGCCGCCGCCGCGGGGTTCGCGATGCTGGACCGGGGCTGGAGCGTGGCGCCCCTGGTGGCGCGCCTCGCGCTGGCGTCCGCCGGCGTCGGGGTCGGCCTCTGGAGCGCGTGGCAGCTCTTCGGGCACGGTCCGTCGGCGCGGTGGCTCGCGGCCGGGCTCGGAGTGGGGACGGCGGCGGCGGTGCTGTGGGCGTAACGGCGCCGCCGATCCCCGGCTTCGGGGCCGCGCTGCGGCGTCTCTTCGTCATCCAGGCCGCCTGGAACTACGAGCGCATGCAGGGGATCGGCTTCGGGTACGCGGTGGAGCCGATCCTGCGCGCGCTCCCCGGCGGCCCGTCGGGGGAGGCGTACCACCGGGCCCTGGCGCGCGAGTCGCGCTTCTTCAACGCGCATCCGTACCTGGTGGCGCTGGCGGTGGGCGCGGCGGGCCGGGCCGAGATCGACGGCGAGCCGCCCGAGAAGATCGAACGGCTGCGCGCGGCGCTGTGCGGGCCGTTAGGCGCGCTGGGGGACCGGCTGATCTGGGCCGGGTGGCTCCCCGCGTGCATGGCGGTGGCCCTGATGCTCGTGGCGGCGGGCGCGCGCGTCTGGGCGGCGGCGGCGTTCCTGGTGCTCTACAACGTGGTGCACGTGTACATGCGGGTGTGGGCGCTCAAGGCCGGCTGGCGCGAGGGGTTGCACGTGGCCGCGGCGCTCTCCTCGCCGCTGCTCCGGTACGGGAGCGAGCTGGCGGGGCCGGTGGCGGCGCTGCTGGTCGGCGCCGCGATGCCGGCGCTCATGGGGTGGCTGCTGCGCGGCGCGCCCCGCGAGGCGGCGGCGATGGCCGCGGTGCTCGCCTTGCTCCTCGCCGTGCTGATCGGGGTGGTGCGGCGCCGGGCGAGCGGCCTCGTGGTGGCGGGCGCGGCGCTGCTGGTGACGGCGGCGGGCGGTGTGCTGTGGCCCTGATCGAACAGGCGGTGCCGATCGTGAACAGCCTGGGCCTGCACGCGCGGCCGGCGGCGGAGTTCGTCAAGATCGCGAACCGGTTCAAGGCGGCGATCGCGGTGCGGAAGGACGCCCTCGAGGTCAATGGGAAGAGCATCATGGGCATGATGATGTTGGCGGTCGAGCAGGGGAGCGCGCTCACCATCCGCGCCGACGGCGAGGATGCTGCGGCGGCGCTCGAGGCGCTGAGCGCGCTGGTGCGCGCCGGCTTCGGGGAGGACTGAGTGCCGCACCGCCTGATCCGGGGCATCGCGGTCTCGGCCGGCGTGGCGGTCGGGCCGGCGCTGGTGGTGCGCTGGGAGGTGCCGCAGGTCTCCGACCACGCCATCCGTGCCGAGGAGGTCGAGGGCGAGATCGCGCGGCTGCGCGAGGCGCTCGGCGTGGCCAAGGAGAAGATCGCGCGGGTGCGGGAGCAGGCGGCGGTGCGCGCCGGTCCCGAGGAGGCGCGGATCTTCGACGCCCAGCTGATGATCCTCGACGACGCCGACTTGGTGGCCGCGGTCGAACGGCTCATTCGCGAGAACCACTTCTCGGCCGAGCGCGCCTTCGAGCTCAAGATGCTCGAGTGGCGGGGACTGTGGACCACCAACGGCAGCACCCTGCTCAAGGACCGCCTGATCGACCTCACCGACGTCGAGATCCGGGTGCTCACGCACCTGGTCGGCGCCGACGAGCCGGACCTGTTCGACGGCAGGATCGAGGGGCCGGTGATCCTGGTCGCGCGCGACCTCACGCCCTCGCTCACCGTGCAGCTCGACCGCGAGGCCGTGCTCGCCATCGCCTGCGAGCAAGGGACCCGGACCTCCCACGCCGCGATCCTGGCCCATTCGATCGGCATCCCGGCCGTGGTGGCGCTGCCCGAAGTGCTCGAGAAAGTGCAGACGGGCGAGATGGTCGTGCTCGACGGCTGGGCGGGCACGCTCCAGGTGCAACCGCTCCCCGCCGACATCGAGGCGGCGCGCGTCCGCGACCGGCGCCGGCACGCCTTCGAGCAGGAGCTCGAGGCCGCCGTCGCCCTGCCCGCGCGCACCACCGACGGCGCGGACCTCACGCTGCGCGCCAACCTCGACCTCCCCGAGGAGCTCGGCGCGGCGGTGCGACACGGCGCCGACGGCATCGGCCTGATGCGGACCGAGTTCCTGGTGGTGGGCCGCGGACGGATGCCCACCGAGGAAGAACAGTTCGAGCTCTACAAGCGGATCGGGGTGGCCTTCGGCGAGCGCGAGGTCGTCATCCGCACCTTCGACCTCGGCGGCGACAAGTTCCCGGCGGCGTGGCGGATGAACGCCGAGGCGAACCCGTTCCTCGGCTGGCGCGCCATCCGCGTCTGTCTCGACCATCCCGAGATCTTCCGCCCGCAGATCCGCGCCATCCTGCGCGCGGCCGCGCACGCCCGCTTCAAGCTGATGATCCCGCTCGTCACCCGGGTCGAGGAAGTGGACGAGACCCGGGTGCTGGTGGACGAGGAGACCGCGATCCTGCGCCGTGCCGGGGTCAAGGTGCCGGAGAAACTCCCGGTGGGCGTGATGGTGGAGACGCCGGCGGCGGTGATGGTGGCCGACCAGCTCGCCCAGGTCTCCGATTTCCTCTCCGTCGGCACCAACGACCTGGTGCAGTACACGCTCGCGGTGGACCGCGGCAACGCCCGGCTCGCCTCGCGGTTCTCGCCGCACCATCCCGCGATCGTGCGGTCGCTCGCCACGGTGCAGCGCGCCGGCGCGGCCGCCGGGATCGAGGTCTCGGTGTGTGGGGAGATGGCGTCCGATCCCGTCTCGATCTTCATCCTCCTCGGCCTCGGTTACCGCGTGCTGTCGGTGTCCGCGCCGAGCCTGCCGCTGGTGCGCTGGCTGGTCCGCCGCATCGACGCGCGGGCCGCCGAGGCGTGTGCCGCCTCGATCCTCGCGGCCCGCACCGCCGAAGAGGTGGGGCGATTGGCCCGCGAGGCGCTCGGCAAGGCCGTCGATCTCAGGCTGCTGGACCCCTCGCTGTAGTTGCCAGCCTCCCGAGGTCCGGCTAGCTTCCGCCGCAACCGAACCTCAGAGAGCACCGACACTTGAGTACCGAACGCCGCTGGCTTTTCACGTCCGAATCGGTCACCGAGGGCCACCCGGACAAGATCGCCGACCAGATCTCGGATGCCGTCCTCGACGCCATCATCGCGCGCGACCCCAAGGCGCGGGTGGCCTGCGAGACCTTCGTCACCACCGGGATGGCCGTGGTGGGTGGCGAGATCACGACCGACACCTACGTCCACATCCCCGCCATCGTCCGGGGCATGCTCAAGTCCATCGGCTACACCGACGCCTCGTACGGCATCGGCGCCGACACGTGCGCGGTGCTGACGTCGATCGACAAGCAGTCGCCCGACATCGCCCAGGGCGTGGACACCGGCGGCGCCGGTGACCAGGGCATGATGTTCGGTTACGCCACCGACGAGACGGCCGAAATGATGCCGCTCCCCATCCTCCTGGCGCACAACCTCACCAAGCGCCTGGCCGAGGTGCGCAAGAGCGGCGAGCTGTCGTGGGTGCGTCCCGACGGGAAGTCGCAGGTCACCGTCGAGTACCTCAACGACAAGCCGGTGCGCGTCACGGCGGTCGTCGTCTCCACGCAGCACGAGCCCACCATCTCGCACGACGACATCAAGAAGGCCGTCATCCAGCACGTGGTGAAGCCCGTGATCGGCGAGTGGATCAAGGACGGCGACCCGGTCTACCACATCAACCCGACCGGCAAGTTCGAGGTGGGCGGTCCGCAGGGCGACGCCGGCCTCACCGGCCGCAAGATCATCGTGGACACCTACGGCGGCTTCGCGCGGCACGGCGGCGGCGCCTTCAGCGGGAAGGACCCGACGAAGGTGGACCGCTCGGCGGCCTACGCCGCCCGCTGGGTGGCCAAGAACGTCGTCGCCGCGGGCCTCGCCCGCCGCTGCGAGGTGCAGCTCGCCTACGCGATCGGCGTCGTGCAGCCGGTCTCGCTGCTCGTCACGACCTTCGGCACCGGCACCATCCCGGAGGACGTGCTCGAGCGCGCCATCCGGGAGCAGTTCGACCTCTCGCCCAAGGGCATCATCGAGGCGCTCGAGCTGAGGAATCCGATCTACCGCGCCACCGCGGCCTACGGCCACTTCGGCCGCAAGCCCGAGCGGCGGCAGGTCGAAGGGCTCCGGGAGGGCGAGTTCCGCGACGCGGACTTCTTCACCTGGGAACGCGCCGACCGCGCCGCCGAACTTCGAGAGACCGCCAACCGTCTGGCCGGCGCCACGCAGGGCGCCCGCCGCTAACAGGAGACCGCACCCCGATGGCCGTTGCCACCAAGAACACCTCGTTCGACGTCAAGGACCTCGCGCTCGCCGACGAGGGCCGCCGCCGGTCCGAATGGGCCGAGCGCTCGATGCCGGTGCTGCGCCAGATCCGCGAACGCTTCGCCGCCGAGCGGCCCCTCAAGGGGAAGCGGCTCGCCGCGTGCCTGCACGTCACGTCGGAGACGGCGAACCTGATGATCACGCTGAAGGCGGGCGGCGCCGAGGTCGCGCTCTGCGCCTCGAATCCGCTCTCCACCCAGGACGACATCGCCGCGCACCTGGTCCTCGACCATGGCATTTCGACTTACGCCATCAAGGGCGAGGACCACGAGACCTACTACGAGCACATCCGCGCCGCGCTGGCCCACCGCTCCGACATCACCATGGACGACGGGGCCGACCTGGTGGGCGCGCTGCACATGATCGCCCTGAACCGGCTCGACGACCTCGCGCCGCCGGTGCGCAAGTGGGTGGAGAGCCTCTCGAGCGACGAGCGCGCGCAGCTCCTGCGCGGCGTGCTTGGCTCCACCGAGGAGACCACCACCGGCGTCATCCGCCTCAAGGCGATGGCGAAGGACGGCGTGCTCCAGTTCCCGGTCATCGCGGTGAACAACTCGATGACCAAGCACATGTTCGACAACCGCTACGGCACCGGGCAGTCCACGGTGGACGGCATCCTGCGCGCGACCAACGCGCTGCTGGCCGGGATGTCGGCGGTGGTGGCGGGGTACGGGTGGTGCGGCCGCGGCGTCGCGACGCGCCTCCGGGGCCTGGGCGCCCACGTGATCGTGACCGAGATCGATCCGGTGAAGGCGCTCGAGGCCGGCATGGACGGCTTCCAGGTCATGACGATGGACCAGGCGGTGAAGACCGGCGACCTCTTCGTGACCCTGACCGGCAACGTCAACGTGGTGCGCGTGGAGCACATGCGCGCGATGAAGGACGGCGCCATCGTCTGCAACAGCGGCCACTTCAACGTCGAGATCGACCTCGAGGGGCTGGCCAAGGTGGCCACGGGGCCGCGCCGCGTCCGCGAGTTCGTGGACGAGTACCTGGTGGACGGCAAGCACGTCTTCGTCCTCGGCGAGGGCCGGCTCATCAACCTGGCGGCGGCGGAAGGCCATCCCGCGAGCGTGATGGACATGTCCTTCGCCAACCAGGCGCTGGGTGCCGAGCATCTGGTGAAGCACGGGAAGGCGCTCGCCCGCGACGTGCACAGCGTCCCCGTGGAGATCGACCGCGAGATCGCGCGGCTCAAGCTCGCGGCGATGGGCGTCGCCATCGACGAGCTCACCGCGGAACAGAAGCACTACCTGTCCTCGTGGGACCTTGGCACCTGAGGCGACGGGCCGGGTGATGGTCGAGGTGCGCGTGGCGCACCTCGGCCTCGACCGGAAGTCCAACAGTCCGGTCGTCATCCTCCAGGAGAAGGATGGGGCGCGCGTCCTGCCCATCTGGATCGGCCCGAGCGAGGCGAGCGCCATCGCCATGGAGCTCGCGGGCATCAAGTTCAGCCGGCCCCTGACGCACGACCTCCTGAAGCAGGTGATCGTCGGCCTGGGCGGCGAGCTGCGCAAGGTCTTCATCACCACGGTCAAGGAGAACACCTACTTCGCCGAGCTGCACATCTACCGCGGTGACGACGTCATCCAGGTGGACGCGCGTCCCTCCGACAGCATCGCCGTGGCGCTGCGCCTCAAGTCCCCCATCTTCACCAGCCCCGAGCTGCTCGAAGCGTCCTCCGTGAACACTCTCGACGCGATGCCCGAGGGCGGGCCGCTCGACAGCGAATCCCTCAAGTCGTACCTCCAGAATCTCGACCCGGAAGACTTTGGCAAGTTCACGCCGTAGCGGCCTCCTCATCGCGATGGGTCTGCTCCTTCCCATGGGGCTCGGCGCGCAGACGCGCGGCCCCGTGGCGTTGGCGGGCCGGCTCGTGCGCGTGCGCGGCGCCGACAGCACCGCGCTCCCCGGCGCGATGGTCGTCGCGCATCTCATCACCCCCGAGCGGCAGGGTCCGGTGGACTCGGTGCGCGCCGACGCGGCGGGCCGCTTCCGCTTCCGCGTGAGCGCCGGCGGGGACACCGCCGCCGTCTTCGTGGTCTCGACCCGCTATCAGGGCATCGGCTATTTCTCGGAGCCGGTCGCCGCCCGGTCCCCCGCCGGCGCCGGGGCGATGCTGCTCGCCGTCTTCGACACCAGCGCCGGGGGGCCGCCGCTCCAGGTCTCGGTCCGCCACCTGGTGCTGACGACACCCAATCCGGACGGCTCGCGTCCCGTGCTCGACATCATCCAGATCACCAACCCCGGCACCACCACGCGGGTCGGGGCCGACAGCACCACCCCCACCTGGAGCGCGCGGCTCCCGGACGGGATCGTGCAGTTCGGGGTGGGCGAGAGCGATGTCTCGCCGTCCGCCATCGGCTACGCGAACGGCCGCGTCAGCGTGACGGCCCCGTTCCCGCCCGGCGTCAAGCAGGTCGTCGTCAACTACGTCGCGCCGAGCGGCACCAGCCGCCTCACGGTGCCGGTCGAGCAGCTCACCGCCAGGCTCGAGGTGCTCGTCGAGGACAGCGGCACCACGATGGAGGGGCTCCCCCAGCGCGAGCCGGTGAGCCTCGAGGGTCGGGTCTTCGCGCACTTCGCCGGCGACAGCGTGCCCGCCGGTGGCAGCGTCCAGATCAGGTTCTCGCGCACCGGCGGCGGAGCACAGCGGCTTGGCTGGATCGCGATCATCGCCGCCGCCCTCGCGCTCTCGGCCGGAGGGTATGCGGTGGCACGCCGCCGGCCGGCGACGGCGCCCGAGGCGCCGCCCGCGCCGGCGTCCATGGAGACGCTGCTCGCCCAGCTGGTCTCGCTGGACGAGCGTTATGAAGGGAAGGAGCAGGACACGCCGGCGCCCGAGTGGCAGCAGTACCGGGACCGGCGCCACGCCCTGAAGTCCCAGCTCGCCGCGCGCATCGGCCGCGAGTAGCCCGCATGGGCTTGCGCGGCCGGCGGCGCCGCGGCAGATTGCCGCCACAATCGATTCACGCGAACGGGGATCTCGGAAGCCGGTGTGAGTCCGGCGCGGCCCCGCCACTGTAACGGGTAAGGGATTCGTTCCCACCGTCCGCTCAGAAGCCACTGGCTGTTGCCGGGAAGGCGAGCGGGCGCACCCGAAGTCAGGAGACCTCGCCGTTCGCGCCGTCACAAACACCCTCGAGGGAGGGGACGGTGGCCGCTCGGCGGCAACTCCATCCATTCCGACATCTCGTTATCGCGCTCGCCGCGCTCGCCGCGGCGTGCACCCGCTCGCCCGCCCGTGGCGCCGTCGCCCTCACCGACGACTGGGGCCGATCGGTCGCGCTGGCCGCGCCGGCCCGGCGCATCGTCTCCCTCGCCCCCGCCACCACCGAGCTGGTCTACGCGCTCGGCTTGGGCGACAAGCTCGTCGGCCGCACCCACTGGTGCGACTATCCCGCCCAGGCGCTCGCGGTCCCCGACCTCGGCAACGGGATCGGGCCTAACGTCGAGGCGGTGGCCGCGCAGCGCCCCGATCTCGTGCTCCTGTACGCCTCCGCGGCGAACCGGCCGGCGCTGGCCCGCTTCGAGGCCCTCGGCATCCCCGTCGCGGTCCTGAAGGTGGACCTGGCCGCCGACGTGCGCCGCGCGGCGCGCCTCATCGCCGCCGCCGCCGGCGAAGGGTCGAGCGCCGACACCCTGCTGTCCGGATTCGACGCCGCGCTCGACGCCGAGCGGCGCCGGAGCGCCACCGGCGCCGCGCGCCGGGTGCGGGTGTACGTGGATGTCGAGTCCAACCCGCCCATCACGGTGGGCGGCGGCAGCTACCTCTCCGAGATCCTGGCGGCGGCAGGGGCGGAGAACGTCTTCGCCGACATCACCCAGTCCTCGGCGCCGGTGAGCCTCGAGACGATCGTGGCGCGCGATCCCGACGCCATTCTCGTCCTGACCTCGGACCCCACCCGCACCCCCGACCTCACGGGCCGCCCCGGATGGCGGGCGGTGCGCGCCGTGCGCGAGCATCGCGTCATCCCGGTCGACGGGAGCCTCTTCGGCCGCCCCTCGCCGCGGATGCCGCAGGCGGTGCACGACCTCGCCATCCGGCTGGCCACGCTGGGACCACGGTGAAGCGGCTGCCGGCCCGGACCTTCGCCGTGCTGCTCGCGGCCACCTGGATCGTGGCGGCGCTCGTCGGCCTGGCCGTCGGCGGGTCGCGTCTGGGACCGGCGGACGTGGTCGCCGCGCTCGGCGGGGACGGCAGCGAGTCGGCCCGGGCCATCGTCTGGTCGGTGCGGTTGCCGCGCGTCGCCCTCGGGTTCCTGGTGGGAGGCGTGCTCGCCGTGGCAGGTGCGGCGTTGCAGGCGCTGGTGCGCAACCCGCTCGCCGACCCCTATCTGCTCGGTCTTTCGGGTGGCAGCGGTCTCGGCGCCGTCATCGCGATCGCCGTGGGGCTCGAGTCGGCGTGGGCCCTGCCCGCTGCCGCGTTC
>JBGPHD010000098.1:0-11753 GCA_041484135.1 Gemmatimonadota bacterium
CCACGCCGCGATGCCGCCCATGACCGAGAAGGAGATCAGGGCCGCCGCCAGCACCGGGAGCCACGGCCACCCGGCGTGCACCGCGACCGACTGCACGGCGCCGATGCCGCCGGAGATCGGGCTCACCTCTGCCGGCGGAACGGCCACCAGGATCGCCGACGTGCCGAGAATGTAGAGCACCGCGATCAGCGCGCCCGAGATGAGCAGCGCCCTCGGCAGAACGCGCCGCGGCTCGTGGATCTCGTCGCCCATCACCGGCGCGAACTCGAGCCCCACCAGCGCGAACGAAAGGGTGCTGAAGTACGCCACGGTCCGCAGGTTGCCCAGCGAGTGCCCCACCTCCGACCACTGCCAGGGCGTGGCGGAGCCGTACCGCAGGAACGCAGTGAGCCCCGCCGCGATCAGCAGCAGCGCGGCGAGCCAGCTGGCCACGGCGCCGCTGTTGGTGACCTTCTTGCCCAGCGAAAGGCCGCGGACGTTGAGCCAGCAGGTGAACCAGAGCACCCCCAGCGCCAGCGGCGTCACGAACCACGGGTTCTCGCCCAGGGCGGGCCGCGCCACGACGAAGACGACGTTGGAGGCGAGGAAGAAGAGCAGCGTCGGCAGGTAGGTGAGGTTCGTGACCCAGTAGAACCAGCCGCAGATGAAGCCGTGCGCGTCCCCGAACGCGGAGCGGGTCCAGCAGTAGAGCCCGCCCTCGGTGGGATCGCGCGTCGAGAGCTCCGCCACCGCGAGGCCGAGCGGCACGAAGAAGGCGCCCACCGCCAGGAGCCAGAGCAGGATGGACGCCGGGCCCATCTTCGCGCCCGTGGCCATGCCGCGCAGACTGAAGATGACGATGATGTTGAACAGGACGACGTCGGTCAGCGTGAGGACACGCTTGAGCTGGGGGGCGCCGGCGGGCTGGCTCATCGCGCGACCAAACTACGCCAAAACGGGGCCCGTCGCCTGGGTGGCGCCGGACCCCGCTTCGACCACCGGACTTTCGTCCGGCTTTCCGCTCGGTCCGCCAGGCGGCGGACAATAACGTCATAGAGGAACGTCGTATCGGCGGAATCAGGGACGATGCTTTGTCGTCCCACACTATCTACGCCGAAAGGACGAGAATGTTTCAGCGCCGAGGCGCCGCGGGCTGGGGAGGCGGCAGCGCCGGGTAGTTCAAGGTGTCACGGGTATCCGGGACTTGGTTGGGCGGCCGCCGGGTCGGCGCGATGGGGGGCGGCGCGGGCCGCTCGCTCCCCAGCCCGCCTACCGCACGGCCGATCCCCAGTGACGCCGCGATCAGCAACAGCACGAGCAGCGCCTGCACGATCCGGCGGCGGGTGGTGGGGACCAGCTCCCGGAGCCGCTTGTTCTCCCGCTTGAGGTCGAGCTTCTCGATCGCGCGCTCGACCGTCGCCACCAAGTGGGGAAGGTCCACCGGCTTGGTGAGGAAGTTCTCGGCCCCCATCTGCATCGCCTGCACGGCGGTGGGGATGTCCCCGTAGCCGGTCAGCATGATGACGAGCGCCCGCTTGCGGCGGAGCGCCTCGAGCACCTGGAGGCCGTCCATGTCGGGGAGCCGGAGATCGAGGATGGTGACATCGGGCTCCTGCGCGTCGAACGCCGCGATGCCTTCCTTGCCGGTGAGGGCCCGGACCACCTCGTACTGGAGGCGCTCGAAGTAGTCGGCCAGGCCCTTGAGGACCGCCGCGTCGTCGTCGACGATGAGGATGCGGCGACCCTCGCCGCTCGCGGTCTGCGCCATGGGGCTCACGAGGTGAACCTAGAGCAAGCGGGTATGATGCGCCAGATTACCCGTTCATGCGCGCCCCCACCCGCCGGTTCCTCCGGACCGCGCTCGCCCTGTCGCTGCTTGCCGCGCCCGCCGCCGCGTTCGGCTATGCCGTCTACCTCCACGACCTGCTCCCGCCGAGCGCCCTGGCCCGCTCGCGCGCCCCTTCCGGCCTCGCGGTGGGTCACGACACCCTCGCGGGCGCGACCGATGCCGACATCGAGCGCTTCCGCGCCTGGTTCTACACCCGCGCCCTGGAGTGCCCGGACACCGCGCTGCGCGCCGCGTTCCGGCGGCGCTACCCCGCGGCCTCGGCGTTCGACGTTCGGGCCTTCAAGGAATTCCTGATGATGAACCGCGAGGCGCGCGTACTCGGGGTGGATCCCTTCGCGGCCGTCTATGGGGCCCTCTCCCCGTCCGACCGCGCGCTGGACCCGCACCCGTCGTACCGCTCCGGGAGCCGGATCGCCCTCGCCCAGGCGCTCCAGCTCGGCTCGATGTACGTGGACATCGACCGGCGCAACCAGAGCCGGCTCTGGCGCCATCCCGACGGTTCAGCTCGGCTCACCGCCGCCGGCGACACGGTGCCTTGGGACCCGATGACCCTCAACATGGGCAAACTCACCGGGGGTTCGAGCCAGGCGCACGCGCACTACGGGCTGAACCACCACCCCAAGTCCGAGGATCCCTCGGTCCTCAAGCGCGCCCCGTGGGACTTCGCGCTCGCCATCGGGTTCCCGGGTGAGGTGCACACCTACGCGGAGGAGAACGCCCAGCTCTACACCGACCTCGCGCTGCTCGCGCTCCTCTCCGGCCAGCCGGGCGGCCCGACGCTCTCGGCCCTCTACGCGGGCAACGCGGTGCACTTCATCGCGGACGTGGCCAATCCGGTGCACACGGTGCAGGCCGGGATCTACGAGATCTACGTGGACGCCACGCTCAGCCGGTGGCGCCGCCTGCTCACCTCGCTCTTCGGCCTCCTTGGCCGGGTGCCGAGCCGGAACGCGATCGGCGTGGACATCCTCTCGAACCTGCACAACTTCTCGGAGGACTTCTTCAAGGTGGAGCTGGCCTCGGCGCTGGACCTGGCGTCGCGCCAGCGGTTCGACTCCATCCCGGTCTCGATGCAGCCGGCGCTCGCCGCGCTCGAAGACGGGGACGAGGCCTTCCGGCGCGTGCTGGTGGACTCGCTGGGGATGACCCTGGGCCGCGTGCCGGGTCCCGGCTTCGGCCGGACGATCACCGCCGCGGTCGTGGACGCGACGTACCGTGACGGGGCCGAGCTCTACCGCCTGACGCGCGCGCTGGCCATCGATCCCTTGCGGCGCGGGACGCTGGTGGTGGACTTCGACACCATCCCCGACGCAAGGATCTGGGAGTTCGTGAAGGGGCGGCACACGCCGCGCACCGCCGCCACCCTCCAGCTCTTCAACGAGGTCCAGGCGCGGGGCCTGGCGCGCGCGACCGTGGCTCTGCGGCTCTGGTGGGGCCAGTACGTCGTGGCGTCGATGCGTGACGGACCGGCGCGCGCCGCGACGGTGTCCACGGCGATGCAGCGGCTCCTTGCGGGCCAGATAGCGTACCTCGCGGCCGCCGAGGGACGGCGCGCGCGCTGGATCGCGACGCACGGCGGGATGCCGGCCCCATGAGCACCCCGGTCGTCATCGACACCGACCCGGGCATCGACGACGCGCTGGCCCTGATCCTGGCGGCCCGTTGGCCCAAGGCCAGCCTGCGCGCGGTGTCCGTCACCTACGGCAACACCACGCTCGACAGCGCGGCCCGCAACGCGCGGCTCGTCCTGGCCCGCGCGCCCTCCGAGGTGCTGGTGCTTCCGGGCTGGGACCGGCCCCTGACGCGGCCCCTCATCACCGCCAAGGAGACCCACGGCAGTGAAGGCCTGGGCGACCACGACCTCCCGCCGCCCGACCCCGTGCACCCCTCGGGTAGCGCGCTCAAGGACGCGCTGCGCGCGGCGCGAGAGCCGGCGGTGCTCATCACGTTAGGCCCGCTCACCAACCTCGCCTTGGCGCTGCGGCTCGACGCGGACTTCGTGCGCGCGCGCGTGATCCGGCACGTGGCCATGGGCGGCAACATCGCCGCCGCGGGCAACACCGGGCCCCACTCCGAGTTCAACGTCTGGTGCGACCCCGAGGCGGCCCGCGAGGTCTTCGCCGCGGGGCTCGGCACCGAGCTGGTGGGCCTCGACGTCACCCGCCGCCTGGTGATCCCGGCGGCCGCGGTGGCCAGGCTCGCCACCCACCCGGACGAGGACGCGCGCTGGCTCGGCCGGCTCCTGGGCTTCTACGTCCGCTTCCACGAGGAGGCCGAGGGCCTGCGGGGCGCCGTGATCAACGATCCGCTCGCCATCGCCCTCGCCCTCGAGCCCGCGTGGGGCCGGGCCGAGCCGGTGCCGGTGGCGGTGGACCTCTCGGACGGGCCCGAACGCGGCCGGACCGTCATCGGGGACCTTGGCGGGGATCCCACGGTACTCGTGTATCGCGACTTCGAGGTCTCCCGGGTGCACGACCTCCTCCTCGAGCACCTGTTCGGCCGCTGGCTTACGGCGGCCGATTTCGCCGCGTAGCTTTGGCGGCCATGACGGCTCCCGCCTCACCGGAGATCAAGGTCGCCATCGTCGGCGCGGGCACCATCGGCCGCGGGTGGGCGGCGCTTGCCGCGGCCACCGGCTGGCCGACCGCGATCTACGACACCGAGGTCCACGCCGCCGACCGCGCCGCGGCCGAGATCGCGCGACGCGCCCGCGCCCTGGTGACCCTGGGCCATGCGGACGGCGCCACGGTGGAGGCGGGCCTCAGCCGGGTTCGGCTGGGCCGCTCGCTCCTCCAGGCGTGCGGTGACGCCGACTGGATCATCGAGTCGGTGGGCGAGGACCTGCACCTCAAGCAGCGGGTCTTCGAGAACATCAGCCAACTGACCCGTCCCGACGCGATCATCTCCTCCTCCTCGAGCGGGCTCGCCATCACCGACATCGCCGCCCGCAGCCGCGACCAGCAGCGCTGCGTGGTCGCGCACGCGCTCAACCCTCCCGAGCTGATCCCCCTCGTCGAGGTGGTGCCCGGCAAGTTCACCTCGCCCGACACCGTGGAGACGTTGCGCGGCTGGCTGCGCGCGATGGGCCGCATCCCCATCATCCTCAAGCGCGAAGTGCCCGGCAACGTGGTCGGCCGCATCGCCGCCGCGGTCTGGCGCGAGTGCATCGACCTCGTGCTCGCGGGCGTCATCGACGTGGACGACATCGACCGCGCCGTCTCCCTCGGCCCCGGCCTCGGTTGGGCCGCGGCGGGCCCGCACCTCACCTACCACCTCGGGGCCGGCGAGGGCGGCGTCACCGCCTTCCTCCAGCAGCTCCTGGTCTCGTTCGAGACGTGGTGGGGAAGCCTGGCGCAGTGGACCAAGCTGGAGCCGGAGCAGCTGCGGGCGCTCACCGGCCAGATCGAGAAGGCCTACGGCGACAAGATCGAGACGATCCGCGACGCCCGGGACCGGCGGCTCGCCGCCATCCTCAAAGGTCTGGAGGCGGCGAGGAAGCAGTAGGTCGGTGGGCCCTTGAGCGGCTGCCACGAGCCGCGACCCGCCAACGGAGCCCCGGCCCCGCGCGTAACCTGTTGCAGCAGTTCTCCGGTCCCTCCATACGCACCCGAGGTCTCGAACCATGCCGCGCCTTTGCCCCGGCCTGCTCGTCGCCCTGCTCGCGCTCCCCGCTCCCCTGGCGGCGCAGCTGCCTCTCAAGCACACGCCCACGCCCACGGCCCGCGTCATCTCCGCCGCGGACCTGATGAGCCGCCTGTACATCTACGCCGACGATTCGATGCAGGGGCGCGAGACGGGCACGGCCGGCCACCTGCGCTCGACCGCGTACATCGAGCGCGAGCTTCGCGCCCTCGGGCTCGAGCCGGCAGGCGACAGCGGCGGCTTCTTCCAGAACGTCCCCATGCTCCGGCGGACCTTCGACCCCGCCTCGACCATCACGGTCGGGGGAACGACGCTGCGCGGCGGTATCGACTTCATCGCCACGTCGCGCGGCGCCGTCCGCCGGATCGACGGTGCCGCGGTGGTGTTCGGCGGGATGGCGCTCGACACCAGCAACCTGCTCTCGGCGGACCAGGTGCGCGGACGGATCGTCGTGGTCCGTCAGCGCCGTGGCGCGGGTGCCGGCGCGGCGTTCGGCGGCGGGGGAGGTGGCGGGGGCGGCGGCGGACGGGGAGCGGCGGCCTTCCGGCCCTACACCGAGTCCCTGAGCGGCGCCGTCGCCATCGGGACGATCGCGGACTCGCTCTCGGCCACCGCGGTCCGCGCCGCCACGAACCCGCGGGAGGGCGATGTGTTCATGAACGACGGGCGCACCGACGCGCCCCTCACCATCACGCTCACGTCGCGCGCGGCCCAGGCGCTCCTCGGCGGCCCGGCCGACGCCGCGGCCAAGGGCCAGGCGGGCCCGGCCGTGCAGGCCAACATCATCTTCCACGACGAGATGGCTCCCGCCCGCAACCTGGTGGCCATCCTGCGGGGAAGCGACGCCGGGCTCCGCGGCGAGTTCGTCGCGTTAGGCGCGCACAACGACCACATCGGCCTGTCGACGGGCGCGCCGGTGGACCACGACTCGCTGCATCTCTTCAACCAGGCCCGGTTCGCGATCACGGGCATGGTCTCGCGCGGCCAGCAGGCCTCGCCGGAACAGATGGCCCAGGTCGCCGCCATCCGCCTCAACATGGACAGCCTGCGCCAGCGGCGCGCGACCCGTCCCGATTCCATCCGCAACGGCGCCGACGATGACGGCTCGGGCACCGTCACGCTCCTCGAACTGGCCGAGGCGTTCTCCCGCGGCGCGCGGCCCAAGCGGTCGCTGCTGTTCGTGTGGCACACCGGTGAGGAGAAGGGACTGCTCGGCTCGCGCTGGTTCGCGGACCATCCCACGGTGCCGCGCGACTCGATCGTGGCGCAGCTCAACATGGACATGGTGGGGCGCGGCGACGCGCGCGACCTCCCGGTGGGCGGGCCGGCGTACCTACAACTGGTGGGCTCGCGCCGGCTCTCCACCGAGCTGGGCGACCTGGTCGAGACGGTGAACCGCTCCGAGAGGCAGCCGTTCCAGCTCGACTACCAGTTCGACGCCAACGGGCATCCGGAGAACATCTACTGCCGCAGCGACCACTACAATTACGCGCGGTACGGGATCCCGGTGGTCTTCTTCACCACCGGCCTGCACGGCGACTATCACCAGGTCAGCGACGAGCCGCAGTACATCGACTACGACCACATGGCGCGGATAGGGCAGCTGGTCTACGACATCGCGGTGCGGGTGGCGAACCTCGATCACCGGCCGCTGGTGGACCACGAGCGGCCTGACCCCAACGGAGTCTGCCGCCAGTAGTCACGACAGCCACGAAGCAGGATCTGCCGCCGCGGCCCGGCTCAACCGGTGCCGCGGCGGTTCGGCGTCAGGCTACCAGAGTCCGGGTACGAGCCGGTAGCGGACCCGCCGCGCGTACTCGGCGTAGCCCTCCAGGTTCTTCTGCAGGAATCGGTCTTCGAGTCCAGCCCTGAGGACGAACGACGCACCGCACACCGCACCACAGCCCAGCGCCAGCCACGAACCCATCGCAAGGGCCGCCGCCGGCGCGAACGTCGTCATCGCCACGTAGCCGGGGTGCCGCACCAACGCGTAGGGACCGCGGTCCACGACATGGTGGCCTCGCTCGGTCTGGATCCGCACCTGCGGAAGGAAGAAGCGGTTCGCGCGGAGGGCCGTGAGCGCGAGGAGGAACGAGCCGGCCATCGCCACGAGTCCCGCCGCAGACAACGCCGCCGGCACGTCATCCGACCAGTGGAACCGGCCCACGTCGAGCGGCGCGACGATGAACACGCTCAGCGCCGTCACCCGGATGAGCGCCAGCACCGCCGGGTCTGCCGTCTTCTGGTTGCGCTTGAAGCGCTCCCGCGTGAGCGCCGGGTCCACCACGAGGAGGGCCGCGAGGAGGTTGGCCGACATCACCGCCGCCGTGGCCCATATTCGCCACAGGTCGGTACGTCCCGCCAGGGTGAGGAGCAGCCCCACGATCAGGGCGCTCAGCACCAGCCAGCGGAGGAGACGGACCGGCACCGGCCTAACGCCGCTCGACGAGCAGCGAAGCGGCCAGCTCCGCGCCGATCACGCGCTCCTCGGGTGGATTCCCGCTCAGGCGCACCGTGATCGGCCCACCAAAAGGCGCGCGCGCGGCCACCTCCAGCTCCACCATCGGCACCAGGCCGAGCGACTTGAGATAGCGCAGTCGCTCCGGGTCCCCGTCGCCCACCTGGCGGAGCGCCACGTGCGCTCCCGCCTCCATCGCGGCGAGCGGCTCCAGCGCCGTCCGCTCGATGTCCCCGTTCCGCGTCGGGATGGGCGCGCCGTGGGGATCGTACTTGGGCTCGCCCAGCGCGAAGGCCATCCGGTCGATCAGCTCGTCGGAGACGGCGTGCTCCAGCCGCTCCGCTTCGGCGTGCACGTTGGACCAGTCGTAGCCGAGCTTGGTGATGAGATAGGTCTCGAGGAGCCGGTGCCGACGCATCACCGCCAGCGCCGCCAGCCGCCCCGTCTCCGTGAGCCGCACCCCCCGGTACGGCACGTGCTCCAGGTGCCCGGACTCCGCCAGCTTCTTCACCATACCCGTCACCGACGCCGGCGACAGGTCGAGCCGCTGCGCGATGTCGTTGGTCGCGGCCGTGCCGCCTTCTTCGGCGAGGCGGTAGATGGCCTTGAGGTAGTCCTCCACCGACCGCGAGAGCGCTCCGGGCGCGCTCATCCGATCCCACCTCCCCGCTTCATTTCGCCCTGAGCAGGAGCACCGGCACGCTGATACGGTGCTGGACTCGACTGGCCGTGGTGCCGAGGAAGAAGTCGGCCATCAGGCGGTGGCCGTGGGTACTCATGGCCACCAGGTCGCAGCCTCGGCGCTCGACCCACCTGACGATCTCCTCGGCCGGCTCGCCGTAGGCCAGCTCCGCCTCCGAGGGTATCCCGGCGGACTGGAACTCATCCCGGACCTTCCCGAGATAGGCGGTGTCCTCGGTGATCTCCACGCTGACCGCGTCGGGCCCGTACGTCCGTGCCGCCCAGCCGTCGGCCACGTGGAGCAACACCACGCGGCTCTGCGCGAACTTCGCGAGCTGCTTGACGTGCGCGATGATCGCCTGGTCGGTAGGCGTGCCCTCGAGCGTTACGAGAATGGTCTTGTACACGCCGTCATCCCTTCTGCCGGTCCCACGTCATCCACCCACCATGACGTGCCACGCCGACCTGAGCGAGTCCGGGAGTCCCAGGATGTCCATCGCGGTGATCAGGAGCGCGCTCCCCCAGCCCGCGATCAACAGGAACCAGCCGCTTCGCCACGCTCCCATTCTCTTGCGTGAGCTGGTGAAATGCAAAAGCGGGAACATGGCGAAGGGCAGTTGAAGCGCCAGCACGACCTGGCTGAGCGTGAGCAGGTCGTTCACGCTGCCGTCGCCACGCAGGCCGATCACGAGGACGGCCGGGATGATGGCCAGGGTGCGCGTGATGAGTCGCCGCAACCAGGGCCTGATCCTCCAATGCATGAAGCCTTCCATCACGACCTGCCCGGCGAGCGTGCCGGTGATGGTGCTGCTCTGACCGCTCGCGAGCAGGGCCACCACGAACAGCGTGCTCGCGGCGGCCGTCCCCATGAGCGGCGCGAGCGTGAGATACGCGATCCGGATCCAGTCGCTGGTCGCGCTGAACGCCACGACCTGGCCGCCGGCCGCCGTGACGCTGGTCTTGCCGTAGAACACCATCGCCGCCAGCACGAGAATGGCCGCGTTGACGAAGAAGGCGATCGTCAAGGCTACGGTCGAATCGAGGGCGTTGAACCGGATGGCGCTTCGTATGGAGGCTTCGTCCTGCTGCAGCTTGCGGCTCTGAACCAGGGCGGAATGGAGGTACAGGTTGTGGGGCATGACCGTGGCCCCGATGATGCCGATCGCCACGTAGACCATCCCGGCCTGGCGAAACCCGGGATTCGCCAGGGCATGCCCCATCTCCAGGAAGTTGGGCTGGGTCTCTGGAAGAACGAAGATCTCGAGGAAGTAGCAGACGCCGATCGTCGCCACGAGCAACAGGATCACCGCCTCGATGGTCCGGATGCCCAGCCGCTGCAGCGTGAGGAGAAGCAGGACGTCCAGTCCCGTGATGATGACCGCCCACAGCAACGGGATATGGAACATGAGGTTCAGGGCCACGGCGCTGCCGAGGACCTCGGCGAGGTCGCAGGCGCCGATGGCGAGTTCGGAGAACAACCAATTGGGCACGCGGGTCCAGCGTGGGTACCAGTCCCGGCAACATTGGGCCAGGTCCTTGCCGGTCACGACGCCCAGGCGGGAGGAGGTGATCTGGAGGAAGATGGCCATCAGGCTGGCGAGGGCCACCACCCACAGCAGCTCGTACTTGAACTGGGCCCCAGCTGCCAGGTCGGTGCCCCAGTTTCCGGGATCCATGTAACCGACACTGACGAGAATGGCTGGTCCGACGAACGCCCGCCACTGCTGCCAGAAGCCGGCTTGGTGGTTGGGCACGTCTACGGTGCCATGAATCCCCTCAAGCGACGGGGTGGCGTGCGAACCCCCAGCCGCGGGCGAGGTTGCCTGGCTGGAGAAGCTCCCGGTCTCAGGGTTGTCCCGCCGCGACGGCCCTTCTGGCATGATACTGCATTCCTAAACGGAGATTTAGTGGCGGCTAAATTACCCAGTACCCCACCGTGAGTCAATGGCTTAGCCTGTCAGGCCGCGATGAGCTCCGTCAGTTGGGCGAGGATCCGCTCGGTCATGCCCCAAATGGTGAACCCCTCGACCCGGATGGAGTCGAAGGTCCGCTTCTCGGTGGGCAGGTGGAGCTCGAACGGGTGACGGCTCTCGGCCGCCAGGAGGTCTTCCACCTTGAGCCAGACGGCCGCGTCCACCTCCGGTCCCGCAGCGACCTCGAGCCGGGCCGGGACCGCGAAGACGCAGGGCGTCACCAGGATACGGGGGAGATGGACGCTGCGGGGGTGGATGTCGTCGAGCATGCCGAGCCGCTCGCCGGCCACGGCCAGATCGAGGCCCGTCTCCTCCTCGGTCTCGCGCTCGGCGGTGGCGACGGCGGACTCGTCGTCCAGGGAGGCGTACCCCCCGGGGAAGGCCATCTGGCCCGACCACGGGTCCCCGGACCGGACTTTGCGCTTTACGAACAAAATGGCGGGTTGCACGTCTCCTGCTACGATGACGGCGACGGCCGCACGTTGCGCTTCATCGTCAGAAACTGTTGCGGGTGTGCGTCGTTCAAGGTGCTGCTTGAGGCGCGCGATGATGTCCATCAGCAGGCGCCCTCACCCGGCCCGGTTCTTGCTCTTGCGCAGGTCATTAGATTAGTGGGCGTGGACACCCTAACGCGGGAGGAACGATTCGTATCTTCGGTGTCAGTCTGCTGGCTGTCGCGGCTCTGGCCGCGGCGGGCCTCCTCTGGAAGCGGCGTCAGGACGCCATGCTCGAGTACTTCCCCGACCAGGGAGATAGCGGCCTCGACGGGCTGAGGCGCGCAGGGCTGTAAGCGTTCCCGCACCTTCCCGAGGACACCGGCCCGGGCTCTCAGAGTCCGGGCCGTGTCGTTCCGGCTCACGAAAGCGTGTCCGAGAGGAACCGGATCGTCCGGTCCATCACCAGGGTGAGTTCCGGCGTCGTCCCGGCCCAGGGGTGCCTGGCTCCGAAGGTGTGACCCGCGCCATCCACCAGCCAGAGTTCCGTCGCCTCCGCGGCCCACTCCTTCAGGCGTTCGGCCTCGGCCGGCCCCACCGACGTATCGGCGGTGCCGTGAACGATGAGCCACGGCGCCCGGATCCGCCCCGCCGCCCCCCGCACGTCCAGCAGGTCCCGGCGGTGGGCCTGGATATCGTCGAGGGCGTCCAGGGCAATGGGGAGGACCTGGCCTGTC
>JBGPHD010000099.1:0-11567 GCA_041484135.1 Gemmatimonadota bacterium
GAGCTGGACCTCGACCATCTCCAGTGCCTGACGGACGACACCGGCGTGCTCCAGCACGCGTCGTTCACGGTGCCGCGCTACGCCGAGGGCTACTGCCTCGACGACAACGCGCGGGCGCTCATCCTGATGGTCCTGCTCGAGCAGGCCGGTACCGTGGAGAAGCGCACCGTGCGCGCCCTGGCCTCGCGCTACCTGGCCTTCCTGAACCACGCCTTCGACCCGCCCTCAGGCCGGTTCCGGAACTTCCTCACGTACGAGCGGACCTGGGGTGAGGCCGGCGGCTCCGAGGACAGTCACGGCCGTTCGCTCTGGGCGCTCGGGACCGTGGTCGGTCGCGCGAGCGATCCGGGGCGCCAGAGTCTCTGTGGCGATCTCTTCCGCGCGGCGCTGCCGGCGGTCGGCCGGTTCTCGAGTCCACGCGCGTGGGCTTACGCCCTGCTGGGCATCGACGAGTATCTCCGGGCCTTCCAGGGCGACACCAGCGTCCAGGCGATGCGGTTGACGCTCGCCACGAGGATGCTGGAACTGTACCAGCGTGCCAGCACGGAGGAATGGCCGTGGTTCGAGGACCACGTGACCTACTGCAACGCCCGCCTGCCGCAGGCCCTGATCGTCTCCGGGGCCGCCATGGCGCGCGACGACATGCTCACGGCCGGGACGCGGGCGCTCGACTGGCTCGGGTTGCTGCAGCACACGCCGGACGGGTACTTCGCGCCGGTCGGGTCCAACGGCTTCTTCCGCCGTGGGATGGCCGCCGCGCGCTTCGACCAGCAACCCGTCGAGGCGTGCGGCATGGTGTCGGCGTGCCTCGATGCGCACCGCATCACCGGCGAGGCCCGCTGGTCCCGTTATGCCGGCTCCGCGTTCGGCTGGTTCCTCGGCCAGAACCACCTCCTGCAGACGCTGTACGATCCCTCCACCGGCGGCTGCCGCGACGGGCTGCACGAGGATCGCGTGAACGAGAACCAGGGCGCGGAATCGACCATCTCCTTCCTCCTCGCGCTCTGGGACATGCGCTCGGCCGAACAGGCGGAGCTGACATGACACGCCACCGGCAGACGGGCGGACCATGACGGGACGGCAGCATTACGAGGTCCTCTTCGAGCGGCACAACCTGAATCCGATCCTCACCGCCGCCGACTGGCCGTACCCGGCCCACACGGTCTTCAACGCCGGCGCCACCCGCCTGGCCGACGGCACCACGCTGCTCCTCTGCCGGGTGGAGGACCGCCGCGGCCACTCCCACCTCTGCGCCGCCCGCTCGACCGACGGCGTGAGCGGCTGGGTCATCGATCGGGCACCCACCTTCCAGCCCGATCCGGAGCACTATCCGGAAGAGGTCTGGGGCGTCGAGGATCCGCGGATCACCTACGTGGAGGAGCTGGGGAAGTACGCCATCGCCTACACGGCCTTCAGCCGCGGCGGGCCGGGCGTCGCGCTCGCGCTGACCACGGACTTCCGGCACTTCGAGCGTTGCGGCCTGGTGATGCAGCCCGACGACAAGGACGCCGCCCTCCTCCCCCGGAGGATCGACGGCAACTTCGCGCTGCTGCACCGGCCGCTGCACGACTCGGGCGCCCACGTGTGGATCTCCTACTCGCCGGACCTCCGGAACTGGGGCGGCCACAAGCTGGTGCTGCAGGCCCGGCGCGGGTCGTGGTGGGACGCGAACAAGATCGGCCTCTCGCCGCCGCTGATCGAGACCCCGCGGGGATGGCTGATGCTCTATCACGGCGTCCGTCAGACCGCGGCCGGGTGCCTGTACCGGCTCGGCCTCGCGCTCCTGGAGCTCGCCCACCCGGAGCACTGCCTGCTGCGCGGCGACATGTGGGTCTTCGGTCCCGAGGCGACGTACGAGCAGAACGGCGACGTCGGCAACGTCGCGTTCCCGTGCGGGTACACGATCGGGGCCGACGGCGACACCATCAACCTCTACTACGGTGCGGCGGACACCAGCATCGCCCTGGCCACGGGGAGCATCAAGCGGTTGCTCCACTGGCTCGACGAGCACGGCAATGTCGTGGGCGTTCCGGAGCCGCTGACGGTGCCGCTGCAGCTCTGATCCCGCGCCTGGTGCCGGCCAGGGTCGAGTTCCTCGCCACGTAGTACCGTTGGGGCCTCTGTCCCTCGCTCCAATGCACACTTGGCATTCTAGTAACACCATGTACGTCAATGGCTTACGAGTACATTTGTGCCCGCATCTCCGCGCTGCCGCATTCTTCACCTAGTATCTTGTGTAACAAGGTAGCTTGTGTTACCGTAGGTCATGGGTGTCGACCAGGACCAAGGCGGCGAAGGCAAACGGAGCATCGAGCGCGAGCTCCGTCGCGGGTCGCTCGAGCTCGCGGTCCTCCACGTGCTCTCGTGGGGCGAGGCGTATGGCTACGAGATCGTCACGAAGCTGGTGGGGAAGACCAACGGCGCCCTCGAGATCACGGATGGCACGCTCTACCCCATCCTGTACCGGCTCGAAGCGGCGGGACTCGTGAACGTCCGGTGGGAAACGCTCAAGCGCGGGGTCCCGCGGAAGTACTACCAGCTCACGAAGGCCGGGCGCAGCGAGCTGGCGCGACTGACCGATGAGTGGAGCACCTTCGCGGAAGCGATGACCCGTCTCCTCCACCAGCAGGCCGAGGACCGATGACACTCGACGAGTACGTCCACGAGGTCCTTGCGGGCATCCCGCGCGGCGCCCGCCGGACGCAGATCGAGATGGACCTGCGCGCGCACATCGGCGAGCGGGTCGAGCAGGGACAGTCCATCGACGAGGCGATCCGCCAGTTCGGCGACCCCGAGAGGCTCGCGGAGTCCTATCTCGCGGCCGTTCCCCTGGTCAGCGCCTCGTTCACGCGGAGAGCGGTCGCGAAGCTCATCGACTTCCTGGTGCTCGCGGCCGCCGGCTGCACGCTGGTCATCTCGGTGTGGCAGCTGACGGGCCCCTCGGGCAAGGCCCTCTTCCCGGAGCTCGCCGACGTGGTGAGCCCCGCGCTCATCGCCGTCTGCGTCTTCCTCTTCGTGCTGATGATCCCCGGCTACTTCGTCCTGGCCGAGTATCTGACCGACCAGACGCTGGGCAAGCGCGCCCTCGGCATCCACGTGGTCCGGGAATCGGGGGCGCGCATCAGCCTGGGGCAGTCCTTCGTGCGGCAGCTGCCGCTGGTGGCCGAGATCTTCATTCTCGACGTGCTGTTCGCGTTGTTCACGGAGAAGAACCAGCGCGCGTTCGAGCTGATCACGAAGACGCGCGTGGTGCGGGTGGACCTTGCCTGACCGGGGTCCGGCCCCCGCAACGCACCTCCCGACGTTCTTCGCGCTGACCTTCGTCGTGACGTGGCCGGCGTGGTTCTGGGCCGGGTCGGCGCCGGGCGGTCTCGCGGCCCCGGGCGCGCTCCGGACCTTCGTCCTCTATGTCGGCATCTTCGCGCCGGCCCTGGTCGCCATCGCGCTCACGGCGCTGGGGAAGGGGCGCGAGGGGGTCGGGGCCCTGCTCCGCCGGCTCTTCCAGGGGAACGTGGCGCTCCGCTGGTACGTCTTCGCCATCGGCTACTACGCCACGATCAAGCTCGGTGTCGCGCTCATCCATCGGGCCCTCACGGGCACCTGGCCGGTCTTCTCCACCGAGGCGTGGTACCTGATGATCGCGGCGACCGCGTTCTCGACCATGGTGGGCGTACAGGCGGGTGAAGAGATCGGTTGGCGTGGCTATGCCCTGCCCCGCCTGGAGGCGCGTTTCGGCTTGGCCCGCGCCAGCCTGCTCCTCGGCGTGATCTGGGCCGTCTGGCACCTGCCCCTCTTCTTCATCGCGGGGGCGGACAAGACCGGACAGTCGTTCCCGCTGTATCTGGGGCAAGCGACCGCGATTTCCGTCGCGATCGCCTGGCTCTGGAAGCGCACCGGCGGCAGCCTCCTGCTCACCATGCTCATGCATGCGGCGGTGAACAACACCAACTTCATCCCGTCCGTGCTCCCCGGGGCGACCAACCCCTTCACTCTCGTCGCATCGCTTCCGGCGTGGCTGACGTCGGCGCTGCTGTGGGTCGGCGCCGCGTACTTCCTGGCCCGCATGTCCCGGCCGAGGCCGCTCCCGCTCGCGGCCCCCGTCGATCGGGCGGTACCAGCGTGATGACGTCGACGGCGCCCGATGACCGGTTCGCCGCGCAGCTCCGCGGGTTCGGGATCGTCGGCACCGTCGCGATGCTGGTCATCGTATTCGGCAACGTGCTTCCCCTCGTGCCGCTCGGTGCCGCGCTGGCCCTGGCGTGGGCCTGGCGCTCGGGCACGCCGTGGCCGGCGATCGGTTACGTGCGGCCGGTGCGCTTCGGGCGCGCGTTGCTCGTCGGCATCCCGTTCGGCATCGCGTTCAAGTTCGTGATGAAGACGCTGGTGATGCCGCTCCTCGGCGCCGACCCGGTGAACCAGGCGTATCACTACCTCGCCCACAACACGGCGGCGCTTCCGGGAGCGGTGTGGACGATGATCGTGATCGCGGGCTTCGGCGAGGAGACGGTCTTCCGCGGCTTCCTGTTCGAGCGCTTCGGCACGCTGCTCGGACGCGATACGCGGGGGAAGGCGTTGACCGTGCTGATCACCGCCGTCCTGTTCGCGCTGGCGCACTACTCGGTCCAGGGGCTCGCGGGCTCCGAGCAGGCGATGATCACCGGCTTCGTGTTCGGGACGATCTTCGCGGTGACGGGCCGGATCTGGATGGTGATGGTGGCGCACGCCGCGTTCGATCTCACGGCGGTCTGGATGATCTACACCGACCTCGAGGCCAGGGTGGCGCACCTCATCTTCAGTTAGGCAGCGAGGGCGCGAGACCAGCCGCGGTCCCGCGCCCTCCCGCCGGCCCCGCCTGCCGCGACAGGATCAGACCACGGCGACCTTCACGACGTGGATCGGCGGGAGCGAGTCGAACAGGCAGGTCCAGTCCTCGCCGCCCTCCCGCCCCATCCAGAGCTGGCCCGTCGTGGTGCCGAAGTAGATCGCGGGCGACTTGCACTCGTCGATGTCCATCGCGTCGCGCTGCACGGTGAAGAAGCTGTCCTTCTTCGGCAGCCCCTTGGCGAGCCGCTTCCACGAGCCGCCGCCATTCTCGCTGCGCCAGATCGCGGGAGCCGCGCCGGGACAGGTGCGCGTCGCCGGCTCGAGCGGCATGACGTAGACCGTGTCCGGGTCGTGCGGGTGCACGAGGATGGGGAAGCCGAAGTCGGAGGACAGGCCCTTGGCGATCGAGCGCCAGGTGCGGCCGTGGTCGTCGCTCCGCAGCACGCCGATGTCGGGCCGCCGGCCGCCCGGCCCGTCCCATTCGGCCCAGCCCCCGTGGTTCTGCATGTAGAGCCGGCCCGGGGCGTCCTTGTGCCCAGCGATCTTGTGCACGCACTGGCCGAACTCGGGATATGGATCCGGCGAGAACCCGGCGCCGACGCCCGTGTTGGAGGCCTTGAAGGTCGAGCCGCCGTCCTCGCTCACGTAGTGGCCGCCCGTCGAGATGCCGAGATGCACCCGGTTCCCTTCGCGATGGATCGTGTGCATGCAGAGTCCGCCGGCGCCCGGCTGCCACTTGCGGGCGTGCTCGTGATTGCTGATGCCCGGGACCATCTCCCACGAATCGCCGCCGTCGCCGCTCTTGAAGAGCGAGGCCGGCTCGACCCCGCACCAGAGGTCCTTCTTGTCCACGCCCGGCTCGAGGGACCAGATGTTGGCGAGCGCGCGCCCGTCGTCCTTCGGGAACGCCGGAGCCCCCTTGGTCTCCTTGAACGTCTTCCCGAGATCCGTCGAGCGGAGGACCTTCATGCCGAAGAACGGGTTGCAGGCCGAGGCGTAGAGGCGGGGCGAGCCCCGCGTGTCGAGCAGCGCCGAGTAGACGGCCACGCCCTTGCCGAACGGCCCGCGGAGCGCGAAGGCGCGCCGCGTCTTCGACGCCTCGGCGACGAACAGACCCTTGCGGGTCCCAATGCACAGCATCACGCGCTCCGGCATGCTCAGCCTCCTGAGACGGCGGGTAGGATGGTGAGGACGTCGCCCGGCCCCAGCGCCGTGGCGAGCCCCTGGCGGTCCCGCATGTGGGAAGTGTTCACGAACAGGTTGATGTGGCGGCGCACCGCGCCCGTCTCGTCGCAGACGCAGCGGTAGAGCGCCGGGTGGCGCCGCTCGATCTCGTCCAAGACGGCCCGCACGTTCGCCGCCGGGAGCGCGAGCTCTGCGGCGCCCGCGCAGTAGTCGCGCAGGACCCCTGGGACGAACACGGTGACGGTCATGGATCGGGACAGCCGCCAAGGTAATTCGGCGGGCGGGCCCCGGCAAACCTCGACCGGGGCCGCCTACCGCGAGCGCACCGCGGCCTCCTGATACAACGCCGGGAACCGCGAGCGGAGGCGGGCCACCTTCGGCAGGTCGTTAATGACGATGTACGCGTCGTACGGATGGCGGATGGCGTAGTCCTGGTGATACGCCTCGGCCGGGTAGAACCCGGTGAACGGCACGACCTCGGTGACGATCGGCCGGGGAAACGCGTGCGAGGCCGTGAGCCGCGCGATAGCTGTCGCCGCCGCGCGCCGCTGCACGCTGTCGGCGGCGAAGACCACCGAGCGGTACTGCGGCCCCTCGTCAGGCCCCTGGCGGTCGAGCTGGGTGGGGTCGTGGGCCACCGTGAAGAACACGTCGAGCAGCGTCTGGTACGACACCACGTCCGGGTCGAACACGATGCGGACCGACTCGGCGTGCCCGGTGGTGCCGCTGCTCACGGTCTCGTAGTCCGCCCCCTGCGCCGTGCCACCCGCGTAACCGGACGTCACGGAGATCACCCCGTGCACGTGCTCGTACAGGTTCTGGATCCCCCAGAAGCAGCCGCCCGCGAAGACGGCCGTCTGGCGCGGTGCCTGGGCCAGGGCCGGAAAGGCGAGGAAGGTCAGCGCCGCGATGCGGATGAGCAGCGGGAACACGAGGCCTCCATACGTGTTGGCTTGTCAGGCTCAATCAAGCCTGCCGGCCGCTGCCTGTCCACCGGTCGCATCCGCGAAAGCGGCTGCCCTGCCTTGACGAACGGGATGCCGGCGCATCAACTGTAGGGCTCACTTCTCCAGGAAGCCCGTGCGCACCACCCTGCTGATCGCCGCCGCCGCGCTGGCCGGCCCCGCCCTTCCCGGGCCGGCCCGCCCGCCCCAAGCGCAAGCGACCTACGAAGTGTACGCCGTCCGCTACGCCACCATCCCGGCCTTCCCGGTGCGCGCCCTGGTGGCCGGAGCGGACAGCACCCGGCGCCTCGACATCGCGATGACGGTGTGGGTGCTCAAGGGACAGGGCCGCACCGTGCTGGTGGACGCCGGCTTCTACCGCGACACGTTCATCCAGCAGTGGCACCCCTTGGACTTCGTCCGCCCGTCCGACGCGATCTCCCCGCTCGGCATCCGGCCCGAGGACGTGACCGACGTCATCATCTCCCACGTGCACTGGGACCACCTGGACGGAGCGGACCTGTTCCCCCGCGCCCGGATCTGGATCCAGCGCGACGAGTACGAGTACTACGTCGGCGCCAACGGCGAGGTGCTCCACCGCGGGATCGACCCGCTGGACGCCGCGATGCTGGCGCGGCTGCGGGCCGCCGGCCGCGTGAACCTGGTGGAGGGCGATGACCGCGAGGTCCTCCCGGGGATCCGCGCCTACACCGGCGGGCGTCACACCTGGGCCTCGCAGTATCTCTCGGTCCGCACCCGCGCGGGCACGGTCGTCGTCGCGTCCGACAACCTGTACCTCTACGAGAACCTCGAGCGGCACCGGCCGATCGCGCAGACGCTCGACTCGGTGTCGAACCTGGCGGCGCAGGCGCGCATGGTGTCCCTGGCCGGCTCGCCGCGACTCATCGTGCCGGGACACGACCCGGCCGTATTCGACCGCTTCCCCACTCCGGGCCATGGCGTGGCCCGCATCGATTGAGCGCGCGCCCGGCGGCGAAGCGCACTCCCGGCAAGGCCGCCGGCGCCGCCGACGTCCACGTGGCGCTGCTGCGTGGCATCAATATCGGGAAGGCGAAGCGGGTGTCGATGGCCGATCTCAAGGCCCTCGTCACCGGCCTCGGCTACCGCGACGTCCGGACGCTGCTCAACAGCGGCAACGTCGTCTTCAGCGTTCCCCGTGGCGCTCCGGGCGACCCGGCCGCCCGCATCGAGCAGGGGATCGCGACGAAGATCGGCGTCTCCTCGCGCGTGACCGTGCTCAGCGCCGCGGAGCTGGCCACCGTGGTTCGCGAGAACCCCCTCGGCAAGATCGCGCACCACCCGGGCCACCTGCTGGTCAGCGTCCTCACCGACCCCAGGGACCGCGCGAAGCTGACACCATTGACGAAGGAGCGCTGGGCTCCGGAGGCCTTCGCGGTCGGCACGCGGGTCGCGTACATCTGGTGTCCGGGCGGGCAGATCGAGAGCCCCCTCGTCAAGGCCGCATTCCGGCTGCTGGGCGACGGCGTCACCACGCGGAACTGGGCCACCATCACGAAGCTCCACGACCTCGCCGGCGCGACACCGGCAGGGTCCTAGCAGAACGGGAGCCGCCGACGTGCCCTCCTTCACGCTCACCAACCAGGAGGACCAGGTCTTCCACGATCCCTCCCCGGAGCAGATCTCGGCCGTGGTCGCGGGGCTCCCGCCCGGCGGCGACGCGTTCGTGATCCTGGCCGACGACGCCGACGACATGACGTTCATCCAGGCCATCGGGAGCCCGGCGGAAGGATTCGGGCTGGAGTACCAGGAGGGATCGCTGGACCGGCACTTCGCGTGCACCAGCCAGGATCTCACGGCCGAGCACGTCGTGCTGGCGCTCCGGTCGTACCTGCGGGGCGACGCGGCGTGGAAGACGGCCTTCGCCTGGGAGCGGATGGAGCTGTAGCCGCGGCGGGCCAAAGCCGATCGTCGCACGCGGAGATGCGCCGCATCTGCGTGGACCCTGTCAGGCACAGCACGCAACCGATATCTTGACTCGACCTCCTTTCGGTGCAGACAATCCCATGGCCGACCGTCCCTGGATCCGCGCGTACGACCCCGACGTCCCGCCCGAGATCACCATCGAGGAGGTCACCCTCCCCGCCATGCTCGAGCGCGCGGCGGCGAAGTTCCCGCAGCGGCCGGCCTTGGTCTTCATGAACAGCCGGCTCACGTACGCCCAGCTCAAGGACCAGGTGGACCGGCTGGCGACGGCGCTCGCCGGACTCGGGGTCCGGCAAGGGAGCCGGGTGGCCATCCAGCTCCCCAACCTGCCCCAGACGGTGATCGCGTTCTATGCCGTCCAGCGATTGGGTGCGCAGGTGGTGCTCACCAACCCGCTCTACACGCCGCGGGAGATCGAGCACCAGTGGACCGACGCCGGCTGTGACGTCGCGATCGTCATGGACTTCGTGTACGACCAGAAGATCCGGGGCGCCCGCGAGCGCCTGCCCATCCGGGAATACGTGATCGCCTCGATCCCGGAATACCTGCGGTTCCCGCTCAACCTGCTCGCGCCGCTCAAGCTGAAGCGCGCCCACCCGGCGCCGATGTGGGCGAAGGTGGCGCCCGGCCCGGGTATCCACTTCTTCAAGGAACTGGTGAGCCGGACCGCGGCCGCGCCGCCGAAGGTGGCGGTCGCGATGGACGACCTGGCGGTGCTCCAGTACACCGGGGGCACCACCGGCGTGTCGAAGGGCGCGATGCTGTCGCACCGCAACCTCTCCGCCAACGTGCAGCAGATCCACGCCTGGCTCCCCAGCCTCCGGCCGGGTGAAGAGGTGATGCTGACGGCCCTGCCGATCTTCCACGTCTTCGGCATGACGGTGTGCATGAACCTCCCGATGCGCATCGGGGCGGCGATGGTGCTCGTCCCGAATCCGCGCGACATCCCCGGGCTGATCGACGTGATGGAGAAGCGGCGCATCACCATCGCGCCCCTGACGCCGGCGCACTTCAACGCCATCGGCCAGAATCCCGGGATCGACAAGCGGGACCTCACCAGCGTACGCATCTGCGTCTCGGGTTCGGCGCCGCTGTCGGTGGACGTGCTGCAACGCTTCGAGCGGCTGACCGGCGGCAAGATCTGCGAGGGCTTCGGGCTCACGGAGACCTCGCCGGTGACGCACGTGAACCCGATTGACGGCCTGCGGAAGATCGGCACGATCGGGGTGCCCGTGTCCAACACCGACGCCCGGATCGTGGACGCCGAGACGGGCACGACCGAAGTGCCGCCCGGCGAGCCGGGCGAGCTGCTGGTCCGCGGTCCCCAGGTGATGGCCGGGTACTGGAAGCACCCCGAGGAGACGGCCGCGGTGTTCCGCGACGCGTGGCTGCACACCGGCGACCTCGCCACCATGGACGCCGACGGGTTCTTCACGATCGTGGGGCGGAAGAAGGAGATGATCGACGCCGCCGGTTACAAGGTCTATCCCGACGAGGTCGACCGGGTGCTGATGAGCCACGCCGCGGTGCTCGAGGCGGCCACCATCGGCGTGCCCGATCCCAAGCGGGGCGAGACGGTGAAGTCGTTCGTGGTGCTGAAGCCCGGGCAGACCGCGACGGCGGACGAGCTGATCGCCCACTGCCGCGCCAATCTCGCGGCCTACAAGGTGCCGCGCGCGCTGGAGTTCCGCGCCGAGCTGCCCAAGAGCACCATCATGAAGATCCTCCGCCGCGAGCTCAGGGCTGAGGAAGAAGCCAAGATGGCGGCGGCGATCTAGAGGCGGTCAGGCACCGAACGAGAGGTCGGCCACTCGCCGGCTACCGCGGCGGTCCCGGCGACCCGGCCGCGATCCGCTCGAGCAGCCGCCCCAGCTCCCGGATCTCCTCGCCGTAGCGGGTCCAGTCGCCCTGCCGTTGCGCCTCCATCGCATTCTGGTAGCGGCGCCGCGCCTCCGCGGCCAGCGCCCGCAGCGCCGCCTCGCCGCTCGCCGCCCCGCCCGCCCCGCGAGCCACCGCTTCCCCGGCCGCCGCCGGCTGGCCACGCGAGCCGGGTGCGCCGCCGAACAGCTCCGCCAGCGCGTCGTCCAGCGTCTCCCCCATCACCACCTGGTTCTGATAGGCCACCACCACCCGCTTGAGCTCCGGGATCCGCCCGCCTTCGGCCCGGAGGTAGAGCGGCTGCACGTACAGCAGCGACGACTCGATCGGGATCACCAACAGGTCCCCGCGGATCACCTCCGAGCCGCGCTGGTCCCACAGCGAGACCTGGCGGGAGATCTCGGTGTTCTGGTTGATCCGGTTCTCGATCTGCCTGGGGCCGAACACCAGGCTCTGCCGGGACAGCTGATAGATCCGCAGTTTCCCGTACTCGGCACCGTCGTTGCGGGCCACCATCCAGGCCGCCAGGTTGTCCTTCCCGCGCGGCGTGAACGGCACCATGTAGATGAACTCGGCGCGCGGCTCCTCCGGCAGCCGCATGACGATGTGGCGCATGAACGGCACCGATCCGCCGGCCTCGTCCACCACCGGGATCTGCCACTGGTCCTCCCGGTGGTAGAAATCCTCGGGCGCGTCCATGTGGTAGGTGGTGTACAGGCCGGCCTGGATGCGGTACAGCTCGTCCGGGTAGCGCAGGTGCCCGCGCAGATC